>NZ_MCRJ01000001.1 GCF_001720135.1 Methylobrevis pamukkalensis
AGGGGAGAGGGGACTTGCGCCGCGTCCCGACGATCGGCTGGAGATGACTTTCGGCCCACGCACTTTCAGACGCCCCTAGCGCTGTAAAATCCGCGTGGCAAACCACGTCCACACTGCCTGGCGCCAGGCTGCCAACCGTCCGGGTCTTTCTTGAACCATCGCGGCAAGTCGCACTACCAACTGGTCATCCCCTTCGATGGAAAGACCCATGTAGGTTCGGTTTTCGATCGTCAGAACGCTGTCAGCGACACGCACCTGCCACGTCGAGATTTCCTGAGATCCGCCCATTCCCCACTGGTGGTCCAGCACTTCACCTCCAAGGCTGCGCAGAGCCTTGCCAACGCGCTTGAGAAGCACCTCATCGAACTCCTCGCCCAGAACGATCCGTGTGGTCATCCGGCAAATCCGCGTCAAAGGCGAGAAGGACGTGACTCATGCATGCTGGAGAGACGCAGGAAGATTTGAGGCAGCCTCACGCCGCCGCGACGCCCGCAAAGATCGCCGCCGGCAGCTCGCCGACATGCTCCAGTTCCGCCGGACCGGTCATGACGATCCGGTCGTCGTCGCGCCAGTCGATCACGAGGTCGCCGCCCGGCAGCGAGATGCGGACGTGGCGTCCGGTGCGCCTGGTGCGGGCCGCCGCGACGGCGACGGCGCAGGCCGCCGAGCCGCAGGCCTGCGTCAGCCCGGCGCCGCGCTCCCAGACCTTGACCCGCACGTGGTCCGGCGAGAGAACCTCTGCCAGCGAGATGTTGGCGCGCTCGGGAAAGATCGGGTGGTTTTCCAGCATCGGCCCGAAGCGGCCGAGATCGTGGGCGGTAACGTCGTCGACCCAGAAGATCGCGTGCGGATTGCCGACATTGACGACCGAGGGCGAGTGCAGCACCGGCCGGTCGATCGGCCCGATCTGCAACTCGATGTAGCGGGTGTCCTGGAAGGGCTCGGCGAGCGGAATGTCGGCCCAGCCGAACTTCGGCTTGCCCATGTCGACGGAGATCATCCCGTCGCCGGCATCCTTGACGGTGAGCAATCCGGCATCGGACTGCAGCAGCAGCGAGGACTTCGCCTCCGCCGCCATCAGCAGCAGGCCGACGCAGCGCGTGCCGTTGCCGCAGGCGGCCGAGAGCGAGCCGTCGATGTTGAAGATCTTCATCGTCGCGTCGAGGCCGGCGGCGCGCGGCGGATAGAGCACCATCAGCTGGTCGAAATGCGCGCCCGGCGTCGCGCCGATGGCACGCGCCGCCTCGGGCGTGACGGTGACGCCGCCGGCGCGCAGATCCAGCACGACGATCTCGTTGCCGATGCCGTTCATCTTGGCGTAGGGGACGGTGGTCACCTGCAGGCTCCCGATCTTCCAGCGTAAGTCATCCGATATAATCCCGGCGGCGCCCGAAAAGAAGCCTGTCGTCAGGGCAGGATCTCGATCGGGGTGCCATCGCGCACCAGATTCCAGATCTCGTCCATCTCGGCATTGGTCACCGCGATGCAGCCGTCGGTCCAGTCGAAGCTCTGGAGCAGGCCGCCGGCCCAGCCGAAGCCGTTGCGCTGGCCGTGGATCATGATCATGCCGCCGGGATCTTCACCGCGCGATCGCGCCGCGGCGACGTCCCGGGCGTCCGGATAGGAGACGTGGATCGAGCGATGGTAGGCGCTCTCCGCGTTGCGCCAGTCGAGGATGTAGCGGCCTTCCGGCGTCCGGCCGTCCCCCTCGCGGCGCTTGTGGCCGATCGGATCGCCGCCGAGCACGACGGGGTAGGATCTGACGACGTCGGTGCCGCGCAGAAGCTCCAGCCGCCGCTCCGCCTTCAGCACGCGGACGGCGTCGACCACCTCGCCGGCAAAGCCCAGCCCGGCCGCAAGCAGCAGGATCAGAAGCAGGCCGGACAGGCGCGCGAGGGGCATCATGGAAGAGCGATCACCGGAAATCCGACTTTCTCCGTGGTGGTGCGCCGGCAGATCGTCACTGTGACGGGATCATTTCAAAACGCAAGAAGGGCCGCCCGTCGTCGGGCAGCCCTTCCATTGCCGACCGCAGTGATGCGGGGAAATCGCTCAGACGGCACGCTCGCGAGAGGCGAACGTGTCAACCGCGATGACCAGCACCTGCGGATACGAACAATGAGACACTGGATCACCTCCTTTCGATACGTTGACGACACCGAAAGCCTAGCGCTGATTCGGCGTGTCGCGAAGCCCTCTTTTTCGTCATTTGCTGCCTGTCACATGTGCAGCGCATGGATCGCGGAAACACTGGCCTGAGGCCCGGCCCAAACGACAACGGCCGCAGGCAATGCCCGCGGCCGTCGTGATGTCGAAGGACGATCGGCGTCGATCAGGCCGCGAGCTGGCGCAGCACGTAGTGCAGGATGCCGCCGTTCTTGTAGTAGTCGAGCTCGTCCAGCGTATCGATGCGGCAGAGAAGCGGCACCGACTTCACCGTGCCGTCGGCATAGGTGATCTCGGCTTCCATCATCTGGCGCGGCTTCACCTCGGTGATGCCCTTGATGGTGACGCTCTCGGCGCCGGTCATGCCGAGGCTGGCCCAGGAGGTGCCGTCGAGGAAGGTCAGCGGCAGGATGCCCATGCCGACGAGGTTGGAGCGGTGGATGCGCTCGTAGGACTGCGCGATCACCGCCTTGACGCCCAGCAGCTTGGTGCCCTTGGCCGCCCAGTCGCGCGAGGAGCCGTTGCCGTATTCGACGCCGGCGAACACCACCAGCGGCACGCCCTCGTCGGCGTAGCGCATGGCGGCGTCGTAGATGAACATCCTGTCGCCCGAAGGCTGGTGCAGGGTCCAGCCGCCCTCGACCTGGTTGCCGGCCTCGTCCTTCACCATCAGGTTCTTGATGCGGATGTTGGCGAAGGTGCCGCGCATCATGATCTCGTGGTTGCCGCGGCGGGTGCCATACTGGTTGAAGTCGGCGGGGCGGACCTGATGCTCGGTCAGATACTGGCCGGCGGGGCTCGCCGCCTTGATGCTGCCGGCCGGCGAGATGTGGTCGGTGGTGATCTTGTCGCCGAACAGGCCGAGGATGCGTGCGCCGACGATGTCGGTCACGGGCTTGGGCTCCATCGTGATGCCGTCGAAATAGGGCGGGTTCTGCACGTAGGTGGAGCCCGGGTCCCACTCGTAGGTCTGGCCGGTGCTGGTCTCGACCGCCTGCCAGTTCTCGTCGCCCTTGAACACGTCGGCATATTTGGAGCGGTACATCTCGCCGGTGATGTAGGTGGAGACGAAATCGGCCACCTCGTGGTTCGAGGGCCAGATGTCCTTCAGATAGACCGGGTTGCCGTCGCTGCCGATGCCGAGCGGATCGGTCGAGAGATCCTTCTGCACGCTGCCGGCCAGCGCATAGGCGACCACCAGCGGCGGCGAGGCGAGGTAGTTCGCCTGCACGTCCGGCGAGACGCGGCCCTCGAAGTTGCGGTTGCCCGAGAGCACGGCGGCGGCGACGATGCCGTTGTCGTTGATCGACTTGGAGATCGCTTCGGGCAGCGGGCCGGAGTTGCCGATGCAGGTGGTGCAGCCGAAGCCGACGAGGTTGAAGCCGAGCGCGTCGAGATCCTTCTGCAGATCGGCGCGAGCGAGATATTCGGCAACCACTTGGCTGCCGGGCGCCAGCGAGGTCTTCACCCACGGCTTGGTGGTGAGGCCCTTGGCCAGGGCGTTGCGGGCGAGCAGGCCGGCCGCGATCAGCACCGACGGATTGGAGGTGTTGGTGCAGGAGGTGATCGCCGCGATCACCACGTCGCCGTGGCCGATGTCGAAGTTCTTGCCTTCCACCGGATAGCGGGCGGCGATGTCGGCCGCCTTCTTGTATTCGGTCTCCATGGCGGCGGTGAAGCCGGCCTTGGCGTCGGTCAGCGACACCCGGCCCTCGGGGCGCTTGGGGCCGGCGAGCGACGGCACGACGGTGGAGAGGTCGAGGTCGAGGGTGTCGGTGAACACCGGATCGGCGGACTCGGAGGTGCGGAACATCTCCTGCGCCTTCGAATAGGCCTCGACGAGGGCGATCCGGTCGTCGGCGCGGCCGGAGAAGCCAAGATAGCGGATCGTCTCGGCGTCCACGGGGAAGAAGCCGCAGGTGGCGCCGTATTCCGGGCCCATGTTGGCGATGGTGGCGCGGTCGGCGAGCGAGAGATTCTCGAGGCCGGGGCCGAAGAACTCGACGAACTTGCCGACGACGCCCTTCTTGCGCAGCATCTGGGTGACGGTGAGCACCAGATCGGTGGCGGTGACGCCCTCGTTGAGCCGGCCGTCGAGACGGAAGCCGATCACTTCGGGGATCAGCATCGACACCGGCTGGCCGAGCATGGCCGCCTCGGCCTCGATGCCGCCGACGCCCCAGCCGAGCACGGCCAGACCGTTGACCATGGTCGTGTGGCTGTCGGTGCCGACGCAGGTGTCGGGATAGGCGACGGTCTCGCCGTCCTCGTCCTTGGTCCAGACGGTCTGGGCGAGGTATTCGAGGTTGACCTGATGGCAGATGCCCGTGCCCGGCGGCACGACGCGGAAGTTGTCGAAGGCGTTCTGGCCCCACTTCAGGAAGTTGTAGCGCTCGCCGTTCTGCTCGTATTCGCGGGCGACATTCTGCGACAGGGCCGAGGCGGAGCCGAAGAAGTCGACCACCACCGAGTGATCGATCACGAGATCGACCGGCACCAGCGGGTTGATCTTCTCCAGATCGCCGCCCAGCGTCGCCATGCCGTCGCGCATGGCGGCGAGATCGACCACCGCCGGCACGCCGGTGAAGTCCTGCATCAGCACGCGGGCCGGGCGATAGGCGATTTCCTCGTCGACCTTGCCCTTGTTGTCGATCCAGGCGGCGACGGCGCGGATGTGGTCGGCGGTGACCGTGCGGCCGTCCTCGAAGCGCAGCAGGTTCTCGAGCAGCACCTTCAGCGAGAAGGGAAGCGCCGAAATCCCGGCAAGGCCGTTGGCCTCGGCGTCGGGAAGGCTGAAGTAGGTGTAGGTCTTGTCCCCTACCTTCAGCTCTTTGCGGCACTTGAAGCTGTCGAGCGACTTTGTCACGGCTGGGTTTTCCCTGATGTGGCGGCGGCGGAGGACGGAACCGGCCGCGTGATCCGCTTGGCGGGGCCCGCCGGGCGGGCGCGGATCTCAAGGAGCGGTCCTGGCGTCGGCAGCCGGTGGATCGTTCCTTGGCTTATAGGAAATTTTGCAGTGCAGTGCCAGACGGCGCGGGCTTTGAAACGGGCTCGGGACGTCATTTTTCGCGCCCGAGGAAAAAATCTCTCGCCGGATCGTCATGTCAAAGGTGTCTCCTGCCTCGCGCCTGCGACGGGTGCGCGGCCCGCGGCGACCCGCGTGCGCCTCGACCGGTGCCGGGCGATTTGCTAAGCAGGCGCCTCGAAACGGGAGCGGACCGATCGTGGCGGCAGGGCGGACGACGACAGCCGGGGGCAGGGCGGCATGACGGCATCCGTGTCCGCGGCGGATCCCGCGCGCGCCAACGGCCTGGTGGTCGAGGATCTCACCGTCGTGCGCGGCGGGCGGCGGGTGCTGGAGGCGGTGGCCTTCGCGCTGGCGCCCCGGGGCGAAGCCGGCGCCGCGCTGGTCGTCACCGGGCCGAACGGGGTCGGCAAGTCGACGCTGCTGCGCGCGGTCGCGGGCCTTGCGGCCGTGGACAGCGGGCGGATCCGCCTCGGCTTTGCCGACGGCGTGGCCGAGGGTGCGGAGGCGGCCGCCGCCTGCCACTATCTCGGCCATCGCGACGCGATCAAGTCGGCGCTCACCGTCGCCGAGAATCTTGCCTTCTGGCGCGACTTCCTTGCCCCGCCCGCCGCCGGCCGCAACCGTGGCCTCGGCGACCTCTCCATCGACGCCGCGCTCGACGCCGCCGGCCTGCTCGACCTTGCCGACCTGCCGGCTGGCCTGCTGTCGGCCGGCCAGCGCCGGCGCCTGTCGATCGCCCGGCTGCTGGTTGTGCGCCGGCCGGTGTGGCTGATGGACGAGCCGACCTCGGCGCTCGACCGCGCCTCGGAGGCCCGCCTTACCGGCCTGATGCGCCGCCATGTGGACGGCGGCGGCCTGATCCTCGCCGCCACCCACCTGCCGATCGACGTGCCGGACGCCGCCGAACTGCGGCTCGCGCCGGCGCCGCCGCCGGACGCGGACGACTTCTCCGACGGGATGCCGGCATGAGCGCGCTCACGGCCCTGTTCCTGCGCGACATGCGCCTTGCCGTGCGCATCGGCGGCGGGGCGATGATGGGGGTGCTGTTCTTCCTGATCGTCGTCACCGTGTTTCCCTTCGCGGTCGGGCCGGATCTGAACCTCCTGTCGCGGATCGGGCCGGCGGTGCTGTGGCTCGGCGCGCTGCTGGCCAGCCTGCTCGGCCTCGACCGTCTGTTCGAGGCCGACCGCGACGACGGGGCGCTCGACCTGCTCGTCATGTCCGGCCGGCCGCTCGAACTGGTGGTCGTGGTGAAATGCCTCGCCCACTGGACGGCGACGGGCCTGCCGCTGGTGCTGGCGACGCCCTTCTTCGCCCTGTTCCTCGCGCTGGAGCCGAAGGCGATCCTCGCCACCATGGCGACGCTGGCGGTGGGCACCCCGGCGCTGACGCTGCTGGGCGCGATCGGCGCGGGACTGACGGTGAGTCTGCGGCGCGGCGGGCTGCTGCTCGCCATCCTCGTCCTGCCCTTCACCATCCCGGTGCTGATCTTCGGCGTCTCGGCCGCGGGTGCTGCCGCGGTGGAGGGCGCGTCGTTCCTGACGCCCTTCCTGCTGCTTTCGGCGATGTCGCTCGCCTGCCTCGCGCTTGCCCCCTTTGCCGCCGCCGCGGCGCTGCGCGCCGGACTGGACTGAAGGCTCACGACTCTCTGATCGCCGCCCTTCGCCGCACGGCGCGACAGCCGATTGCAGCGGAACGCCCGTGCGCGTAAAAGCGGGGGCATGCTCAAGTCCGTCACCGACCTTGCCAATCCGACCCGTTTCCTGGCCTTCACCGCGAAGGCCCTGCCGGTCCTTGTCGGCCTGACGCTGGCCCTGTTCGCGGTCGGCCTCTACGGCGCCCTCGTGCTCGCCCCGCCGGACTACCAGCAGGGCGAGACGGTCAAGATCATGTTCATCCACGTGCCGGCGGCGTGGCTGTCGATGTTCACCTACGGGCTGATGACGGTCTCGGCGCTCGGGACCCTCGTCTGGCGCCATCCGCTCGCCGATGTGGCGGCGCGGGCGGCCGCGCCGATCGGCGCCGCCTTCACCTTCCTCGCCCTCGTCACCGGCTCGCTGTGGGGCAAGCCGATGTGGGGCACCTGGTGGATCTGGGACGCCCGGCTCACCTCGGTGCTGATCCTGTTCATCATGTATCTCGGCCTGCTGGCGCTGTGGCGCACCGTGGAGGAGCCGACCCGCGCGGCCAAGCTTGCGGCGATCCTGATCCTCGTCGGCTCGGTCAACCTGCCGATCATCAAGTTCTCGGTCGACTGGTGGAACACGCTGCACCAGCCGGCGAGCGTGTTCCGCATGGACGGGCCGACCATCGACGGCTCGATGCTGTGGCCGCTGCTGGTGATGGCGCTCGCCTTCACCGCCCTGATGCTGACGCTGCATCTGATGGCGATGCGCAACGAGATCCTGCGCCGCCGCGTGCGCAGCCTCGGCCTTGCCGCCGCGGGAGGCGTCGCATGACCGAGAGCCTCGGGCCGCATGCCGGCTTCATTCTCGCCTCCTACGGGATCACCGTCGCGGTGATCGCCGGCCTGATCGTCTGGGTGATCGCCGACCACCGCGCCCAGAAGCGCCGGCTTGCCGACCTTGAGGCACGCGGCCTGCGCCGCCGCTCGGCCGCGCGCGCCGCCGTGGCGCCGGCCGCGTCCGCCGCGCAGACAGCCGCTGACCGAGAGGCCACCTCATGAGCGGATCCGAGCCCCCGAAGACCAGCGAGACCGCCGGGCCTGCGGAAACCGGGACCACCGGGCCCGCCCGCCGGCGCGGACCGGGCGTCGTCGTGTTCCTGCCGCTGGTGCTGTTCCTCGCCCTGTCGGCGGTGTTCCTGCACCAGCTGTTCTCGGGCGATCCGTCGGAAATCCCGTCGGCGCTGATCGGGCGCAAGGTGCCGGCCTTCGACCTGCCGCCCGTCGAGGGACTGACGCGCAACGGCGCGCCGGTGCCGGGGCTCTCCACCGGCGATCTCGTCGCCGCGCCGGAGGGCAAGGTCACGCTGGTCAACGTCTGGGGCTCGTGGTGCGTGCCTTGCCGCGACGAGCATCCGCTGCTGATGGAGCTTGCCAAGCGGGACGACATCCGCCTCGTCGGCATCGACTACAAGGACGAGCCGGGCAACGCGGTCGATTTCCTCGCCGGGCTCGGCAATCCGTTTGCCGCCGTCGGCTCCGACCGGACCGGGCGCACCGGCATCGACTTCGGCGTCTACGGCGTGCCGGAGACCTTCGTGGTCGATGCGGCCGGCAACATCCGCTTCAAGTTCATCGGGCCGCTGTCGCCGGAGGGCATCACCGGCCGGCTCGATCCGGAGATCGAGAAGGCGAAGGTGCCGCTGGCGGTTCCGGCCGCTGGCCCCGGCACCGCGCCGGCCGCGGGCTCATGAGCCGGTCGGACGGCGATCCTTCTCCGGCGGTGCCCGACTTCGAGCGCCGCGTGCCGCCGGGCGACAGCGTGGTGCGCGACGTCTGCGCCCGCTGCGGCTTCGTGGCCTATGAAAATCCCAAGATCGTGGTCGGCTCGGTGGTACGGGTCGGGGAGAAGGTGCTGCTCTGCCGCCGGGCGATCGAGCCTTCGCACGGGCTGTGGACCCTGCCGGCCGGCTTCATGGAACTGGGCGAGACGCCGGAGGGCGGCGCCCGGCGCGAGGCGCGCGAGGAGGCGCTGGCCGAGATCGAGATCCGCGACCTGCTCGCGGTCTACACCATCCCGCGCATCAGCCAGGTCCAGCTGATCTACCGCGCCGGCCTTTCCGGCGGATTTGCGCCCGGCGAGGAAAGCCTCGAGGTGGCGCTGTTTGCACCGGACGAGATCCCGTGGGCGGAACTCGCCTTTGCCTCGGTGCACTGGGCGCTGACCCAGGAAGCCCGCTGGCACGCCGGCGAGGCAACCGGTCCCTTCGTCAATCCGCCCGAAGGTCTGTGACCTTCGGGGTTCCGACGCCGGGACCGGCGGCCGGTCAGCCGGTGTAGGGGCCGAAGACGTCGGTTTCCGGGTCGAGCACGTGCAGTTCCCCGAGACCGACGTCGAACCACGCCCCGTGCAGCTTCATGTTGCCGCGCGAGGTGCGGGTCTGGACGCAGGGGAAGGTCATCAGGTTCTTCAGCGAGCGGCGCACCACGTCGTGCTCCAGCTGCGTCTGCTTGTCGGCCTCGGCGATCGCCTCGTCGGAGCGGACCCGGTCGGCCTCGTCCTTCACCAGCGACATCCAGCGGCCGATGAAGTCGGTCGTGGTCAGCGGATCGGGATTGGTGAGGGCGGCATGCACGCCGCCGCAGCGGCCATGGCCCATCACCACCACATGCTTGACCCGCAGTGCGACGATGGCGAATTCCAGCGCCGCCGAGGTGCCGTGGTGCACGCGGTCGGGCTGATAGGGCGGGATCAGGTTGGCGACGTTGCGCACGACGAAGATCTCGCCGGGGCCGGCGTCGAAGATGACCTCCGGCGAGACGCGGCTGTCGCAGCAGCCGATGATCATCACCTCGGGTTGCTGGCCGCTCTCGGCAAGGCAGCGGAACCGGCTCTGTTCCGTGGGAAATCGCGTGTCGCGAAAGGCCTTGTAGCCGGAGAGCAGGCGGTCGGGAAAGGCGGAAGGCAGGGCTTCGCTCATTTCGGGATCTCTCGGTGCGCGGCTGGTAATGCGGGCGGCCGCGGCCGCCGCGGGGAGGTGTAGGGATTTTCACGGACAGCGGCAAGATGGCGGTCCTGCGCCGTCGCGTCGCTGCGCCGGACCCCTCACGATGCGAGACCGTCGCCGGAACCGCTGCGGGTCAAGCCCAGATCGCGATGCGAATCCCGTGCCGGTCGGTGACCACCTCCGGCGGAAAGGGCTGGGCCTCGCCGCGCAGGATGCGCAGACCGATCAGCGCGGAGACGCAGGCGTCGATGAGGTCGTCGCGAGCGGCGCCCTTCGGCGGGCGCGAGTCCAGCAGCGTGCGCGGCAGGCCGTGGGCCTCCAGCAGCACCCGGCGCTCGTCGAGGCCGGCGAGGTTCGACGCGCTCTTGACCTTCTTGGGCAGCGTCATTGCTTTGCCGCCGGCCAGCCGCCAGAAGCCGACCTCCGGATGGACCTCGAAGACGCGGCTGCGCAGGCCCACGTCCGCGACCAGCAGGGCGTCGATCTCGCGGATCTTCGGGAACAGTTGGAACCCCTGCCGCGACACCTTGCGCGGCGGATCGGAGGTGGCGAGCGCGGCGGCGCAGGCCTCGCCATAGTCGGTGGCAGCCACGGCCTCGCGCGACGGCACGGAGAAGACCGAGGATTGCCGCGCGCCGAGCAGCGGCCGCACCGCCGCCTCCGCGCCGCGTCCGCCCGGGCCGGCGCGGTCGGGCAGGCCGATCGGCATGTCGACGGCAATCAGCGCCGGCTGGAGCGCGAGAATGTCGGTAAAGCGGGGCAGCACCATCGCTTCGGGGGCAAGAACGCCGTCCGGATCGACCAGAACGACGCACCATCCGCCCGGGCAGCCGTCGACGCCGGCCACGCGATTCATGATGCCTCTCCGCTCATCGTGCTCTGCCTTTCATGATGACCGCGCGGCTCGGCCGACGGCGAGGCGCCGTACATCGACCAGCGCCATCGGCCGCACGAGGCTGGCCTGATGCGCGCCGAGCCGCAACTCGTCCGCGCCCTCCCGCGCCGAGCGGGCCAGCACCTCGAAGGTGGCGGCCACGGCGCCGGCCAGCGCCGTCTCGTCCGAGGCGCCGGCCAGCAGCCGATCGAGCAGCAGATTGGCGAAGAGATCGCCGGTGCCGTGGATGCGGGTGTCGACCAGCGGGTTCTCGGCGATGATCGCCGCCGTCTCCGTCACCAGCAGCGTGCCGATCTTGCCGCGCATCATCCCGGGAACCGAGGTGACGGCGACCCGGGCCGGGCCGAGGGCGCGGGCGGCGAGTGCCGCAGATGTGGCATCGTTCACCGCCGTGCCCGTCAGCCAGGCAAGTTCGGTGAGGTTGGGCGTCGCGATGTCGGCCAGCGGCAGCAGCGTGTCGCGCACGGCGCGCGCGGTCGCTTCGGGCACATAGAGCCCGCCGTGGTCGCCGATCACCGGATCGCAGAGGTAGAGTGCGGCCGGATTGGCGGCCTTGACCGCGCGCACGAGCCCGGCGACCGCCTCCGCCTGTCCGGCCTCGCCGAGATAGCCGGAGACGACGGCGGCGATGCGCGGCAGCCATGGGGCGGCGGCAAGGTCGGCGGCCATGGCCGCGAAGGCGTCGGCGGGGGGCAGGATGCGGGTGGAGCGGCCGTGGCCGGGATGGTAGGCCAGCGTCACGGTCGGCAGGAACCAGACCGGCCGCCCGAGCCGCTCGAACGCGAAGCCGGCGCGGCCGCCCACCGCCCCGCGCACCACATGGGAGGAGATCACCAGGATCTCTCCGGCTTCGGCGGCGGCTGGGGTGCCTTGCTCGGTCATGCTGCGGCCATCTCCGGTGGCGAGGGTTTGCCTTCTCCTAGCGCAATCGCTGAAATGGGTCATGCCGATTCGGCCGGACGGGTCCGGTGACGGGAAGGGAGGGTGAGATGTCCGCATGCGTTGTCCCCTCCGTTCGGCGGGGGGATTTCGGCAAGGGTCTGCCGGGTGGACGGGCTGCGGCCCCCTCATCCGGCCCTTCCGGCCACCTTCTCCCCGGGGGGGAGAAGGGTAACCCGGAGCCTGGTCCCTGCTCGGGAAACATGCACCGGCATTCGGAATCGGCCACGCAGTGCCCTTCTCCCCATCGGGGAGAAGGTGGCCCGAAGGGCCGGATGAGGGGGCGCGGCCTTTCCAAATACGCCGACATCACCCGAAAGCACCCGGGCACCACCCCCCGCCCGGTCTCCCCCCCATGGACCTGATCGACGCCATGGGCGGTGCGCCGGCGGTGGCGGAGGTGCTGACGCCGGTTGCCCTCGACCAGACCTACACCTATGCGATCCCGCCGGGGATGACCCTGCGGCCGGGCTCGATCGTCACCGTGCCGCTCGGGCCGCGCAAGGTGATCGGCGCGGTGTGGTCGATCGGCGGCGACAGTGCCGTCTCGCACAACCGGCTGCGGCCGATCGACCGGGTCCATGACGTCGCCCCGCTCGCCGACGCCCTGCGCGACCTTGTCGACCGGGTCGCCCGCTATACGCTGACCCCGCGCGGCATGGTGCTGCGGATGGTGCTACGCGTGCCCGAGGCGCTGGAGCCGGAGCCGCCGGTGCCGGGCGTGCGGCGGGCCGGCGAGGCGCCGCAGCGGCTGACCGACGCGCGGCGGCGGGTGCTTGCGCTGCTGGAGGACGGCCTTGCCTGGACCCGCAGCGGGCTGGCGGCGAGCGCCGGGGTCAGTGCCGGCGTCGTCGACGGGCTGATCGCCGCCGGCACGCTGGAACTCGTCGACCTGCCGTCCGGCCGTCTGCCGCATGCGCCCGACCCGGACTTCAACCCGCGTGAGCTGACCAGGGATCAGGCGCGGGCGGCGGCCGAACTGCGCCGGACCCTGGAGGGCGGCTTTTCGGTGACGCTGCTCGACGGCGTCACCGGCGCCGGCAAGACCGACGTCTACATGGAGCGATCGCCGAGACGGTACGGCGCGGGCGCCAGGCGCTGGTGCTGGTGCCGGAGATCGCGCTGACCCGGGACTTCTGGAAAAATTCTCGGTGCGCTTCGGCGCCAACCCCGGCGAGTGGCATTCGGACGTGCCGCCCCGCCAACGCAGCCGGCTCTGGCGCGGGGTGACCGAGGGTGAGCCGAAGGTGGTGGTTGGCGCGCGCTCCGCGCTGTTCCTGCCCTTCCGCGACCTCGGCCTCGTCATCGTCGACGAGGAACACGACACCGCCTACAAGCAGGAGGAGCGCGGCAGCTACAACGCCCGCGACATGGCGGTGATGCGCGCGCGGCTGGAAAATGTGCCGGCGATCCTCGCCTCGGCGACGCCCTCGCTGGAGACGCGCGCCAATGTCGAGCGCGGCCGCTACCGCCACATCGTCCTGCCGCTGCGCGCCACCGGCGCCTCGCTGCCCGATCTGGCGCTGATCGACATGCGCAGGGCCGGGCCGGACAAGGGCAAGTTTCTTGCGCCCGGCCTCATCAACGCCGTGCGGGCGACCATCGACCAGGGCGACCAGGCGCTGCTGTTCCTCAACCGGCGCGGCTATGCGCCGCTCACCCTCTGCCGCTCCTGCGGCCATCGCTTCCAGTGCCGCAACTGTTCGACCTGGCTAGTGGACCACCGCTTCCGCGGCACGCTCGCCTGCCACCACTGCGGCTTCACCATGCCCCGCCCGGACAGCTGCCCGTCCTGCGGCACGGTGGATTCGCTGGTTGCCTGCGGGCCGGGGGTGGAGCGGATCGTCGAGGAGGTGGAGGCGCAGTTTCCCGGCAAGCGCACGGTGGTGCTCTCCTCCGACATTCTCGGCGGCGTGCAGCGGCTGCGCGCGGAACTGGCCGGAATCGCGCGCGGCGACTGCGACATCGTCATCGGCACCCAGCTGGTCGCCAAGGGCCACACCTTTCCGCGCCTGACGCTGGTCGGCGTCGTCGATGCCGACCTCGGCCTTGCCCACGGCGACCCGCGCGCCGCCGAGCGCACCTTCCAGCTGCTGGTACAGGTGACGGGCCGGGCCGGGCGGATGGGCGGCGAGAATGCCCGGCCCGGCCGCGGCATCCTCCAGACCTACGCGCCGGAGCATCCGGTGATGGCGGCGCTGGTCTCGCGCGATCCGGAGCGGTTCTATGCGACCGAGATGGAGGAGCGCCGCGCCGCGCGGATGCCCCCCTTCGGCCGCCTTGCCGGCCTCGTCATCTCGGCGGAGGACCGCCACGCGGCCGAGGACCACGCCCGGGCGCTGGTCCGGGCCGCGCCGTCCGATCCGGATGTCGAGGTGCTGGGGCCGGCCGACGCGCCGCTGGCGCTGGTGCGCGGCCGGCACCGCCTGCGACTTCTTGCCCACTCCGGCCGCGACACCGACCTTTCGGCCTATTGCCGGGCGTGGATCGAGGCGGCGCCCAAGCCCCGGGGCAACGTGCAGGTGGCGGTCGACATCGACCCGCAGAGTTTCCTGTGACGCCACCTGTCCGGGCCGCATGACCCGATCGCCGCCGTGGCGGAAACAATGCTGTGCCGGAATCGCAGGCCCGCGCATTCGTCCTGCTTCACGGGACGAGCCAATTGATGGCGGGGCTGCGGGGAACGTGCGAGAGAAACCGGACAAAGCCGAGGAAATTCCGCAAGCTCCGCGAATCGAGCGGAGCGCGCGCCGAGTCGAACCGGTGGCGACCCTGGCGGCGTGCCAGTCGGTTTCTGCCCTTTTTCTCGTCAGGCCCGCGACACTGCGCCGAAAGCTCAGGAAATCGGCGCCGGATGGCTCCTGCCGCGATGTTGCGTGGCCGTAATCCTTGTGCTAGACGAAGCCCAATTCATGGCCGAGGCGGCTTTCCTCCTTCGTCCGTGGCCTGGAAATTTCAATGATTTCAGATTTTTGCCGGTCCCGGCAATGGTCTGGTCACCGGATTGGAGAGGCATTTCGCCCGTGAGCGAGCAAGCAGACGCCGTATCAGGTGTAGCCATCCGCTACGCGACCGCCCTGTTCGAGCTCGCCGTGGAAACGGACGCGACCGACCAGGTCTCCGCCGACATCGCGCGCTTCGAGGCCATGCTGGCCGACAGCGACGATCTCGGCCGCCTCGTCCGGTCGCCCGTGTTCACCGCGGACGATCAGGTGCGCGCGATCAGCGCCATTCTCGATCGCGCCGGCATCGGCGGGATCACCGCCAGCTTCATTCAGGTCGCCGCGCGCAACCGGCGCCTGTTCGCCGTGCCGTCGATCTTCCGTTCGTACCGCTCGCTGCTCGCCGCCCATCGCGGCGAGACGACCGCCGAAGTCGCCTCGGCGACGCCGCTCACCGACGCCCAGCTCGCCGATCTTCGCGAGACGCTGTCGAAGATGGCCGGCAAGTCGGTGATCATCGACGCGAGCGTCGATCCCTCGCTCATCGGCGGCCTCGTCGTCCGGCTTGGCAGCCGGATGATCGACAGCTCGCTGAAAACCAAGCTCAATGCGCTCAAGATAGCCCTGAAAGAGGTCGGCTGATGGATATTCGGGCCGCGGAAATTTCCGCCATCCTCAAGGAGCAGATCAAGAACTTCGGCCAGGAGGCCGAGGTTACCGAGGTCGGCCAGGTTCTCTCCGTCGGTGACGGCATTGCCCGCGTCTACGGTCTCGACAACGTCCAGGCGGGCGAGATGGTCGAGTTCCCCGGCGGCATCCGGGGCATGGCGCTGAATCTCGAGACCGACAACGTCGGCGTCGTGATCTTCGGCTCCGACCGCGACATCAAGGAAGGCGACACCGTCAAGCGCACCGGCTCGATCGTGGACGTGCCGGTCGGCCGCGGCCTGCTCGGCCGCGTCGTCGACGCGCTCGGCAACCCGATCGACGGCAAGGGTCCGATCGTCTACGAGACCCGCGCCCGCGTCGACGTGAAGGCCCCCGGCATCATCCCGCGCAAGTCGGTGCACGAGCCGATGGCGACCGGCATCAAGGCGATCGACGCCATGATCCCGATCGGCCGCGGCCAGCGCGAGCTGGTGATCGGTGACCGCCAGACCGGCAAGACCACGATCATCCTCGACACCTTCCTCAACCAGAAGCCGCTCAACCTCGGCGATGACGAAAGCCAGAAGCTCTACTGCATCTACGTCGCCGTGGGTCAGAAGCGCTCGACCGTCGCCCAGTTCGTCCGGGCACTCGAGGAAGCCGGCGCCCTGCAGTACTCGATCGTCGTGGCCGCCACGGCCTCCGATCCGGCGCCGATGCAGTTCATCGCGCCCTTCGCCGGCTGCGCCATGGGCGAATACTTCCGCGACAACGGCATGCATGCCGTGATCGCCTATGACGACCTGTCCAAGCAGGCCGTCGCCTACCGTCAGATGTCGCTGCTGCTGCGCCGCCCGCCGGGCCGCGAAGCCTACCCGGGCGACGTGTTCTACCTGCACTCCCGTCTGCTGGAGCGCGCGGCCAAGCTGAACGAGGACAACGGCCTCGGTTCGCTCACCGCCCTTCCGGTCATCGAGACCCAGGCGAACGACGTGTCGGCCTACATCCCGACCAACGTGATCTCGATCACCGACGGCCAGATCTTCCTCGAGACCAACCTGTTCTACCAGGCGTCCGCCCGGCGGTGAACGTCGGCCTCTCGGTCTCGCGCGTCGGTTCGGCCGCGCAGATCAAGGCGATGAAGCAGGTGGCCGGCACGATCAAGGGCGAGCTCGCCCAGTATCGCGAGATGGCCGCCTTCGCCCAGTTCGGCTCCGACCTCGACGCCGCGACGCAGAAGCTGCTCAACCGCGGCGCCCGCCTCGTGGAACTGCTGAAGCAGCCGCAGTTCTCGCCGCTGAAGACGCAGGAACAGGTCGCGGTGATCTATGCCGGCGTGAACGGCTACCTCGACGCGATCCCGGTCAACAAGGTCCGGGCCTTCGAAGAGGGCCTGCTCCGCTTCCTGCGCGACAAGCATGCCGACATCCTCGACGGCATCTGGGCCCAGAAGTCGCTGACCGACGATCTCAAGGCACGGCTCAAGTCGGCGGTCGACGCCTTCGCGAAGTCCTTCGCCTGATCGTGAAATCCTGACGGGCGGTGGGCTTTTGCCGCACCGCCCGGTTCGTGTGATCGTTTTGGCATCGGCGCCCCGGGCCGGACGAAGATCCGGTTTGGTGCGGCGAGGGAAGAGGAGCCGGGATGGCGAGCCTCAAGGATCTGAAGAACCGTATCGCCTCGGTGAAGGCGACGCAGAAGATCACCAAGGCGATGCAGATGGTCGCCGCGGCGAAGCTGCGCCGCGCCCAGGAGGCCGCCGAGGCCGCGCGCCCCTACGCGCTGCGGATGACGGCGGTTCTGGAAAATCTCGCCGTCGGCGTGGCCGGCCGCGACGGAGCTCCGCAGCTCCTCGTCGGCACGGGCCGCGACCACGTGCACCTGCTCGTGGTCTGCACGGCCGAGCGCGGTCTCTGCGGCGGCTTCAACGCCCAGATCGCGCGTCTGGCCCGCGAGCATATCCGCAAGCTGCTGGCGGCCGGCAAGACGGTGAAGATCGTCACCGTCGGCAAGAAGGGCGCCGATTCGCTGCGCCGCGACTACGGCCACCTGATCGTCGACCGCATCGAACTGCGCGGCGTGAAGTCGGTCGGCTTCGACCACGCCTCCTCGGTGCAGTCGAAGGTCATGCAGCTCTATGCTGCCGGCGAGTTCGACGTCTGCACCCTGTTCTACTCGCGCTTCCAGTCGGTGATCTCGCAGATCCCGACGGCCGCCCGGCTGATCCCGGCCGAGCTTCCGGTGCGCGAGGCGTCGTCGGCGGCGCTCTACGAATACGAGCCCGGCGAGCCGGAAATCCTCGAGGACCTGCTGCCGCGGGCGATCGCGATGCAGATCTTCACGGCTCTGCTCGAGAACGCCGCGTCCGAGCAGGGCGCCCGGATGAGCGCGATGGACAATGCCACGCGCAACGCCGGCGATATGATCAAGAAGCTGTCGCTGGAGTACAACCGTACCCGCCAGGCGATGATCACCAAGGAACTGATCGAGATCATCTCGGGCGCCGAGGCGCTCTGATCCCGCAAGGCTCTGACTACGAACGCTCAAAATGGCGGGCGGCGTACCGACGGAACAGTCCGGGTGCGACCCCTGAAAACGGAAAGTGACGAGGGCAAACGGATGGCGAATGTCGGACGCATCACCCAGGTCATCGGCGCCGTCGTCGACGTGAAGTTCGACGATCATCTGCCGGCGATCCTGAACGCACTGGAAACCACCAACAACGGCAACCGCCTCGTTCTCGAGGTGGCCCAGCATCTCGGCGAGAACCTGGTGCGCACCATCGCCATGGACATCTCCGAGGGCCTCGTGCGCGGCCAGGAAGTCACCGACACCGGCGCGCCGATCCGCGTTCCGGTCGGTGAGGCCTGCCTCGGCCGCATCCTTAACGTCATCGGCGAGCCGGTCGACGAATGCGGCCCGGTGGTCGGCGAGGACATGCGCGCCATCCACCAGGAAGCCCCGTCCTACGTCGACCAGTCGACCGAGGCGCAGATCCTCGTGACCGGCATCAAGGTCGTCGACCTGCTGGCGCCCTACGCCCGCGGCGGCAAGATCGGCCTGTTCGGCGGCGCCGGCGTCGGCAAGACCGTGCTGATCCAGGAACTGATCAACAACATCGCCAAGGTGCACGGCGGCTACTCGGTGTTCGCCGGCGTCGGCGAGCGCACCCGCGAGGGCAACGACCTCTATCACGAGATGATCGAGTCGGGCGTGAACAAGGACCCGCACGAGAATGGCGGTTCGTCCGCCGGTTCCAAGTGCGCCCTCGTCTACGGCCAGATGAACGAGCCGCCGGGCGCCCGCGCCCGCGTCGCGCTCTCGGGCCTGACGATTGCCGAGCATTTCCGTGACAAGGGTCAGGACGTGCTGTTCTTCGTCGACAACATCTTCCGCTTCACCCAGGCGGGTTCGGAAATGTCGGCGCTTCTCGGCCGCATTCCCTCGGCGGTGGGCTATCAGCCGACGCTCGCCACCGACATGGGCGCGCTGCAGGAGCGCATCACGTCGACCACCAAGGGTTCGATCACCTCGATCCAGGCGATCTACGTTCCCGCGGACGACCTGACCGACCCGGCGCCGGCCACCTCCTTCGCCCACCTCGACGCGACCACGACGCTCAACCGCTCGATCGCCGAGAAGGGCATCTACCCGGCGGTGGATCCGCTCGACTCGACCTCGCGCATGCTCGACCCGCGCATCGTCGGCGACGAGCACTACGCGGTCGCCCGCCAGGTGCAGGAGATCCTGCAGAAGTACAAGTCGCTGCAGGACATCATCGCCATTCTCGGCATGGACGAGCTGTCGGAAGAGGACAAGCTCACCGTCGGCCGCGCCCGCAAGATCGAGCGCTTCCTGTCGCAGCCCTTCGACGTCGCCGAAGTGTTCACCGGTTCGCCGGGCGTGCAGGTCAAGCTCGAAGACACCATCAAGGGCTTCAAGGGCCTTTGCGCCGGTGACTACGACCACCTGCCGGAGTCGGCCTTCTACATGGTCGGCACATCGAGCAGGCGATGGAAAAGGCCGAGAAGCTCGCCGCCAAGGCGGCCTGATCTTCGGCTGTATATGACATGGCGGGCCGCCCCGGCGGCCTGCCTTCGGTTGAAGGTGCCGGCCCCGCCGGCGTTTCCATGACAGAGTAAAGCTGGAGCCGCTGATGGCCGGACCTTTCAAATTCGAGCTGGTGAGCCCCGAGCGCCTGCTGCTCTCCGAGCAGGTGGTCCAGGTCGACCTGCCGGGCACCGACGGCGACTTCGGCATCCTCGAGGGCCATTCGCCGTTCATCTCGACGCTGCGGCCGGGTGTTGCCACGATCACCATGCCGGGCGGCGCCGTGCAGAAGATCTTCGTGCGCGGCGGCCTTGCCGAGGTGTCGGCCACGGGCCTGACCGTGCTCGCCGAGAAGGCGATGCCGCTGTCGGACCTCAAGGCCGACGAGATCGCCGCCGAGATCCGCAATGCCGAGGAAGACGTGACTGACGCGGCGAGCGAAAGCGCCCGCCAGGCCGCCGCCCTCCGCCTCGCGCAGATGAAGGACCTCGCCGGCGCGCTCAAGGCCGCCTGAGCGATCTTCTCTGACGCGGACTGGCTGTCCGTCCCTCAGCGACATCCCTGGATTTCTTCAAACCCGGCCCCTGCGGCCGGGTTTTTCGTTTGCCGGGCAAGGTGGCAGCGCCGGTTGCCCGGCCGATCACCCGCGCAGGCACGCTGCCGAGCAGGACTTCAGGATGCGCGGACCGGAACTGTGTCCACTCCGCAACCGCGCGCCACGTCGGTGATGAGAGTGGCATCCTCCGGGCGGTCCATAGCCGCCAGACTGCGTTCCAGCGCCGATTGCGCGTGACGGCGGGCGAGCTCGGCGTGGCGGCCATCGCCGGCGAGCGCGAGGATGCCGAGGATCTTCTGCAGCCGGATCGCCACCTCCAGAAGACCCGCGCCGTCCCGGGCCACGGGGCGGATCAGATCGTCGAACATGTCGGCGGTCCCGAGCCGTCGCGCGAAGATCGCGGGATGCACGACCTCGCAGGTCTCGTGGCACTCTTCCGCGTCGATCCAGCGCCCCAGAACGCGGGCGCCGGCGTTGAGCGCCGCGATCGCGGTGCCCGGATCGTTGATTCCGGGCGACAGCGCCCGCGAGGCGATCTCGGCGATGGTGATCAGGCCGAAGCGCGGGTCGTTCTCGAAGGTGCGGCGATCGCCGAGCGACAGCGCATCGATCAGAGCCGCCTGGGCGCCCGCGTCCAGCGGCTTGCGGCTGGCCGCGACCGCAAGACGCTTGTGCAGATAGGCGCCCGGCACGATGTCGAGACGAATCTCTGTACCGGCCGCTGTCGCCACCGCCTGGAGCGCGCCCATGTCGGCATGCTGGAGATAGCCGTCCCGGCCCGAGAGGATCGGAAAGCCGGCGTCGGGACCCCAGTCCTGATGCGGCCGCGCCCCGAGGAAAGGATGTTCGATCCAGCGGCCGAAGGCGTCATCGGCCGCATCCTCCACCCGCTTCGTCGTCTCGTCGACGCGCACGAGCGTGGAGAGATGGTCCATCCAGCGCAGGAAGGTGACGACGATCCAGATCATCATCGCCAGCGACACGCAGAACAGCGAGATGCTGCCCTCGTCGCCGAAGAAGCCGAGATGCATCGTCACGAGGCCCATCACCGCATAGATGAACGAGCCGAGGAAGATCGAGATGGCGTTCTGGGCCGTCCGGTCCTCGGTGACGAGGGGCGTCGCCCGGGGCGTGACGTTGCTGGTCGCCGCGGAAAATCCGCTCACCATGGTCGAGAGCGAGAAGGTGGTCACGGGCAGCATGCTGGTCGCAAGCAGTTGCAGCAGCGCCTCGGTCGCGGCGCGGTCGACGTGCAGCGACAGGAGATCGGCGAGATACGGGTCGAGGATGTAGGCGACGACGACGGTCACCAGCGACAGGCCGGCAAACAGCGCGGCCCGAAGCCACAGCCGCCGCAGGATGGTGCCGACAAGGAACGAGAAGCGGCTGACCATCGGCGGACTGTCTCCTGATCTGGCGGACGTGAAAAGCCGCCGCCCGGCATCCGGTCGATCACGCCGGCCTGGCGAAGTCCGAAAACGCCCCGGCGACGCGGGCATAGGTCGCGCGCCGGTGCAGCGGTCCGATCCGCGGCAGATCGGCGAGCGGACGCCAGCGCCATTCGAGGAATTCCGCCGGCTCGTGGGTGTGCTCGGCGGTGATGGTGATCTCGTCGTCCGCGCCGGTGAAGCGGAAGGCGGCCCAGCGCTGGGTCTGGCCGCGGAAGGGATGAAGCTTGTGCACGCGTGAACCGCGCACCGGAAATTCGTAGCTCCACCAGTCGGCCGTCAGGCCGAGAAGGTCGGCGGAGACGACGCCGGTTTCCTCGTGCAGTTCGCGCCGCGCGGCGGTCTCGATGTCCTCGCCGGGGTCGATGCCGCCCTGCGGCAGCCCCCAGTCGGCGCCGTCCGAAAAGATCTCCGGGTCCGGCCAGCCGAACGGATTGGGGAAGGCCCGTCCGGCGAAGACGAGGCCGTCGCGGTTGAACAGGCAGATGCCCACATTCGGACGGTAGGGGAGAGCCGGGTCCAGCGGCTCGCGCTCCCCGGGGGCGGGCGGCACGGTGGCCGCCGGCAGGCGCGCGCTCATGCAGGCACGGCGAGATGGCGGAAGGCGGTGACGACCTGATCGTAGACCGGCCGCTTGAACGGCACGATCAGGTGCGGCAGCTGTTCCATGTCCTCCCAGCGCCAGGCGCGGAATTCCGGCTTGTGGGCGCCGCCGCCGGGCTTGTGGATGTCGATCTCCCGCTCCTTGCCGGTGAAGCGGAAGGCGAACCACTTCTGGGTCTGGCCGCGATAGCGACCGCGCCAGGGTTTTCCGGTCTCGATCGGCAGGTCGTAGGAATACCAGCCCGGCGCTTCGGCAAGGAGTTCGACATTGCGGATGCTGGTCTCTTCCCAGAGTTCGCGCAGCGCCGCCGCCAGCGGGGTTTCGCCGTCGTCGATGCCGCCCTGCGGCATCTGCCAGGTGAAGGTTCCGGGCCGCGGCCGGCCGTCGGACGACTTCGCCAGCAGCTTCTGCGCGCCCTCGGTGCGGCGCTGGCCGATCCAGGCCTTTCCGGCCGGATTGAGCAGCATGATCCCGACGCAGGGACGGTAGGGCAGGTCTGAGATCGAGGTCATCGGCATGGTCCGGTCACACAGTCATCTTTGCAGGGAAGCGGACACGGGCACCAGCGTGATGCCACGGTCTTCGAGGCCGCGTGCCCAGTCGACCACCCGGTTGACGGTCACGGGCAGGGCGGAGGCATAGCCCACAGCAATACCCCGCGTACGGGCAATCTGTTCCAACTGCACGAGGCGCGCATCGATACTTCCCTCATCCGGCGTCGTGTCGACGATCAGGTCGGCCTGGGTGACGGGCACCGAGCGGCGCTTGCCGATCGCGCCGGACTTGCTGCGCGAGGACGAGGCGTCGTCGAAATACATCAGGCCGCGGCGTGACAGCTCGGCGAGCATCGGCTCGAAGGCAGCCGTGTCGGAGGTGAAGCGGGCGCCCATGTAGTTCATCACGCCCACATAGGTGGACAGACGCGCGAGCAGCCATTCCAGCCGCTCGATGTTCTTCTCCGGCGTGTTGGAGGTCAGCAGCGTGTGCGGGCCGGGGTCGTTGTCGGGAAAGTCGAAGGGCTCGAGCGGGAGCTGCAGCAGCAGTTCGTGGCCGTCCTGGCGGGCGCGGCGCTGCCAGAGGTCCAGGCTGTTGCCATAGGGGGCAAAGGCCAGCGTCACCTCGGGCGGCAGCAGGCGCAGCGCCTCCTGCGTGCCGGTCTGGCTGAGCCCGAGCCCGCCGATCACGAGCGCGATCTTCGGCGAGGCCCCGATGATCGACGGTACCGGGCGGGCGTAGGCCTCCATCGGGCGCAGGCCGTCGGCGGCGATCTTCGGCAGCGGGCCGAACGGACCTTCCTCGGTCAGTTCGGCAAGGGCCTGCACCGGCATCGCCACCGCGGTTTCCGGGCCGGCGGGGGCAGCGGTGTCCTCGGCCGGTCCCTCACCGGGGCGGCCGACACTGTCGATGCCGACCTCGTCCGCCGGGTCTGCGGCCGGGCCCACCGGGGCCAGCAGTTCGCCCGCGCCCGACTTGACGCCCACGACCGCCACGCGCTCGCTGCTTGCGTCGGTCTGGCCGTAATCGATCGACGCCACCGCCACCGGCTCGCCGCCGAGCGGATCCTCGACGACGATCACCCAGATCAGCGCCGCGGTGACGAGCAGCGCGAGGGCCGCGACGACGGCCATCACCACGGGCACGTGTCGGCGGGACTTCCTGGGCAGCTGCAGTCCGAGGGGCGACGAGAGATCGTTCATCTGGGCCGGATCATTCCTCTGCGTTTCAGGTCCGCAGGCGGTGTGACGCCCGCCTGGCGGTCAGGCCCGGAGACGCGGCTGCGGCGGGCGGCGGCGATGGCGCCGCACGGCCTCCGCGCCACGATACGCCAGATTCGCCGTCTGCGGGCGGGCTTGCGCCATTCATCTGTGGACAGATCGCAGGACCCGGCCGCGATGCGGCACGGCCGACCTGCAGCCTCTCGAATCGAATGGCCGGGCTTTCGCCCGGCCATCGGTCTGTCGTCGGTTCGCGAACCGCGCTTCAGGGGCGACGGCAACCGCGTCGGACACGCGCCTGTCAACGGGAGCGCGCCGTGGGCGCGATCAGTTCGGCACCGGCTCGCCGGTCTTGGGCGGGAAGGCGCTGTTGGCCTGCAGGCCGCGCAGAAGGTCCAGCGCGGTGTTGAGCTGCTGGTCGTCCTTGGCGTCCGGCGGCACGTAGGCGCCCGATCCGGTCTCTTCCGCGCCGTCCTGCGAGGAGAGGTGGCCGGGGAGGCTGGCCTCGCCGCGGGTCTCGAGCTGGTCCTTCAGCTCCTCGGGCAGTTCCTGCTTCACCTCGATGTCGGGCACGATGCCCTTGGCCTGGATCGAGGTGCCGGACGGCGTGTAGTAGCGGGCCGTGGTCAGGCGGATCGCGCCGTTCTCGCCGAGCGGGATGATGGTCTGCACCGAGCCCTTGCCGAAGGAGCGGGTGCCGAGGATCGTCGCGCGGCGATGATCCTGCAGGGCGCCGGCCACGATCTCGGAGGCCGAGGCCGAACCGCCGTTGACGAGCACGATCACCGGCTTGCCGGTGGCCAGATCGCCGGCCCGGGCGCTGTAGCGGCGGGTTTCCTCCTCGTGACGGCCGCGCGTGGAGACGATCTCCCCCTTGTCGAGGAAGGTGTCCGACACGGCGATCGCCTGGTCGAGCAGGCCGCCGGGGTTGTTGCGCAGGTCGATGACGAAGCCCTTCAGCTTGTCGCTCGGCACGTCCTTCTCGATCTTCTCGATCGCGGCCTTGAGGCCGTCGAAGGTCTGCTCGGTGAACTGCGTGATGCGCACATAGCCGACATCGGTCTCGACGCGCGAGCGCACCGACTGGATCTTGATGATGTCGCGCTTGACCGAGATCTCGATCGGCTTGGTGCCGTTAGCGCGCATCACGGTCAGCGTGATCGGCGAATTCACCGGGCCGCGCATCTTCTCCACGGCCTGCTGCAGGGTCAGGCCCTGCACCTGCTCGCCGTCGAGGGCGATGATCAGGTCGCCGGCGAGGATGCCGGCCTTGGCGGCGGGGGTGTCGTCGATCGGGGTCACGACCTTGACGACGCCTTCCTCCATGGTGACCTCGATGCCGAGGCCGCCGAATTCGCCCTTGGTCTGGACCTGCATGTCCTCGAAGCTCTTCGCATTCATGTAGCTGGAATGCGGGTCGAGCGAGGTCAGCATGCCGTTGACGGCGGATTCGACGAGCTTGGCGTCGTCGGGCACCTCCACATAGTCGGCGCGGATGCGCTCGAACACGTCACCGAACAGCGTCAGCTGGCGATAGGTGTCGGGGCTGGCCGCGTTGGCGACGCCGGTCGACGAGAGGTCCACGTGCTGGATGCCGACGGACGCAGCCACGCCCAGCAGTGCGCCGGAGGCGAGTAGAGAGAATTTCCTGATCATCCGCGAACCTTCCGATCTTCCGAGGCGACCCACCACGGAGACGGGTCGATCGACGTGTCATCCTTGCGAAACTCGATATAGAGAACAGGCTGCGCCACGTTCGAATCCGGTGCCATCGCGCTTACCAGCCTCTGGTCACCCATGACGCCGACGGGTTCTCCCGTCAGTACGAACTGGCCGAGCTCCACGTCGGTGCTTTCCATTCCTGCCAGAACCACATGATACCCGTCTCCGGCGTCGAGGATCAAGAGTCGGCCGTAGGATCTGAAGTCGCCGGCATAGGCGACCCAGCCGTCGCAGGGGGCGATCACCCGCGCGCCGGCCCGGGTGGCGATCGACAGACCCTGCGAAAGCGTGCCGAAGCCGTTGTCCTTGCCGAAGGGCTGCAGCTCCACGCCGCGCACCGGAAGACGCAGGGTTCCGCGGGTTTCGGCGAAGGCGACCGCCGGGCTAAGCCGGCCGCTGTCGCTGGCGGCGGGGCGGTCGGCGGGGGCCGTCGCCTCGGTCCGGCGCGCCGCGTCGAGATCCTTGCCGAGGCTGGCCACCAGGTCTTCAAGACTTCGTGCGCGGGTGGCAAGTTCGCCGGCGCGGGCGCGCTCGTCGGCCAGCGAGGCGGAGGACGTCTCGCCGAGCTTGCGCTTTTCCTCCACGAGCAGGGCGACGCGGGCCTGTTCCTCGGCCATGGCGCGGCGGTCCTCGCCGAGGCGCGCGCTTTCGGCGGCCACCTCGTCGCGCACGCCGACGAGGGCGGCGAGGTCGGACGCCAGCGCATCGGCCTCGGCGCGCAGTTCGGGCAGCACCGCGCCGAAGGCGATCGCCGAGCGCACCGCGCCCAGCGCATCCTCCGGTCGCACGATGATCGCCGGCGGCGGACGGCGGCCGATCCGCTGCAAGGCCGCCAGCACGTCGGCCAGCACGTCGCGGCGGGCATTCAGACTCTTGCGGATGTCGCCGGCGTTGCGATCGAGCCGGGCCAGCCGGTCCTCGCTGTCGGAGAGCTGGCCCTCGAGCGTCTGGATCCGGGCGGCGGTGGTGACCAGCTGGTCGTTGAGGGCGGCGCGGTCCTTGTCGAGGGCCTCGATCTCGGCCTCGAGCTCCTTCTGACGCTCCGCCGAAAGGCGCAGGTCCGACGAGACGGCCTCGAGTTCGGCGGCGCGGGAGGAGCGTTCCGTGGCGATGCGTCCGGTGTCGGGTGCGCCCTCGGCAGGCACGGAGGTGCCCTGTCCGGCGGCGGGCAGCGCCAGGCACAGCCCGGCCAGCAGGCCGAGCACGACAGGAAGATGCCTCGGGGCACGGGTCATGGGCGTCGTCGTCTGGGGGCGCCCGTTCGACGCGGCGTCGGGGGGCGCCGAAGCGGCAGCTTGATTCACCATGGGCTCGTGTCGGAATTCAGGCACGATGATAGGGGTGGCCGGAAAGAATCGTCACCGTCCGGTAGATCTGCTCGGCGACGAGGATCCGGACGATCTGGTGCGGCCAGGTCATGCGCCCGAGGGCGATGCGGCGCGCGGCGCGCTGCAGCACGGCAGGACCGTGGCCGTCGGCGCCGCCGATCAGCAGGGCGAGCTCGCCCTGGCCGGCGTCGCGCGCGGTGCCGATCTCGGCGGCAAAGGCCTCGCTGGAGGGGGTTTCGCCGCGCTCGTCGAGGGCGATCACGAGGCTGCGGTCGGCAAGGCCGGCGAGAAGGGCGGCGGCTTCCTCGTCCTTGCGGGCGGCGGCCTGGGCGGCGCGGCTTTCCGGGATCTCGCGCACGGAGACGCCGGTGAAGCCCACGGCGCGGCCGGCCTTTTCCGCCCGGTCGAGATAGCGGGCGACAAGGTCGCGCTCGGGGCCGGCTTTCAGCCGGCCGACGGCGTGGATGACGATGCGCATGGTCGGAACGCCGCAGGCCTGGCCGGCTCTCACATCGCGAACCGACCGCGGCCGGTCAGGCGGCCGCGCCGGTATTCACGGAAACTGCCTCAGCCGAGCCGGCGTCCGCCGTCCGGATCCGCCCACATCTTCTCGATGTTGTAGAAGGTGCGAACCTCGGGGCGGAACACGTGAACGATGACGTCGCCGGCATCGATCAGCACCCAGTCGCTGGCGGTGAGCCCCTCGACGGCGGCGTTGCCGAAGCCGGCATCCTTGACGTTCGACAGCAGGTGTTCGGCAATGGCGGCGACATGGCGGTGCGACCGGCCCGAGGCGACGACCATGTGGTCGGCGATCGGCGTCTTGGCGGCGATGTCGATGGCGACGATCTCCTCGGCCTTGCTGTCTTCAAGGCTCGAGATGATGGCGGCCAGAAGTGCGGCCGACCGGTCCGTGTCGGTCACGGAAACCGACGCGAGCGGCGCTGGCAGGCGAGCGCCTTCGGACATATGCGGCATGCTCAGGGGTTTGACCTCCGATGGAATCAACACCGGGGCGGAAGTCTCCAGGCGCCCGGCCCGCTCCGCCACATGACGGAACATGCCCTGATTGTGCGCCTTGCGGGTGACTTTTTCAAGTCAGCCCTCCGCGGGGCTGGCCTGCCGCGCGCCGCCGCGCAGCGCCGTCGACGACAGCGACGAGCGCGGACCGGTCAGGAACACCCACGCCGGGGCCTTCGCATCGGCCAGCCCGGCGGCGGCGTCGGAGGCGATCCGGCGGGCGGCATAGCGGCGCGCGGCCGGCGCGGCGAGGGCCCTGAGGCTGGCGCCGGGGCGGTCGACCACGGCGATCGGCAGCGTCTGGCAGATCTCCTGCCAGTGGCCCCAGCGGTGGATCGTCGCCCAGTTGTCGGCACCGATCACCAGCACGAAGCGCACGCCCGGCCGCAGCCGGGTGAGCCGGCGCACGAGATCGATGGTGTAGCGGGTGCCGAGCCGCGTCTCGACGTCGGTGACGATCATGCGCGGATCGCGGGCAAGGCGCCGGGCGGCGGCCATGCGCGTCTCCGGTGCCGGAAGGCCGCCGGTCGCCTTCAGCGGATTGCCGGGGGTGACCAGCCACCAGACCCGGTCGAGCCCGAGCCGGCGCAGGGCGGTCGCCGCCACATGCAGGTGTCCGGCATGCGGCGGGTCGAAGGAGCCGCCGAACAGGCCGACGCGCAGGCCCGGCCGGGTGACGGGCAGGCGCGCCAGCGCCGGGCGGGAAGCGGGGCGTGGCAACGCCGGTCGGGCAGGCGGGCGGTTCAGGGCCGGACCTGCCCGCTGCCGGTGACGCGATACTTGAAGCTCGTCAGCTGTTCGGCGCCGACGGGGCCGCGCGCATGCATCTTGCCGGTGGCGATGCCGATCTCGCCGCCCATGCCGAACTCGCCGCCGTCGGCGAACTGGGTGGACGCGTTCCAGATCACGATCGCCGAATCGATGTGGTTCATGAAGCGGGCTGCGGTGTCGGGATCGGCCGTGACGATCGCCTCGGTGTGGTGCGAGCCGTAGGTCTCGATGTGGGCGATCGCCGCGTCGACGCCGTCGACGATCCGCACCGACAGGATGTTGTCGAGATATTCGGTCGACCAGTCGTCTTCGGTCGCGGGCAGGGCGGCGGGCCAGCGCGCGCGGACGGCGTCGTCGCCGCGGATCTCGCAGCCCTTCGCGGCCAGCGCGTCGAGGATCGGCACGAGATGGGTGCCCGCCACGGCGGCATCGACCAGCAGGGTCTCGGCGGCGCCGCAGACGCCGGTGCGGCGGGTCTTGGCGTTGACGACGATGGCCCGGGCCATGTCGAGGTCGGCCTCGCCGTCGATGTAGACGTGGCAGATGCCCTCCAGATGGGCGAACACCGGCACGCGCGCCTCGGACTGGACGCGGGCGACGAGGCTCTTGCCGCCGCGCGGCACGATCACGTCGATGTTGCCGCCAAGGCCCGTGAGCATCTCGCCCACGGCGGCGCGGTCGCGGGTCGGCACGAGCTGGATGGCGTCGGCGGGCAGGCCGGCGGCCACCAGCCCCTCGGCCAGCGCCGCGTGGATCGCCGCGCAGGTGGCGAAGGTGTCGGAGCCGCAGCGCAGGATCGCGGCGTTGCCGGCCTTGAGCGCAAGGCCGCCGGCGTCGGCCGTCACGTTGGGCCGGCTCTCGAAGATGATGCCGATCACGCCGAGCGGGGTCGCGACGCGCTCGATGGCGAGGCCGTTCGGCCGGGTCCAGGCGGCGAGCACGCGGCCGACCGGGTCGGGCTGGGCGGCGATCTCCTCGAGGGCGACGGCGATCGCCTCGACGCGGGGTCCGGTCAGCGTGCCGCGGTCGAGGAAGGAGGCAAGGCGTCCGGCGGCGGTCATGGCCGCGACCTCGCCGGCGTTGGCGGCAAGGATCGCCGGGGCGGCGCGGCGCACCGCCTCCGCCATGGCGCGGAGCGCGGCGGTCTTGTCGTTGGCGGAGGCAAGGGCAAGGCGGCGCGCGGCGGCGCGGGCGCGCCGGCCGATCTCCGCCATGACGGCGGCCACGTCGCCGCCCTGTTCGATACGCTGAAGCATGGGACCCGTCGTCTGATCGTGCATCGGCCGCCTGCGCTTGGCGCGCAGGGCCGGGTCGCTCTACATAGACCCGCGCCGGCCCGCGGCCAAGTCCGGCGTCATGGCGACGCCCGGGTCCGGGTCAGGCTGCGGTCACCTCGCCGAGGAAGCGGTCGATCCGCCCGGTGAGGTCGCGGGTCCGTTCGGCGACGTCGCGCGCCGAGGCGGAGACCCGGGCGGCGGAGCGGGAGGTCTCGCCGCTGGCGCGGCCGACGCTCTCGATGCTGGTGTCGACCTCGACCGCGCCGGAGGAGACCCAGGTCACCGTGGCGCTGATCTCGCTGGTGGCCGCGCCCTGCTGGCGCACGGCCGAGGCGATGGCGCCGGTGTAGGCGGAGACCGTCTCCATGATGCCGGTGATCTCGCGGATCGTCTCGACCGTCTCGGTGGTGGACGACTGGATGTCGCCGACGTGGCCGGCGATCTCCTCGGTGGCCTTGGCGGTCTGGCTGGCCAGCGACTTCACCTCGGAGGCGACCACGGCAAAGCCGCGCCCGGCCTCGCCGCGCGCGCCGCTCGATGGTCGCGTTGAGGGCGAGCAGGTTGGTCTGGGCGGCGATCGCCTGGATCAGCGCCACCACGTCGCCGATCTGGCGGGCGGCGTCGGTGAGGCGGCGGACCTTGTCGTCGGAGGCCCGGGCGCTCGGCGGCGCGGGTGACGACGTCGTTGGTCTGGGCGACCTGGGTCTCGATCTCGGTGATCGAGGCGCTGAGTTCCTCGGCGGCGCTGGCGACGGTCTGCACGCCGCTGCGGGTCGAGGCCGAGGCGGTGGCGGCGGTGCCGGTCCGCTCGGCGGTTTCCTCGGCGATGGCGATCATGGCACCGGCGGTGCCTTCCATCTCCTCCATCGACACGGCCACCATGTGCAGCGTGTCGCGCACCTCGGCCCGGAAGCCGGCGATCAGGTCGTCGACGCGGGTCTGGCGGGCAAGGCGGGTTTCGGTCTCCTGCCGCGCGTCGTCGGCAAGGCGGCGGCGCTCCAGCGCGTTGTCGCGGAACACGGCGACGGCGCGGGCCATGTCGCCGGCCTCGTCGGCGCGGTGGGTGTCGGGCACCTCCGGCGCGCCGCCCTCGGCGAGCGCGGTCATCACGGCCTTCAGCCGTCCGAGCGGACCGGTGATGCCGCGGGCGATGGCGGTGTTGAGCGAGACGCCGACGAGGAGGGTGACGAGGGCGACGGCGGGCAGCACCATCATGGTGCGCTGGGCCACCGCGTCGGCATGGGCGGCCGCGGCAGCGCGGCGCTCGTCGGCGGCCGCGACGATGGTGTCGACCATGGCGGGGACGAGGTCGAAGTTCAGGCGCAGCTTGTCGACCACCGGCGTGCGGGCGACCAGCGCATCCGACCAGGCGGAGAAGGTCGCGGCGTAGCTGTCGCTCAGCCGCTGGATCTCCGCCTTGTCGGCGTCGCCGATCGCGGCCTTGCCGACATAGCGGCCAAGGCGGCCGATCGCCGCCTCGACCGAGCCGTGGGTCGTTGCATCGACCACGCGCTGGAACTCGCTGCGGGCAAAGCTGAGCTGGGCGAAGCCCTGGACGATGCGGACGGTGGCCTCGTTCATCCCGCTTTTCGAGATCTTGTTGATATGGCGTCCAAGCGCGCCTTCGGCGGCCAGGAAGTCGCCGTGCAGGCCGCTGTCGGCGTCGTAGCCGATCGCCGCCTGACGGCTGTCGAGCTCGCCGAAGAAGGTGACGATCGTGCGCAGCGCGTCGGCGAGCGCCGCGACGTCGTCGGTCGGCAGGCCGAGGTCGCCGACCGCGCCGGCCAGCGCATCGGCACGCAGCACGGCGGCGTCGGCGGCGGTGCGCATCTCGGCCGCCCGGGCCGCGGTCGGTGCGGCCACGAAAGTCTGCTCGATCACGATCAGGTCGGCGGTGTCGGCCTCGACGCCAAGGGCCGCGACGGCGACGGCCGAGGCCCTCGCCAGGGCGTCGTCGGCCTTGCGGATGTCGAGAAGGCCGTAGATCGCGGCCGCAGCGATCAGGATCAGGCCCGTGACCCAGACGAGGCTGGACAGGGTGAGGCGAAAACGCAGGGAACGCCCTGAGAACAGGGAAGCGATACGGGGAGACGCGGCGACGGCCATTGGATGTGATTCCGCATGGTTGCTACTCTTGCGTCAAAATATGTCATACCTGTTTATAAGATATTGATGGATATCGCGGAAATGCTGGGCAGCCTGCCTTTTGGACAGGCATACGCAGTCGCACATATGCCCGCAAAACCCACTGTTCACCCAGGCGCGCCGTTGTCGGCGGCTTCCGTACGGACCCGGTCCCGGAACAGACGTCGGATCACCTTGCCGGAGGTCGTCAGCGGGATCTCGTCCACGAAATCGATCTCGCGCGGGTATTCGTGCGGCGACAGCCGCGCGCGGACGAAGGCCTTGATGTCCTCCACGAGCGCGGCGTCGGTGACGACGCCCGGCTGCGGCACGATGAAGGCCTTGACGATCTCGGTGCGCAGCGGGTCGGGCTTGCCGACCGCGACGGCAAAGCGCACGGCCGGATGGGCGGCGAGGCAGTCCTCGATCTCGCCGGGGCCGATTCGGTAGCCGGCGGAGGTGATCAGGTCGTCGTCGCGGCCGATGAAGGTGATGTAGCCGTCCGTGTCCATCACGCCCTGGTCGCCGGTGGTCATGAACTCGCCGACGAATTTTGCCGCCGTTGCCTCCGGCTGGTTCCAGTAGCCGAGGAACATGACCGGGTCGGGGCGGGCGATGGCGATCTGGCCGGTCTCGCCGGGCGCCGCGCGGCTGCCGTCGTCGCGCAGGATCGCCACGTCATGGCCGGGCACCGGTTTGCCGATCGCGCCCGGGCGGCTGACGCCGAGCCCGGCGCAGGAGCCGATCACGGCATTGCACTCGGTCTGGCCGTAGAATTCGTTCACCGGCACGCCGAAGGCCTCGCGCGCCCACAGCAGCGTGTCGGCGCCGAGCTTCTCGCCGGCCGAGCCGATGGCGCGCAGCTTCAGGCGGTCGCGGTCGATGGCGATGCCCTCGGCACGGATCATCTTCAGCGCGGTCGGCGGCAGGAAGGCATTGGTGACCCTGTGGCGCGCCATCAGGTCGAGGGCGCGGGCGGGGTCGAACTTGGTGAAGCGGAAGGCGACGACCGGCACGCCGTAATGCAGCGCCGGCATCAGCGCGTTGAGCAGGCCGCCGGCCCAGGCCCAGTCGGACGGGGTCCACATCACGTCGCCGGGCTGGGGCATCATCTCCTGCGAGAGCTGGATCCCGGGCAGATGGCCGAGCAGCACCCGGTGGCCGTGCAGTGCCCCCTTGGGTGCGCCGGTGGTGCCGGAGGTGTAGATCATCAGCGCCGGATCGTCGGGCCGGGTCTCGACCGGCTCGAAGCGGTCGGAGGCGCGGCCAAGGGCGGTCTTGAAGTCCTCGGCGCCGGGGCCGGGGCCGCCGACGCTGAGCATGAGGGCGAGCGCGGGCAGGTCGGCGCGCAGCGGCGCCACCTTCTCGGCGCCCTCGACGGTGGTGACGAGCGCCTTCACGCCGGCGTCGGCGAGGCGGTATTTCAGGGCGTCTGCGCCGAACAGGATTGCCAGCGGCACGGCGATGGCGCCGAGCTTGTAGACGGCCACATGGGCGATCACCGCCTCGGCCGACTGCGGCAGCAGGATGCCGACGCGGTCGCCGGGGCCGACGCCCTCGGCGGCGAGCAGGTTGGCAAGGCGGCTGGCGCGGCGGGCGAGAAAGCCGTAGGTGGCAAAGCGCGGCGGACCCGCCTCGCGATGGATGATCAGCGCCGGCCGGTCCGGCTCGACCGCGGCCCAGCGGTCGATCACATCGACGCCGATGTTGTAGAACCCCGGAATCTCGAAGGCGAAACGCCGGGCAAGATCGAAGTCACTGGCGGGTCTGGTCAACATCTTTGCGGCCTGTGGTGTTGGACGGGCAGTCTGCTCCTTTGCAGTGCACAAAGCAATTCTTGTGTGCGGCGCAACATCGCCAGGACATCTGGCCGTGCGTCGCGCCGCGGGTTCAGGTCGTCGCCGTAACCGTTCCCCTCACTGGGCGGCGAAGGGCCCCGACACGGCCGCCTGCATCTCCGGCGGCTTCGGCCGGGCAACGATCAGGCACCAGAACACCTTGTATTTGGAGTCCGGATTGTAGGCAGCGCCGATGCCCATCACCGTCATCTCCGGATCCTTCATGCCGGCGTCATGGCGCGGCGAGGCGCGCCATTCGGAGAAGACGTTGGCGATCGTGCGCGGGCCGGCGGCGATGTTCTCGCCGGCGGTGAGATAGGCGTAGCCGCCGTCGCGCAGGCGCTTCAGCAGCGTGCCGTAGGGATTGAGGGCGTGGGACATCTTGTCGGAGCGCGCCATGTTCTCGGCATACTGCTGGGCGATGCGCGACAGTTCCGGATCGAGCGCCAGCGGCTGGCCGCCGTTGGAGACGCGGTACTGGCTGATGATCTCGGTCATCTTCTGCTGGTCGACGCGGGCGCCGGGGCGGGCGAGATCGTCGTAGAAGCTCGGCCGTGCGGCCGTCGTCGTCGGCGCGGTGCTGCTGCAGCCGGACACGACGAGAAGAAGCGCGGCGGCGAGCGGCGCGAGGAAGGCGCGGAACATCGTCATGACAAGTCCAGGAACAGGTCCGGCCGATGCCGGACGAAGACGGGAAGATGGCGGCGACGCGTCGAGATTCGGTTAATGCCCGCGAGTCGCCACCGGCTGGCCCGATCGCGCCACCGGAATGCAGCGTAAGTGCGGCGTCTTGCGGCCCTGCGGCCGAACGGCCATGCCGCGATGCAAGAAAGCCGTTTCGGCCAGCTCCGACGTGGCCTAGTGTCGTGCAGTCATCCTGCCGCCCGGAGCCCTCCGTCCGCATGCCGCTCATCAACCGCATCGCCGAAACCGCGCCGGAGATCGCCGCCTGGCGCCGGCATCTCCATCGTCATCCCGAGCTTCTCTACGACGTGCACGAGACCGCCGCCTTCGTGGCGGACAAGCTGCGCAGCTTCGGGCTCGACGAGGTGGCGACCGGCATCGGTCGCACCGGCGTCGTCGGCGTGCTGCACGGCCGCAACGGCGCGGGCGGCCCGATGATCGGCCTGCGCTCCGACATGGATGCGCTGCCGATCGAGGAGGCGGTGGAACGGCCGCACGGCTCGGTGCATCCGGGCAAGATGCACGCCTGCGGCCATGACGGCCACATGGCGATGCTGCTGGGCGCGGCGGAGCATCTCGCCTCGACCCGCAATTTCGACGGCAGCATCGCCTTCATCTTCCAGCCGGCCGAAGAGGGCGGGGCGGGGGCGAAGGCGATGCTCGACGACGGGCTGTTCGAGCGCTTCCCGGTCGGGCGCGTCTACGGCATGCACAACATGCCGGGGCTTGGCGTCGGCCGCTTCGCGCTGCGGCCGGGCGCCTTCATGGCCTCGGCGGATGTCTTCGCGGTGGAGATCGAGGGCCGCGGCGGCCATGCGGCCAAGCCCGACGAATGTCTCGATCCGGTGCTGGCCGGGGCGGCGATGGTGCTGGCCCTGCAGCAGGTGGTGGCCCGCAACGTCGATCCGCTCAAGGCCGCGGTGATCTCGGTCACCTGCTTCAACGCCGGCACCACCAACAACGTCATCCCGCAGACGGCGCGGATCTCCGGCACGATCCGCAGCCTCGATCCGGCCGTGCGGGCGCAGCTGGAGGCGCGGACCCGTGCGGTCATCGCCGGGATTGCCAGCGCCCACGGCGTCGAGGCGCGCTTCACCTTCCGCAGCGGCTATCCGGTCACCGTCAACGACCCGGACGAGGCGGCGGTTGCCGCCGGCATCGCCCGGCGGGTGGCCGGCGACGGCATGGTCGACGACGACCGCGCGCCGCTGATGGGCGCGGAAGACTTCGCCTACATGCTCGAGCGGCGGCCCGGGGCGATGATCTTCGTGGGCAACGGCGCCAGCGCCGGGCTGCATCATCCAGCCTACGACTTCGACGACGCGGCGATCCCCCACGGCGTCTCCTACTGGGTGACCCTCGCGGAGACCCTGCTGCCCGGCTGACGATCCTGCGTTCGAGCGACCGGGACTGGAGTCGTCCGCGTCTGTGGAAAACCCGCCTCCGGCGGTGGATAGCCTGTGGATAAGGCTGCTCGGCTGTCTTCACTGCGACAGCGCCCGTCATGATGCGTATTGCTTCCGTTCAGGGCAACGAGCCTGTCGTTCCGGATATGTCCCGGAGCCTCTCGCGGCGGCGAAAAGATATGCCAGACGGCTCGGCTCCGAAAGCCGTGTCCCGTCCGCACGATAGCTGGCACCTCGCAAGGCCGGCCGCCTGGGCGCCGTCGCGCTGCAAAACCCGAACATGAACATGTGCTTATGGGAGGATCGACGGGCCGCGCCTTGCGCCGGCCTGTCAAGGCCGCGTCCGCTGCCGCAAGATGCGGCGGCCCGCTTGAGCAGCCGTGATCCCCTTGATGCGGTGGCTTTGCCGGATCCTATGCCGGCTAAACTTGATCGGTGGCGTCGAGCTGCTCCACGGGGAAGCTGTGGATATCGTGGAGAAGTTCGACAAAACCGCGTGCGGCGTGGTCGACCGAGAGCCGGCCCTTCTCGGCGGTGGCCGAGGCGGCGTCGCCGACGGTGCGGCCGGGTTGAGGTCCTGGGCCTTCCAGCCGAACTGGGCCGGGCCGTGCGCGCGCAGGTGCCGGGCCTGCCTCACCAGATCCTCCTGCGCGGAGCGGAAATCCTCCGCCACGGCCATGTCGACAAGATCCGGGCGCAGGTGCAGCAGGATCGAGGTCTCGATGTCGCCGCCGTGGATGCCGAAGGCGCGCTCGCGGTCGGTGTAGAGGCCGTCCGGCTGGCCGAAGCGCAGCCAGCTCGTCGCCACCGCCAGCATGCGGTGGCGGATGCGCATCTCGCGGGCGACGATGTCCATGATCGGCACGTTGCCGCCGTGGGAGGTGACGATCACCAGCTTGCGGATGCCGGCGCGGGCGAGGCTGTCGCCGATCTCGATCCACGCCTTGGTCACGATCTCCCACGACAGGGTCAGCGTGCCGGGGCTGTCGATATGCTCGTCGGACTTTCCCACCGCCTGAACCGGCAGGAAGGTGACGGGCAGATGATCGGGCAGCAGCTCGATCGTCCGCGCGATCTGGCCCTCGGCGATCGTCGTGTCGGTGGACACCGGCAGATGCGGCCCGTGCTGCTCGATCGCCGCCACGGGCAGCACGGCGATCCACGCCGAAGTGTCGGTGCGGAACTCCGGGGCGCGCATCTCGGCGAAGTGGCGGCGGGGGAGGGTCATGGTGTGGTCATCCTGAAACGCCCGTGATCCGGGCCGGCGCCGCTACCCCTCGCCCTGACCCTCCCCCGCAAGGGGGGAGGGGACGAAAGAGGCGGCTTCATTGATCATTCCGGCGCCGCGTTGCGACGAAAGGTCGAAGAGAGCAAAAACGCCGAGTCCGGCGCCCCCCCTTGTGGGGGAGGGTCAGGGAGAGGGGCAGGCCACACGGCAGGACCCATCCCCCTTACAGCGCCTCGAGGAACTTCTTCGCGGCCTCGCCGTGCTCGTAACGGAGCCGCGCGACGTCGACGCCGAGGGGGGCGCCGTCGGTGACGCGCCACTTTCCGGCGACCATCACCCGGTCGGCGGCGTGGGCGCCGCAGAGGATGAGGGCGGCGAGCGGATCGCCGGCGCCGGAAAAGCGCAGTTCGTCGAGGGTGAACATCGCCATGTCCGCCTGCTTGCCGGCGGCGAGCTTGCCGATGTCATCGCGGCCGAGGCAGCGGGCCGAGCCTTCGGTTGCCCATTTGTAGACGTCGAAATGGGTCACCGAGGCCGCATCATAGGTGAGGCGGCCGATCATCAGAGCGTGGCGCAGGGATTCCATCAGGTTCGAATTGTCGTTGGAGGCCGAGCCGTCCACGCCGAGGCCGACCGGCGAGCCGGCGGCGTCGAGCTCCTTGGTGCGGCACTGGCCGGAGGCGAGCACCATGTTCGAGGTCGGGCAGTGGCAGACGCCGACGCAGGCATGGCCGAGGCGCTTCACCTCGTCGTCGTTGAAGTGGATGCCGTGGGCGAGCCAGACCCGATGGTTCATCCAGCCGACCTCTTCGAGATAATCGACCGGGCGGCACTGGAAATGCTCCAGGCAATAGGCGGTCTCGTCGCGGGTTTCGGCGAGGTGGGTGTGGAGGCGCAGGTCGTATTTCTCGGCCATCTGCGCCGAGAGCACCATGACCTCCTTCTTGACGTTGAAGGGCGCGCAGGGGGCGAGCGCCACCTTCAGCATCGCCCCCTCCGAGGCGTCATGATACTTGCCCACCACCCGCTCGCAGTCGGCCATGATCGTGTCGGTGTCCTGCACCGTGCCGGGGATCGCCGAGCCGCCCTCCTCGACGGTGAGGTTCATCGAGCCGCGGGTCAGCGTCATGCGCATGCCCAGCTTGCCGGCCTCCTCGGCCTGCACGTCCATGGCGTTGTCCATGGTCGGCGTGTAGAGATAGTGGTGGTCGGAGGCGGTGGTGCAACCGGACATCAGCAGTTCGGTCAGCGACAGGCGCGTGGCGAGGCGGAAGGCGTCGATCCGCACGTTCTTCGCCCAGATCGGATAGAGCGCGTCCAGCCAGGGAAAAAGCTCCTTGTTGATCGCGGCCGGATGGGCGCGGGTCAGCGTCTGGAACATGTGGTGGTGGGTGTTGACGAGGCCCGGGATCACCACATGACGGGAGGCGTCATAGGTCTCGTCGACCGGCGCCGACGGCGAACGGCCGCTCGCCACCAGTTCGACGATCTTCGCGCCGTCCACCACCACGCCGCCGCCCGCGTCGCCCTCGGCCAGAATCGCCAGCGGGTTCTTGATCCAGAGCCTCATGAGGGACAGCCTTTTCAGCAGGTTGCGGCAGGAATGCGGTTGCCTCCCGGTGAGTCACGGGCGGGCAACGGTCGGGCCGGAGCATAGCAACGGGCATCGCACGGACGCGAGTGCAAAAGATGCGCAGGCTCCGCCCGGGGGCAAGGCAGCGTCGGCCGGCGCAGATCGGCCCTTGACCTTCCAGTGACTGGAAGCCCCACATCAGGCCTCGACACCCCCTCGAGCCCGAAAAACGGAGCCGCCGCCATGACCGCCCCCCTTTCCTCCGCGCCATCGGCCGCCGCGCCTGCTGCCGCGCCCCTGCGCCGGACCCTCGACATCCGCGGCATGACCTGCGCGGCCTGTTCGGCGCGGGTCGAGAAGGTGCTGTCGCGGGTCGACGGCGTGATCGAGGCGCATGTGAACCTGCCGCTGGAGCGGGCCGACGTGGTGCTGCGGCCGGGCACGGCGGATGCGGCGCTCGTCGAGGCCGTCGATCTCGCCGGCTACGAGGCGATCCTGCGGGCCGACGATCCGGCGGCGCGGCGGCGGGCACGCGAGGAAGCCGAGGCGGTGCAGCTGGCCGAGTGGCGCAGCACGCTGGTCGTCTTCGTCGTCTCGGCGCTGCTGACGGCGCCGTTCCTCTATGCCATGGCCGGCATGGCGGTGGGCAACCATCACCTGCTGTCGCCGGTCACCCAACTCGTGCTCGCCGGCCTCGTGCAGGTGATCGCCGGCGCGCGCTTCTATCGCGGCGCCTATCACGCGCTGCGCGGCGGCAGCGCCAACATGGACGTGCTGGTGGCGCTCGGCACCACCACCGCCTTCGTCTTTAGCGCCGTGATGGTGCTGACCCGCGGCCATGCCGCCGCCGGCCATCTCTATTTCGAGGGCTCGGCGACGATCCTGACCCTGATCCTTGCCGGCAAGCTGATGGAGGCGCGGGCGAAGGCCGGGACGACGGCGGCGATCCGCGCGCTGATGAAGCTGCGGCCCGAGACCGCCTCGCGCGTCACGCCGACCGGCGAGGAGACCGTGCCGGTGGAGGCGCTCGGCCTTGGCGATCTCGTGCGGGTGCGGCCCGGCGAGCGGGTGCCGGTCGACGGCGTCGTCGTTGCCGGTCAGTCGAGCCTCGACGAAAGCCTTGTCACCGGCGAGAGCCTGCCGGTGGAGAAGGGCGAGGGCGAGAAGGTCATCGCCGGCACGCTCAACGGCGAGGGCGTGCTGACCCTGCGCACGAGTGCACTCGGGGAAGACACCACGCTCGCCCGCATCACCCGCATGGTGGAAAACGCCCAGACCGGCAAGGCGCCGGTGCAGAAGCTGGTGGACCGGATCTCGGCGGTGTTCGTGCCGGTGGTGGTGGTGATCGCCCTTCTGGCGTTTTCCGGCTGGATGATCGCCGGGGCGGGGCTGGAGGCGGCGCTGGTTGCCGCCGTCTCCGTGCTCGTGGTCGCCTGCCCCTGCGCGCTGGGGCTGGCCACGCCGACCGCGCTGGTGGCCGGCACGGGGGCGGCGGCGCGGGCCGGCATCCTCGTCAAGGATGTGGACACGCTGGAGCGTGCCCACCGGATCGACACGGTGATCTTCGACAAGACCGGCACGCTGACGGTCGGCCGGCCGGCGGTCACCGACGTGGTGGCGGCGAATGGCGACACGGACGGACTGCTGGCACTCGCCGCCGCCGTGCAGGGCGAAAGCCGCCATCCGCTGGCCGGCGCCGTGGTGGAGGCGGCGGGGGGCAGGGGCCTCGTCCTCCTCCCGGTGAGCGAATTCCGCAGCCACACGGGGCGGGGCGTTTCGGCAACCGTCGAGGGCGAGACCATCGCGATCGGCAATGCGGCGCTGATGGCCGAACTCGGGGTGGACGTCGGGCGGTTCGACAAGGACTTCGCGCGGCTGGAAGCCGAGGCGAAGACGGTGACCCATGTGGCGCGGGGCGGCGTGGCCATCGGCCTGCTGGCCCTCGCCGACACCCTGCGGCCCGAGGCGGCCGAGGCGGTCCTGATGCTGAAGGCGAAGGGCATCGAGGCGCGGATGCTGACCGGCGACAGCGCGGCGGTGGCAAAGGCGATTGCCGACAAGGTGGGTCTCTCCGGCTGGCGCGGCCCGGTGCGGCCGGAGGAAAAGAGCGCGAGGTGGCCGCCCTGCGCAAGGCCGGCCGCCATGTGGCCATGGTCGGCGACGGGGTGAACGACGCCCCGGCGCTGGCCGGCGCCGACGTCGGCATCGCCATCGGCACCGGCTCGGACGTGGCGCTGGAGACGGCGGGCATCACCCTGATGCGCCCCGATCCGCGGCTGGTGCCCGCCGCCCTCGACATCGCCGCGGCCACCTGGTGGCGGATCCGCACCAACCTGTTCTGGGCCTTCGCCTTCAACCTCGTCGGCATTCCCGTCGCCGCCTTCGGCCTCCTCACCCCGGCGCTGGCCGGCGCAGCCATGGCGGCGAGCTCCGTGACGGTGGTGACCAACGCGGCGCTGCTGACGCGGTGGCGGGCGAAGTTTTGAGGGGGCGAGCGTTATGGCTGGAGCTTGAGTCGGGGATGCGAAGCGTTGGTTCCGGCAGCGCCGGATGCTGCTTCGGAAGGGGCAAACTTGCCGCCTCTCCGCCTCTCCATCGCCGTCATTCCCGCGAAAGCGGGAACCCAGCAGTCGGCAAGGGTGGCGCCGGCGGGTGAGGAATTCGGCACGTTTGTGGTGAGGTCTCGATCTCTTCCGAGGGGCTACTCCCGCGGAGCGATGGGTTCCCGCTTTCGCGGGAATGACGATGAAGGGGCCGAGGGAGTGGCGGCGGAAAGGCCATCGGAATAAGTGCCGACCGGCCGCGTGTAAGACGCGGGATAGGCTTAGAAAACGCGGCGCGAAAGCCCCCTCACTCCCGCTCGATCTGCTCGCCGGTCAGCCGCGCCACCTCTCGCGGGAGCTCCAGATGCGGCATGTGGCCGATGGCGGGGAAGCGGTGGAGGGCGACGGTGCCGGGGAGGCCGTCGGCCTGGTGGGGCGGGAGGACGCGGTCTTCGAGGCCCCAGATCACCTTCACCGGAAACGGCATCGTCGCCAGCGCCTCGCGCGGCAGGGTCTTCTGGGTGTCCTCGCCGAGGATCGCCTCGGCGATCGTGGCCAGCGCCTCCACCCGCCCCGGTTCGGCATGCTCGCGGGCGATTTCCTCGGCCATGCGGCGCGGCAGGCGGGCTTCGGGGCCGAAGAAACGGGCGGCGAGCGGGGCGACCTCTTCGGCGCTCGTGGCGCGGGCATAGGCGCGCAGCAGGCCGGTGTCGATCTCGGTGCCGAAGCCGCCGGGGGCGAGCAGCGTCAGGCTCGCCAGCCGGTCTGGCGCCTTCAGGGCGATGATCATCGCCGTCGCCCCGCCCATGGAATGGCCGACGAGGTGGACACGCGGCAGGCCGAGGCCGTCGAGGCTCGCCAGCACCGCCGCCGCCGAGACCCCCGCATGGCCGATCGGCCGCACGGCGAGCGCGCGGCCATGGCCGGGCAGATCGAAGGCGATCGAGGCGCGGCGGCGCTCCAGCGCGATCTGCAGGTTGGTCCACCCCTGCGCGCTGCCGGCAAAGCCGTGCAGCAGCACGACCGGCGGGCGATGGTCCATGGTGCCGCGCGTCACATGCGGGAGGAGGAAGGGCGAGGGGGCTTCGGAGGTCATGCGGGGCTCGATGGCGGGGGCGAGGACGGTTCTCGATAGCGCCTCCTGCAGCCAGCGCAAGCCTCGAGCATCTGGCCGCCCGCGCCCAACCGGCATAATCTCCATTCCGCCCGGACCCCCCAATGTCCGGCAGGGAGGCAGAGATGACGCAGACGATGCCGCGGCCCGCGATCATGCCGGCCTTGCTCTACCGCGATCCGCGCGCGGCCGTGGAGTTTCTGGCCCGTGCCTTCGGCTTCGAGCCCCGGCTGGTGGCGGCGGACGGGGACGGCGGCATTGCCCATGCGGAACTGGTGCTCGGCGGGGCGATGGTGATGGTCGGACCGGCGCGGGACGAGGGCTTCGGCGCCTTCGTCGGCGTGCCCGCCGAGGTCGGCAAGGCCACGGCCGGCATCTATGTGGTGGTGGCCGATCCGGACGCGGTCCATGCCACTGCGGTTGCGGCCGGGGCGGAGATCCTGCTGCCACTCACCGATCAGGATTATGGCGGCCGCGATTTCACCTGCCGCGACCCGGAAGGGCAGATCTGGAGCTTCGGCAGCTACGATCCCTGGGGTGCCTGAGCGGCGGAGCATGGACGGCGGGCTGCGCATCGGCCGTCCGGCGCCCGTCGTGCCGCATTTACAGGCGAGCAGAATCCGGGCACTCCCCGCAGGTCGCCGCCGTCCGTCTCCGGAACCCGTGATGCCCGATCCCGCGCTTCTTGCCCTGCTCGCCCTTCTCGCACTGGTCGTCGAGGCCTTCGCCGGCTATCCGGACGCAGTCTATCGACGAATCGGCCATCCGGTGACGTGGATCGGCGCGCTGATCGCGGTCCTCGACACGCGGCTCAACCGCGCGGACCTGTCCGACGGCGCGCGCCGGGCCGGGGGTGTCGTGACGCTGCTGATCCTGCTGGTCCTGTCGGCGGCGGTCGGCGTCGGGCTGCACGCGCTGCTCGGGTCCGGGCCGTTCGGCCTTGCGCTGCTGGCGATCCTTGCCGCGACCCTGCCGGCGCAACGCAGTCTCGACATGCATGTGAAGGCGGTGGCGGACGGGCTTCGCGTCGATCTCGAAGCGGGGCGGGCGGCCGTGGGCATGATCGTCGGGCGCAATCCGGCGTTTCTGGACGAGGCCGGGGTGGCCCGGGCCGCGATCGAGAGTCTTGGCGAGAACTATTCCGACGGGGTGGTGGCGCCGCTGTTCTGGACGGCCGTGCTCGGCCTGCCGGGCGGGATCGCCTACAAGGCGGTCAACACCGCCGACAGCATGATCGGCCACAGGACGGAGCGGCACCGCGCCTTCGGCTGGGCCGCCGCGCGCTTCGACGATCTCGTCAACCTGCCGGCCTCGCGGCTGTCGGCGCTGTTCGTGGTGCTGGCGGCGCTGACCCTGCCGGGCATGTCCGCGCAGGGGGCTGTGCGCGCGGTGCGGCGCGATGCGCGTCATCACCGCTCGCCCAACGCCGGCTGGCCGGAGGCCGCCTTTGCCGGGGCGCTGGGGCTGCAGCTCAACGGGCCGAAGGTCTACGGCACCGTCCACACCGAGGACGCCTACATGGGCGACGGCCGGCGCGAGGCGACGGCGGACGACATCGACCGGTCGCTGACGCTCTATCGCCGGGCGCTGCTGGTGGAGGGCATCGTGCTGGCCACGGTCGTGATCGCCCTGCTGGTGTTCTGAGCCGGCAAAGACTCGTTTGTCGCGCGGCGCTATGTCCCGCGGATCCAGTCCAGAATCGCAGCCGGATCGTGCAGCGTGGTCGCTTCCGGCCGTGGCGGGGGCGTGACCATGATCACGTCGAGGCCGAGGTCGCGGGCGGCGTCGATCTTGGCGTAGGTCGCCGGGCCGCCGCTGTTCTTGGACACCACCACCTCGATCGCCGCCTCGCGCAGCAGGCGCGTCTCGCCGGCCACCGTGAACGGGCCGCGCGCCAGCAGCAGCCTTGCCCGGGGCAGGGCGGCCAGCGCCTCCGGCGGATCGATGCTGCGCACCAGATAGTCGTGATGGGGCGCGGCGGCAAAAGCGCCGACCTCCTGCCGGCCGATGGTGAGCAGCACGCGGCGCGGCAATTCGCCCAGAACCATCGCGGCGGCAGCGGCGTCCGGCACTTCGGTCCAGCGGTCGCCGGGCCGCTGCTGCCACGGCGGGCGGGTGAGCACGGCGAAGGGCAGGCCGGTGAGGCGCGCCGCCGTCGCCGCGTTGTCCGAGATCTGCGCCGCGAAGGGATGGGTGGCATCGACGAGGTGGGTGAAGCCCTCGGCCCCGAGGAATTCGGCAAGTCCCGCCACGCCGCCGAAGCCGCCGATCCGGGTCGGCAAGGGCAGGGGCGCGGGCGCGTGGTGCGGCCGGCAAGCGAGATGGTGGCGGCGATCTCAGGCGTTGCGGCGAGGAGGCCGGCAAGCGCGGTGGCCTCCTGGGTGCCGCCGAGCAGCAGCACGCGGGCGATTTTCCCGTCCGGCCGGGGATCCGCGGCGTCGCCCGCGGCGTATTGAGACAAAACCCTCTGGCCGGACCGGACCGTCATCGCCCCATGCGCCTCGTCTACCTGCATCTCTCGACGCTCGCCGTCTTCCTCGCGCTCGACTTCGTCTGGCTGTCGACGATGACCTCGCGGCTCTATCGCCCCGAACTCGGCGCCCTCGTTTCGCCGGAGCCCAAGCTCGGCGCGGCGGCGCTGTTCTACGTGCTGTTCGTCGTCGGCCTTCTGTATTTCGCCGTGGTGCCGGCCGCCCGCTCCGGCGTGGCCCTGCACGCGCTGCGCGACGGAGCGCTCTACGGCTTCTTCACCTATCTCACCTACGAGATGACCAGCTACGCGGTGATCGCCGGCTGGAGCCGGCTGGTGGTGGTGGCCGATCTTGCCTGGGGCACCGTGCTCGGCGGCCTCTCGGCGCTGGCCGGCTTCTGGATCGCCCGCCGCTTCGGCCTCGTCTGAGGCCCCGCGCCTCGTGAACTGCGGCTCACGGCATGCGGATGACGTAGAGCTTGCGGGTGGTCTCCACCACCTCCCACAGGCCGGTGAAGCCGGGGCGGATCACGAAGCTGTCGCCGGCGTTCAGCCGGTGCGGCGCGTCGACGCCGTCCTCGTGCAGCAGCGAGATGCCGGCAAGGATCGAGCAGAACTCCCATTCGTCATAGGAGACGCGCCAGATGCCGGGCGTGGCCTCCCAGATGCCGGAAAAGGTCTTGCCGTCGGCCGATTCCTCGACGTTCCAGGTTCGGAAGCGCGGCGCGCCCTTGACCACGCGGTCCGCCTCCGGCTCGCCGTCCTCGGGCACGATGTTGGTGAGGTCGAAGGGGACGAAGCGGGACGGGTCGGACATCTGGGGTGGGCTCCCTTGCGGATCATGCCCGGAGGATAGGCGCCGCGCCGCGGAAGGTCCAGCCGGGGCCGGATCTCAGCCCTTCGACTTTCGCGACAGGCGCACGGCGTTCGCCTGCACGCGGCGCGAGACGGGATGCAGGACGCGGGCGATCGCCTTCTCGTGGCCGGCGGCAAAGCGCATCGGATTGAAGGTGCCGGCGCCCATGGCCCGGGCAGAGCCGAAGGCCATGCCCCACATCGCGTCCTGGATGGCGCGCGAGCTTTCCATCACCGCGTCGGATTTTTCCTGCATGGCCTGCATCACTTCGCGGGTGGCGGCCGGCGAGGTGCCGGCACCCATGAAGCTCGGCATGCGCATCGCCGCCACATAGGGCGCGAGGGCGAGGCTCATCATCTGGCTGGCGATATGCGGCGTGCGCGTGCGGGACATCGGCGATCCTCGGGGCATGGGCGTTGCCGGCGGCAGCGTCGCTGGGGGCCTCCCTCGACGCGCGGGAGGGTCGATCGTTCCCCCCTCGCGAAAATTCTCTTCGGCGACCTTACCAGTGCGGCGGCGGCGGTTCCGGCGCTCCATCGCCGGGCGCGCCCTGTTCGGCTGCGGCCAGGCGCTCCGACAGGGTGGAGACCAGCCGTTTCAGCGTGTCGATCTCGGCCCATTGCGCCGTGATCGTGCGGTTGAGATCCTCGATCGCAAGATCCTGATAGGCGACCTTCGCCTCCAGGTCGTCCAGCCGTGCGGTGTCGCCTGTCCCTGTCGTCATGTCCCGTCCGTGCCCTCGCCGGCGTCGGCCCTGCCGCGGTCTCGCCGGGCAGCGGTCCGCTTATAGCGCCGGACGAGGGCAGAGGCGATCCTGATGATGGGGGCCGACGGGTCTGTGTCCAGGACGCGGGTTTCCTGAAGCTGATCCCATTGCGCGTATGGTTCTGTGAGACGTCACGCCATGGGGGAATAGGAACGCACTGCCCTCCCATCGTCCTGGCAGGGCAAACCCGGCAGTGACGGCGGAAAGGCCCCGCCCTTGCGCGATCCTGTGCGCTCGGGGCTCGCCCGCCTCGCTCTCGGACACTCGGGTGACCGCCGTCGCCGCCCTGCGGCGACGGCGCCTTGTCAGCGGCCGGCCTCGATGACGTCTTCCAGCGTGCGCAGGCCGGCGCGGGGCGAATTGACCAGCACCGCCATGTTGCCGGGGGCGTGCTGGTTCTTCCACATCTTCATGTGCGCGAGCGGGATCTGCTCCCAGCCGAACACCTCGGACATGCAGGGATCGACCCGGCGGTCGAGCACGAAGCGGTTGGCCTCGGACGCCTGCTTGAGGTGGGCGAAATGCGAGCCCTGGATACGTTTCTGGTGCATCCAGACGTAGCGCGCGTCGAAGGTGATGTTGAAGCCGGAGGTGCCGGCGCAGAACACCACCATGCCGCCGCGCTTCACCACGAAGGAGGAGACCGGGAAGGTCGCCTCGCCGGGATGCTCGAACACCATGTCGACGTTGACGCCCTTGCCGGTGATGTCCCAGATCGCCTTGCCGAATTTGCGGGCCTCGGCGAACCAGGTGTCGTAGTCGGGCGAGCCGACCTTGGGCAGCTGGCCCCAGCAGGAAAAGTCCTTGCGGTTGATCACGCCCTTGGCGCCGAGACTCATCACGTAGTCGCGCTTGGTCTCGTCGGAGATCACGCCAATGGCGTTGGCGCCGGCGGCGGCCGCGATCTGCACCGCGAACACGCCGAGGCGCCGGAGGCGCCCCAGACGAGCACGTTCTGGCCCGGCTTCAGCGCATGGGGCTGGTGGCCGAACAGCATGCGGTAGGCGGTGGCGAGCGTCAGCATGTAGGAGGCCGATTCCTCCCAGGTGAGGTGCCTGGGCCGCGGCAGCAGCTGCCGGCTCTGCACCCGGCAGAACTGGGCAAACGAGCCGTCGTTGGTCTCGTAGCCCCAGATGCGCTGGGTGGGCGAGAGCATCGGGTCGCCGCCGTTGCACTCCTCGTCGTCGCCGGCGTCCTGGTTGCAGTGGACGACCACCTCGTCGCCGACCTTCCAGCGGGTGACGCGCGAGCCGACCGCCCAGACGATGCCGGAGGCATCGGAGCCGGCGATGTGGAACGGCTGGCGGTGGCCGTCGAAGGGCGAGATCGGCTGGCCGAGCGAGGCCCACACGCCGTTGTAGTTGACGCCGGCCGCCATCACGAGCACCAGCACCTCGTCGCTCTCGAGGCTCCAGGTCGGCACGGCCTCCAGCTGCATGGCGGTGTCCGGCGGGCCGTGGCGGTCCTTGCGGATGCACCAGGCCCACATCTTCTCCGGCACGTGGCCGAGCGGCGGAATCTCGCCGATGTCGTAGAGGTCCTTGGTCTCGGGCCCCGACTGTCGCTTCGCAACGGCGTTCATGGCTTGGTCTCTCGTTGGGGTCGGATCGGCGCGCCGCGGCTGTCGTTGCTGCGGCGCGGTCGGTTTTCCCAGCATGCGCACGGGCCTTCGGGCTTGCGTAGTGGGCAACACGTCGCATGCGGCGAAAGACCAAATGCTTCCGTGCGGATGCTTTTCAATTGTGCAGGCACCAAGTCGCGGCAGTCGCGGGCGGGGTGCGTCCAATTGTTGCTGGCCGATGGAAGGGCTTTTACCCGGCCCCCGCGCCGGCCTATAGCAGAAGAACTTGGGTCCCGCGGTGCAGCACGCCCGCGTGACGGCGCATGCGCGAGGATCTGCCGATGAGCCCGACGAAGGACAAGCCCTGGATCATCCGCACCTATGCCGGTCATTCGACCGCGGCGGCGTCCAACGAGCTCTATCGCTCCAACCTTGCCAAGGGCCAGACCGGCCTGTCGGTCGCCTTCGACCTGCCGACCCAGACCGGCTACGACCCGGACGACGCGCTGGCGCGCGGCGAGGTGGGCAAGGTCGGCGTGCCGGTCGCCCATCTCGGCGACATGCGCGCGCTGTTCCGCGACATTCCGCTGGAGCGGATGAACACCTCGATGACGATCAACGCCACCGCCGCCTGGCTGCTGGCGCTCTATGTCGCGGTGGCCGACGAGCAGGGCGCCGACCGGGCCGCCCTCAACGGCACCACCCAGAACGACATCATCAAGGAATATCTCTCGCGCGGCACCTACGTGTTCCCGCCGGCGCCGTCGATCCGGCTGACGATCGACATGATCTCCTGGACCTACCAGGCGATGCCGAAGTGGAACCCGATGAACGTCTGCTCCTACCACCTGCAGGAGGCGGGCGCGACGCCGGTGCAGGAGCTCGCCTTCGCGCTCGCGACCTCGATGACCATCCTCGACGGCATGAAGGCGTCGGGCGCGGTGCCGGCGGCCGAGTTTCCCGCCGCGGTCGGCCGCATCTCCTTCTTCGTCAACGCCGGCCTGCGCTTCGTGACCGAGATCGCCAAGATGCGCGCCTTCACGGAGCTCTGGGACGAGCTGCTGGAGACGCGCTACGGCGTCGACGATCCGAAGATGCGCCGCTTCCGCTACGGCGTGCAGGTCAATTCGCTCGGCCTCACCGAGCCGCAGCCGGAAAACAACGTCACCCGCATCCTGATCGAGATGCTGGCGGTGGTGCTGTCGAAGAATGCCCGCGCCCGCGCGGTGCAGCTTCCCGCCTGGAACGAGGCGCTCGGCCTGCCGCGCCCGTGGGACCAGCAGTGGTCGCTGCGCATGCAGCAGATCATGGCCTTCGAGACCGACCTGCTAGAACACGAGGACATCTTCGACGGCAGCCACGTGATGACCGCCAAGGTCGAGGCGCTGAAGGACGAGGCGCGCGCCGAGCTCGCCCGGATCGAGGCGATGGGCGGGGCGATCGCCGCGGTGGAGAGCGGCTACATGAAGCGGGCGCTGGTGGAGAGCAACACCCGCCGCCTTGCCGCCATCGAGGGCGGCGCGCAGATCGTGGTCGGCGTCAACCGCTTCACCGAGACCGAGCCCTCGCCGCTCGCGGCCGGTGCCGACGGCGGCATCCTCACGGTGCCGGAACACGTGGAGCCCGAGGCGATCGCGAAGATCCGCGCCTGGCGCGAGAGCCGCGACGCCGGCGCGGTCGAGGCGGCGCTGGCCGCCCTGAGGAGCGCCGCGGCGGAAGGCCGCAACATCATGGAACCCTCGATCGCGGCGGCAAAAGCCGGGATCACCACCGGCGAATGGGGCCGCTGCCTGCGCGAGGTGTTCGGCGAATACCGGGCGCCCACCGGCGTCGGCGCGGCGGCCTCCGCCTCGGCCGGCGAGATCGACAAGGTCCGCGCCGCGGTGGACGCGGTCTCGGAAAAACTCGGGCGGCGGATCAAGTTTCTCGTCGGCAAGCCGGGCCTCGACGGCCATTCCAACGGCGCCGAGCAGATCGCCGTGCGTGCCCGCGACTGCGGCATGGAGGTGGTCTACGAGGGCATCCGCCTGACGCCGGCCGAGATCGTCAACGCGGCGCTGGAAGAGGGCGTCCACGTGGTCGGCCTGTCGATCCTGTCGGGCAGCCACCTGCCGCTGGTGCGCGAGGTGATGAAGGGCATGGCCGAGAACGGCCTTGCCGACGTGCCGGTGGTGGTCGGCGGCATCATCCCGCCGGAGGATGCGCGGGCGCTGAAGGCGATCGGCGTCGCCGCCGTCTACACGCCGAAGGATTTCCAGCTCACCGACATCATGGCCGATGTGGTGCGGATCGTCGGCGGGGGGAGCGCCGCCGCCGCCTGAGGGCGTGTCCTGTGCTCCATATCCCCTGACAGGTCAGGAGGTATGGAGGTTACGGCCTGACCGGCCGGCGCCCGTTCGGGCGCTTGCCTTCCCGCAAAGCCGACCTGCCGGTCAGGCTTTTGCGGGAAGGCCTGAAATGCGCATGGCAGCCCGCAACCTGTCCGGGATTCCAAAGGCCGTCTGACGCGGCTATGACTGCGCCCTTCATACGGGAAGGGTCATGGTCATGGGGCAGGCGGTCGAGACCGGGGGCAGGGCGGGACAGCCGGTCAATCCGCTGTTGCTGCGCGTGGCGCCCTTCGCCTTCGTCTTCCTGTGGTCGACCGGCTTTCTCGCCGCCAAATATGCCGCGCCCGTCGCGGGGCCGTTCTCGCTGCTCGCGGTGCGGATGATCTTCGTCGTGCCGCTTTTGGCTGGGATCGCGCTGCTCCTGCGCCGGCCCTGGCCGTCGCGGCAGCTGGCGCTGCATGCCATGGTCGCGGGCATCCTGATCCACGCGGTCTATCTCGGCGGCATCTTCTTCGCTGTCAGCCGCGGCCTGCCGTCCGGCTTTGCCGGGCTGATCGTCGGCCTGCAGCCGATGCTGACGGCGATCTTCGCGCGCGGACTGCTCGGCGAGCGGCTGACGCGGGCGCATCTCGCTGGTCTCGGCCTGGGGCTGGTCGGCGTCGCCATGGTGCTGGCGCCGAAGCTCGATCCCACGGTGGTCGGCGCGCTCGACCTGTGGCTGGTTCCGCTCGCCGTCGGCGCGGTGGCGGCGATCTCGGTCGGCACGGTCTACCAGAAGCGCTTTGCCAGCGGCGGCGACCTCCTCACCTCCACGGTGCTGCAATATGTCGGCGCGGCGCTGCTGCTGACGCCGCTGGCCGCGCTGGAAGGCTTCCGGCTCGTGCCCGGCGTCCAGCTGGCGATCGCGCTCGGCTGGCTGGTGGTGGTGCTGTCCATCGTCACCGTGCTGCTGCTCCTGCTGATGATCCGGGAGGGCGCGGTGTCGAAGGTGGCGGCGCTGTTCTATCTCGTGCCGCCGGTGACGGCGGCGCTCGCCTTCGTCGTCTTCGGCGAGACGCTGAGCCTGATCCAGATCGCCGGCACGGTGGTGGTCGCCGTGGCCGTCGCGCTGGCAACACGGCGGCGCTGAGCGCTCAGGAGGGTTCGGGCTCGGTCATCGCCTTGGTCAGCCGGTGCTCGATGCGGGCCGCATTCAGCGAGGCGCCGAACAGGAAGATCGCCGCCAGCAGGTAGAGGAACACCAGCGCCGTCATCACGCCGGCGAGGCCGGCGTAGGTGGAGGCGTAATTGGCGAAGCGGCCGAGATAGGTCGCAAAGCCGATGGCGCCGACGATCCAGGCAAGCAGGGTGACGACGATGCCGGGCAGCACGTCGCGCAGGCTGCGGTGCCCCGCCGGCAGCCACTTGTGGGCGACGATCAGCGCCCCGCCCAGCACCGCGATCGTGACCACATAGCGCACGAACACGCCGAGCTTCGACGTCACGAACCCGTAGAAGGACCACGACGACAGGCCGGAGCTTTCAGCCAGGCCCGACAGGTCGTGGACGACGGTGCGCTCCTGCACGAAGGTCCAGGCGACCGGGCCGACGGCGACCAGCAGCGCCAGCGTCAGGATCGCCAGCGTGCCGATCAGCACGAAGACGATGCTCTGCAGTCGCAGGATGACGAAGTTGCGGTGTTCGGCCGAGCCATAGGCGCGGGTGAGGCCGAGGCGCATCGCCTCGACGCCGTTGGAGGCAAAATAGATCGCCAGCAGGATGCCGATGGTGAGCAGGTCACCGCGCGGCACGGTCAGCACCGTGTTGATCTCGCGGGTGATGGGCCCGGCCACCGAGGTGGGCCAGGCCTCGAACAGCAGCGACACGCTGCTGCGGCCGAGGTCGCCGAGGTCGAGAAAGCCGGCGAAGGCGGTCAGGAAGATCAGGAACGGAAACAGCGCCATCAGCGCGGTCATCGCCATGTGACTGGCGATCGCCCAGCCGTCGGTGTCGTTGAAACGGTTGACCGCGCGCCAGGTGGAGCGGATGAAGCCCTTCACGAACAGGTAGACGGCGTGTGTCGAAAGGGCCGGGGTGTCCATGTGTGCGGCACTCCTTCTTTCGTCCGGGACGGTCATGCGTGCATCGACCCATAACACGAGGATTTTCATCGAGTCTGTACGACAGGAAGGGCTTTTCGGGCTTGCCCCGTGACGAAACGCGCATTGCACCATTCCGGCGAATTGGAAAACGTGCCGGAACGACACGTGGAGAGACGCGGGGCCGATCGGTGCCTGCTCCTGCCACCGACGCAGCCCTCATGCGCAATCCGGGACCGCCGACATGACCACACTGGCTGAACGCATCGAAGCCCCTTCCGATCCCCTTGCCGCCCTTGCCGGCGCAATTGTTGCGATCGACGCCCTGATCCGTGCGGCCACCGTCGCCGTCAAGGACCGGGTCTCGGTCGGCGGCCGGATCGACGGCAAGGCGATGGACCGCGAGCAGCGCGCCGCCCACGGCCTTGCCTGGCTTGCCACCTACGGCGAATCCCTGCGCGAGCTTGGCGCCTACCGGACGCGGATGGAGGCCGAGGGCCGCTTCGGCGAGACCGAGCGGCTGCTGGTGCTGATCGGCGCCGGCGAGTATCTGGCGCAGGTGTTCGGCGGCATCCCGATGAACCAGGGCGAGATCGTCCGGCTCGCCGATCTCGGCATCCCCGCCCGCGACATCGCGGCCGCCCGCACCGCGGACGTGGAGATGCTGATGGCGGAGGGCTGCGCGCCGGAACCGCGCGCCGCGCTGGTCGCCGCCATGCGCCAAAAGACCGACGCGAGATCGTCGGCGACAGCGGCCTCGACGAGACCATGGAGGCCTTTCGCGCCGAGATGCGCCGCTTTGCCGAGGAAGAGGTGCTGCCGCATGCCCACGAGTGGCACCTGAAGAATGCCTACATCCCGCTCGAGGTGATCGCCAAGCTCGCCGATCTCGGCGTGTTCGGCCTGACGATCCCGGAAGAGTTCGGCGGTCTCGGCCTCGGCAAGGAATCCATGTGCGTCGTCTCCGAGGAGCTGTCGCGCGCCTATATCGGCGTCGGCTCGCTCGGCACCCGCTCGGAGATTGCCGCCGAACTCATTCTCGGCGGCGGCACCGACGCGCAGAAGGCCGAGTGGCTGCCGAGGATCGCCTCCGGCGAGGTGCTGCCGACCGCCGTCTTCACCGAGCCCAACACCGGCTCGGACCTCGGGTCCCTGCGCACCCGCGCGGTGCAGGAGGAGGGCGTCTGGAAGGTGACCGGCAACAAGACCTGGATCACCCATCCGGTGCGCGCCGACCTGATGACGCTGCTGGTGCGCACCAATCCGGACGAGCCGGGATACCGGGGCCTCTCCATGTTACTTGCGCCGAAGCCCCGCGGCACGGACGCCGATCCGTTCCCGGCGCAGGGCATGTCCGGCGGCGAGATCGAGGTGCTCGGCTACCGCGGCATGAAGGAATACGAGATCGCCTTCGACGGCTTCGCGGTGCCGGCGGAAAACCTGCTCGGCGGCGTGCCGGGCCAGGGCTTCAAGCAGCTGATGCAGACCTTCGAGAGCGCCCGCATCCAGACGGCGGCGCGCGCGGTCGGCGTCGCCCAGTCGGCGCTCGACGTCGGCCTGAAATATGCGCAGGAGCGCATCCAGTTCGGCAAGGCGCTGGTGGAATTTCCGCGTGTCGCCGACAAGCTGGCGATGATGGCGGTGGAGGTGCACATCGCCCGCCAGCTCACCTACTATTCGGCGCGGCAGAAGGACGAGGGCAAGCGCTGCGATCTGGAAGCCGGCATGGCCAAGCTGCTCGGCGCCCGCGTCGCCTGGGCGGCGGCGGACAACGCCCTGCAGATCCACGGCGGCAACGGCTTTGCCCTCGAATACCAGATCAGCCGGATTCTTTGCGACGCCCGCATCCTGAACATCTTCGAGGGTGCGGCCGAGATCCAGGCCCAGGTGATCGCCCGGCGGCTGCTGGACGAGGCGTGAGGGTAGGGGAGCTGGTGGGGTCGAGGGATGGGTGGGGCACAAGGACCCTTGGGGCTCCGCGGCCCCCTCATCCGGCCCTGCGGGCCACCTTCTCCCCGTGGGGGAGAAGGGTAATGCGGAGCTGTCTCCGTGCTATGGGAACTGTTGGGTGGCCCAAACCCATCCGCGAGTTACCCTCTCCCCTCGGGGGAGAAGGTGGCCCGAAGGGCCGGATGAGGGGGAGCTCCGCCGGCTGCGTGTCGCGGACATTCGACCATCGCCCCCTAACCAGTCGCCCCGCCCCGCCCTATCTGAACGTCACGCCATCCACTCAGGAAATCCCATCGTGACGCCATTCCAGCCCGTCTTCTCGCACCGTGACATCCTCATGCTCGCGGGCTGTCTCGTGCTGGTGGCGCTGGCCGGGGCGATCGGATCGGCGGCGACGCTGCCGGCGATCCCGGGCTGGTATGCAGGTCTCGAGAAGCCGTTCTTCACGCCGCCGAACTGGGTGTTCGGGCCGGCGTGGACGGCGCTCTACGTGCTGATGGCGATCGCGCTGTGGCGGGTGGTGCGCACGCCGGCGGAGACGCCCGGGCGCAGCCGCGCCATCGGCCTGTTCCTCGTCCAGCTCGTGCTCAATGCCGGCTGGTCGGTGGCCTTCTTCGGGCTTCAGGCGCCGTGGGCGGGGGTGGCGGTGATCGCGCTGCTGATCGCGGCGCTCCTCGCGACGATCCGCGTCTTCCGGCGGCTCGACCGTGTCGCGGCCCTGCTGCTGCTGCCCTATCTCGCCTGGGTCGCCTTCGCGGCGCTCTTGAACATCTCGGTGGCCGTGCTCAACTCCTGACAGCCCGGCCCCCGTTGTCGCCGGGCAGACCCGACGACAACGGAGGCCGATCTCATCCCAGCGCGCGAATGAACCGACCTCTCTCCGCCCTCACCCTGAGGAGGCCCGGAACGGGCCGTCTCGAAGGGCGGGGGCGGCCTCGTCCTTCGAGACAGCCGCTGGCGCGGCTTCCTCAGGATGAGGCCGATCGAGCCTGTTCATCGGCGCGGCGGCTCTCACCCCTCGTAGACGACCAGAAGGTCCTTGGCATCGATCGCCGCGCCGCGGGCGACCGCGACCTCGGCGATGGTGCCGTCGCGCTCGGCGTGGATCGAGGTTTCCATCTTCATCGCCTCGATCGACAGCAGCACGTCGCCGGCCTTCACCGCCTGGCCCGCCTTGACCGCAAGCGTGGAGATGACGCCGGGCATCGGAGCCGCCACGTGGTTGGCGTTGGTCGGGTCGGCCTTGCGCTTGGCGCCGATGCCGGCGGCGGCGGCCGCCCGGTCGGGCACCTTGACCATGCGCGGCTGGCCGTTGAGCTCGAAGAAGACGCGGACCATGCCGTCCTCGTCGGTGCGGCCGATCGCCTGGCAGCGGATCACCAGCGACTTGCCCTGCTCGATCGCCACCTGGATCTCCTGCTCGACCGGCAGGCCGTAGAAGTAGACCGGGGTCGGCAGCGCCGAGGTCGGGCCGTAGACGTCGGCGAGCGCCGCGTAGTCGGTGAAGACCTTCGGATACATCAGGTAGGAGGCGATCTCGGTGCCGGTCGGGCCCTCGACGCCGGGCTTGGTGGCAAGCTCGGCCTTCACGGCCTCGAAGTCGACCGGCGGCAGGTTCTTGCCCGGCCGCTCCGTGACCGGCGGCTCGCCCTTCAGCACCTTCTTCTGCAGCGCCGGCGGCCAGCCGCCCGGCGGCTGGCCGAGCTCGCCGCGCAGCAGCATGACCACGCTGTCGGGGAAGGCGACGTCCTTGTCCGGGTTCTCGACGTCGGCCACCGTCAGGCCCGAGGAGACCATCATCAGCGCCATGTCGCCGACGACCTTCGACGACGGCGTGACCTTGATGATGTCGCCGAACATGCGGTTGACGTCCGCATAGGTCTCGGCCACCTCGTGCCAGCGGGCGTCGAGGCCGAGCGAGCGGGCCTGTTCCTTGAGATTGGTGAACTGGCCGCCGGGCATCTCGTGGAGATAGACCTCGGAGGCCGGGCCCTTGAGGTCGCTCTCGAAGGCCGCATACTGCTGGCGCACGGTTTCCCAGTAGACCGAGATGTCGCGGATCACCTTCTGGTCGAGGCCGGTGTCGAACTCGGTCCGCTCGAGGGCGGCCACCAGCGAGCCGAGCGCCGGCTGCGAGGTCATGCCGGAGATCGCGTCCATCGCCGCGTCGATCGCGTCGACGCCGGCTTCCACCGCCGCCAGAACGCTTGCCGCCGAGATGCCGGAGGTGTCGTGGGTGTGGAAATGCAGCGGCAGGTCGGTCTGCTCGCGCAGCGCCTTGAACAGCACCCTGGCCGCGTTCGGCTTCATCAGGCCGCCCATGTCCTTGATGCAGAGGATGTGGCATCCGGCCGCTTCGAGTTCCCTGGCCAGATTCAGGTAATACTTCAGGTCGTATTTCGACCGGGCCGGGTCCAGCATGTCGCCGGTGTAGCAGATCGCGCCTTCGCACAGCTTGCCGGTCTCGAGGATCGCGTCGATCGAGACGCGCATGCTCTCCACCCAGTTGAGGCAGTCGAACACGCGGAAGAGATCGACGCCATTCTCGGCCGCCTGCCTGATGAAGAAGGCGACGGCATCGTCGGGATAGCTCATGTAGCCGACGCCGTTGGCGCCGCGCACCAGCGCCTGCAGCAGGATGTTCGGCGCCCGGTCGCGGATCAGATGCAGCCGCTCCCACGGATCCTCGGTGAGGAAGCGCATCGACACGTCGAAGGTGGCGCCGCCCCAGCATTCGAGGCTGAACAGGCCCGGCAGGCCGCGGGCATAGGCGTCGGCGGCGCCGGCGATGTCGAAGGTGCGGATGCGGGTGGCGAGCGCCGACTGGTGGCCGTCGCGCATGGTGGTGTCGGTGATCAGGGTGCGCTTCTCGGCGCGCATCCACTCGGCGAACTTCTTCGGCCCGAGCTCCTTGAGGAGGTCGCGCGTGCCCTTCTGGATCGGCACCTTGTAGGACGGCGCGACCGGCACGCGGGCATGGGCCGCTGGCTGCGGCCGGTTGCGGGTTTCCGGATGGCCGTTGACGGTGACGTCGGCGATGTAGGTGAGCAGCTTGGTCGCGCGGTCGCGGCGCTTCACCTGATCGAACAGCTCGGGCGTCTCGTCGATGAAGCGGGTGGTGTAGCTGTTGTCCTGGAATTTCGGGTTGGTGATGATGTTTTCGAGGAAGGCAAGGTTGGTGGCGACGCCGCGGATGCGGAACTCGCGCAGGGCGCGGTGCATGCGCATGATCGCCTCTTCCGGGGTCGGCGCCCAGGCGGTCACCTTCTCCAGCAGCGGATCGTAGAAACGGGTGATCACCGCGCCGGAATAGGCGGTGCCGCCGTCGAGGCGGATGCCGAAGCCGGTGGCGCCGCGATAGGCGGTGATGCGGCCGTAGTCCGGAATGAAGTTCTGTTCCGGGTCCTCGGTGGTGATGCGGCATTGCAGGGCGTTGCCGTTGAGGACGATGTCCTCCTGCTTCGGCACGCCGGATTCCGGGGTGCCGATCACCGCGCCGTCGAGGATGTGGATCTGCGCCTTGACGATGTCGATGCCGGTCACCTCCTCGGTGACGGTGTGCTCGACCTGGATGCGCGGGTTGACCTCGATGAAGTAGAAGGCGCCGGTGTCGGCGTCCATCAGGAACTCGACCGTGCCGGCGCCGTAATAGTCGGTGGCGTGGGCGATCTTGAGGCCGTAGCCGGTGAGCTCGTCGCGCTGGGCCTGGTCGAGGTAGGGCGCGGGGGCGCGCTCGACGACCTTCTGGTGGCGGCGCTGCACCGAACAGTCGCGCTCGAACAGGTGGACCGCGTTGCCGTGCTTGTCGCCGAGGATCTGCACCTCGACGTGACGGGCGCGCTCCACCAGCTTTTCCAGATAGACCTCGTCCTTGCCGAAGGCGGCCTTCGCCTCGCGCTTGGCGGTGATCACGTCCTTCAGCAGCTGTTCCTCGTCGCGGATGACGCGCATGCCGCGTCCGCCGCCGCCCCAGGAGGCCTTGAGCATCACCGGGTAGCGACGCGCCTGGCCTCGGCCTTCACCACCTCCATGTCGTCGGGCAGCGGGTCGGTCGCCGGCATCACCGGCACGCCGGCGGCGATCGCCAGGTTGCGCGCGGCGACCTTGTTGCCGAGCTTGCGCATGGTGTCCGGCGAGGGGCCGATGAAGGTGATGCCGGCCTCGGCGCAGGCCTCGGCGAATTCCGGGCTTTCCGACAGGAGGCCGTAGCCGGGGTGGATCGCGTCGGCGCCGCTTTCGAGCGCGACGCGGATCACCTCGGGGATCGACAGATAGGCCTCGATGGGCCCGAGGCCCTTGCCGATCTGGTAGGCCTCGTCGGCCTTGAAGCGGTGCAGCGCGAGCTTGTCTTCCTCGGCGAAGACCGCGACGGTCCTCAGGCCCAGTTCGTTGGCCGCGCGGAAGACGCGAATCGCGATCTCCGACCTGTTCGCCACCAGAATCTTTCGGATCGCCACGCCCGCCTCCCTCGCTCGCCTCGATGGATCATTGGTAGCGCGTTTTCGCGGGTGCGAAAAGCGCCAGCCGCGATGCGGCAGGCCGCCGGCCGGCACCGGCCGGCCGGCAAACAGGGCAGTTTTCGTCAGACGCGCAGGTCGCCGGAACGCCCGTCCGGGAGGACGACCGGGAGGTCGGCCGGACTTTCCGCCGGGCGCCGCCCTTCGTGAGCCGGCATCGCCCTCACCCCCCGGGCGCAGACCGCGCGGGTGCGGCGGATTGCCCGCTCGCCGATCTCGAACAGCAGCGCGATCACGGTCTCGCCGCCGATCTCAAGCGGCAGGCCGAGCGGTTCGACGCCGAAGCCGAGCTGCAGCGTGCGGGTGATCCACAGCGGATCGCCCTGGCAGGTGGCGTGGGTGATGCCGCGGGCGTGGCACCATTCGAGGATGCCGAGGATCAGCGCGTTGCTGGCCTGCACGGCGGCCGCGCCGCGCACCGCGTCGGGGTTGACGAGATGGCGGGTCCATTCGGCGATCTGCGGCCCGCGCGGGATCTCCGCCCGCGCGCAGAGCTGCGGATAGACGTCGGCCAGAAGATGCGGGCCGGTGGTGGGCAAGAGGCGCGCATAGGCGAGGATGCAGCCGTGCCGGTCGGTCGACACGAAGTGGACGGCGCTGGCGGTGTCGAACTGGTCGATCTCGCGGCCATCCGGCCGGGCAAGGTCGGACCAGCCGCGGGTCTCGACGAAGACGCGGTGACGCAGGCGGAAACAGGCGTCGAGCGTGTCTTGATGGAGATGGGCGTTGTCGGCGGAAAGGACGTGGATCATCGGAGGCCTCCTGGAGTGAAGGGGCCGATGATAGGAAGAGGTCGGAGCGCCGTGAGGATGTTAAATCAGGGCGTGCCGCGGATATTTTATACACGCAAAGGCTTTGCCCGCAATTCACAGGCCGATGTGCCCCGCGTCCGTGACCGTCTCAGTGGATCAGCCCGTGGCGGAACGCCTCGGCGACGGCCTGTACCCGGTTGACCGCGCGCAGCTTGCGGGTCGCCGAGGTGAGATAGCCGTCGGCGGTGTGATTGGAGATCGACAGGATCTGCGCGATCTCCCAGGAGGTCTTGCCGTCGGCGGCCCAGCGCAGGCATTCGATCTCGCGCGGCGAGAGCTTGGGCGGCCGTCGCATCGGCACGCCGCGGGCGAGGCATTCGCGGGCCTGGTTGTGGGCGTAGATGCCGACGAGATGGAGCAGGCCCTTGTGCTGCTCGCGCAGGTCGACCGGACCGCCGGCAAAGGAGATCACCGCCTGGAAACCGCTGGTGGAATAGATCGGCACCGAGAAGCCGGCGCGCAGGCCGAAGTCGGCCGCCTCGTGCATCACCGTCGACGCCTCGCCGGACAGCGGCTGGCCGGTCACCGCCTCGTCCCACATGAAGGGCTTGCTGGTGGCCCGGATCCGCGCCACCACCGGGTCATGCTGCACGAAGTCGCGGGCGAGATAGTGCTCGGTCCAGCGCGGATCCCAGCCCCGCAGCATCAGGTAGCCGTCGATGCGATCGCCGGGGTCGGGCAGGCCGGTCATCATGAAGCCGTCGAAGCCGACCGAGCGTGCGACCTCCTGCAACTCCGCCATGATCTCGTCGGCGGTGCCGAGGGACTTGATCCGTTCGATGGCATCGAGGGCGCGCTGGTAGTCGGTCATGGGCGGGTTCCACCGGCTCGCGCCGCCGCCGGACACCTGACGCCGCGGGGCGAGGGGTCTGGCCGTGCCGAGTCGTCCGATCGAAAGTCGATCGGATCAGGATACAATCCGAAACACGAGGATTTCCAGCACTTGAATGAAACGAGGGTCAAAAAAATCGACAAAAGCCGGAAATCGGCCGTTGTGGCGTCCTGTCAGGTCGGGACGGATCAGCCGCGGTGGGCGCCGGAGCGTGGCAGCGCGGCGAGCGCGCGCATCAGCGCAGGGGTCGCCAGTACAATCGCCCGTTCGCGGCGATCGAGGAAGCCGACGCTTCGCCCTGGGTCTGGGCCTCGGCGATCTTGGCCGTGGCCACCGCCTCGACCGGATCGACGGCGCCGCGGCGGCGGTCGAGCACACGGTCCGTGACCGCCACATGGGCGCTGACCCGGTCCGGATCGGCGACGACCTCGGCAAGGCCGGGCGCTGCCGCGACAGCGGCCGCATAGGCGGGGCGTGCCTCCAGCATCAGGTCGCGCTCGGTGATGGTCAGCCGCTCCTCGGGAATCCGCAGCAGGCCGATCCGCTTGAACACCCGGCCGACGGCATAGGAGCCGGTGACGGCGGACAGGGGAATGGCAAGGACGAGGCCGGTGACGGCGGGGGCGAGCCAGGCGAGCAGGATCGGCGAATCGGCGAGTGCCGCGGCGCCGAGGGCGATGCCGGACACCATGTGCCACTTGTGGCGGCGGACGAGATCGCGGAAGGGCACGCCGCCGTCGTCGCGGCGCTGCGGGTTCCAGCCGGCGTCGCGGCGCAGCAGGATCTGCACGATCGCGCCGGTGTGGATCAGCATCATGATCGGCGCCACCAGCGCCGACAGGATCACCTCGAACAGGAAGCTGGCGATCACGCCGATGAAGCCGCCGGCGGGGCGACGCTCGCGGCCGCTGGCGAGGAAGGCGATCAACCCGAGGATCTTCGGCGTGAACAGCACGCCCATGGTCAGCACGAACAGGCCCAGCGCGCGCTCCGGGTCGATGCGCGGCCAGGAGGGGAACAGCTGGAATTCGTCCACGAAATATTCCGGACGGATGAAGTGGGCCTGAAGGGCCAGCGTCAGGCCGGCGAGCAGCAGCAGCAGCCACAGCGGCGAGGTGCAGTAGGACAGGATGCCGGTGAGAAGGTGGCTGCGGCTGACCCAGTGCAGGCCGCGCGCGAACAGCACCTTGGAATGCTGCAGGTTGCCCTGGCACCAGCGCCGGTCGCGGATGGCAAGGTCGATCAGCGACGGCGGGCTCTCCTCGTAGGAACCCGGCAGGTCGTCGGCGATGATCACGTTCCACCCGCCGCGGCGGATCAGGGCGGCTTCCACGAAGTCGTGGCTCATGATGTGGCCGCCGAAGGGCGGGCGGCCGGGCAGTTCGGGCAGGCCGGCGCAGGCCATGAAGGCTTCGCTGCGGATGATCGCGTTGTGGCCCCAGAAGTTGCCTTCCTTCTGCACCCACCACGACAGGCCGGTGCCGACCACGGGCCCGTAGACCCGGCCGGCGAACTGCTGGAGCCGGGCGATCAGCGTGGTGCCGCCGATCAGCATCGGGATGGTCTGGATCAGGCCCGCGTCCGGATCGGCCTCCATGCGGCGGGCCAGCTCGACGATCGTGCCGCCTTCCATCAGGCTGTCGGCGTCGAGGACGAGCAGATGGTCGTAGGCGGCGCCCCAGCGGCGGCAGAAGTCGGCGACGTTGCCGGCCTTGCGCCCGGTGTTGTGGCGGCGGCGGCGGTAGAACAGCCGGAGCCGGCCGCCGAGCCGCGCGCGGGCGAGCGCCAGCGCGGTCTCCTCTTCCAGCGCGATCTCCGGATCGGTGGTATCGGCGATCACGAACCAGTCGAAGGCGTCGCCGTGGCCGAGCGCCTCGACCGACCGGATCATCGCCTCCAGCCCGCCGAACACCCGGTCAGGCTGTTCGTTGTAGGTCGGCATCAGCACGGCGGTGCGCCGGGTGAGTGGGCCGGTCGCCGCGGGCTTGCGGGTGAAGCGCCGGCGCAGGATCGCGCAGAAGCCGGCAATCGAACTGGTCATCGCCACGGCGATCCAGACGAAGGTCAGTGCGAACAGGCCGAGCACGACCTGTTCCACCGGCGTCAGGTCGCCGATGGCGAGAACGAGATACATCTCGTAGATCGCAAAGGCCGTGAGCGCGAGCGCCGAGCCGAGCACGGCGATGCGCCGGAAGGCGGAGGATCGGGCCGCGGGTGACACCAGCTTGCGGCGGGTGGACGGGTCGAAGCGGTCGAGCCGCTGCGGCGGCATCGCGCCGGCAACCTCCGGCGGCATGCCCGGCGGGAACGCCTTCGCGTCGTCGATACGGGCGGCGGCATCCGGCTGCGGGCCCGCCTCCGTCTGGAGGTGCGCGCCGCGGGCCGTCACGACGTCCATCGGAACACCCAGGTTTCAGCCGGCGGCCCCTGCTCGAAGGTGAGCAGCGCGCGCAGTTCGATCAGGGCCTCGCCGGCGGGGTCGAGCTGGAACGACAGGCGGATGCCGCCGGTGATCGCGTTCTCCCGCACCACCACGTTGCGCACCGCGCCCTTGTAGGAGTTCACCGTCGCCTTCGCCTCGCCGAGCGCGGCCCGGTCGACGCCGGGGGCGAAGGCATAGTCGATGACAAACAGGCGGATGTCGGTGTCGCCGAAGCCGAGCGCCCGGCCGGACATGGTCGAGGCCACCGTCGCCGATCCGAGCGCCGCGGCCGGGTCGCCGCCCCAGGCCATCCGGTAGGAGAAGCTGTATTCGGAGCCGGCCGGAATCTTCTCGCGCGGGGCCCAGTAGGCGACGATGTTGTCGTGGACTTCCGAATCGGTCGGGATCTCGATCAGCGTGACAGCGCCGGTGCCCCAGTCGCCGAGCGGCTCGACCCACAGGCTCGGCCGCCGCTCGTAGGCGGCTTCGAGATCCTCGTAGGACTTGAAGTCGCGATCGCGCTGGATCAGGCCGAATCCGCGGGGGGCGGTGTCGACGAAGGCGCTGATCTGCAGTTCCTGCGGATTGGCCAGCGGCCGCCACAGCCGTTCGCCGCGACCCGTCACCATCAGCAGCCCGTCGGAATCGTGCACCTTGGGCCTGAAATCGTCGATGTCGCGCCGGTCGTTGCTGGAGAAGAAGAACATGCTGGTCCCGGGCGCCAGGCCGACCTTGACGAGGTCGACGCGCGGGAACAGCTGGGCTTCGACATCGATCTGCGTCGGCATGCCCGGCCGCAGGGTGAAGCGGTAGGCGCCGGTGGTCGACGGGCTGTCGAGCAGGGCATGGACGACGATGGTGTCGGCGGCCTCGGACGGGGTCTCCACCCAGAAGGCGCGGAAGGCCGGGAATTCCTCGCCCTCGGGATCGGCGGTCTTGATCGCGAGGCCGCGCGCCGAGAGGCCGTAGACCTCGCCCTTGCCGAGCGAGCGGAAGTAGCTGGCGCCCTGGAAGACCGCGATCTCGTCGTAATAGTCGGGACTGTTGATCGGCCCGTGGATGCGGATGCCGGAAAAGCCGATGTCTTCCTTGGGGATCGGACCCGGAATCAGCGGCCCGGCCGTGAACAGCTCCGGATCGTAGGCCAGGTGGGTCGCCTGTCCGTCGGCGACGAGGGCCACCTCGACCGGCTGGTTGTAGTAGAGGCCGCGATGGAACAGCTGCAGCTGGAACGGCAGCTTGCGGTCGTACCAGACCGAGCGTTCGGGCCGGAAGCGGATGTCACGATACTGGTCGTAGGAAAGGTTCTGCAGCACCTCCGGCAGGCTGTCGTCGGGCGCCACATAGGCGCTGGCGGCGAGCTTGCGCGCGATCTCCGCGACGGTGGAGCGGCGGAAGGGCCCGTTGACGGCAAATTGCGCCTGGGTGGCCGCCTGCTGCTGGGCGAAGGCCAGCGATGGCAGGCCGGCACCGGCGGCCACCGTGACGGTGCCGATCGCTGCAAGGCTTTTCGACAGCATCTGCCGGCGGGTGAGCGCGGTGTCGTCGGTGGTCGTGGGCTCGTTCGTCAGATCCAAGGTCAAGGCTCCGCAAGGGATGTCGCTCGGGATTCGCGCACGGCTCCGTCGGGCCATGCGTCCGGCATCGGGAAACCGCCGCGACACGCCGAATGATGCGTGCTGCGGCGGCTTTCCGATGCCGGATTACGTCTCACCCTCTCCGATGTCGCCAAGAGATAGCGGCTGATCGGGGTCTTTCATAGTGGGTGGATGCGGGGGCCGGAAAAGATGCTCCGGCCTGAACGCATGACGGACGAAATCGTTCCGGCGGCACGATGCCGCCGCTTCGGCGAAGGGTCATGGCAGCTCCTCCATGACGGTGACGCCGGCACCTTTCAGCGCGGCGACCGCGGCCTCCAGCGAGCCGGACAGATCGATGGCGCGACAGGCCGGCATCAGGATCGACGCGGAAAACCCGCAGCGGACTGCGTCCATTGCCGACCAGGCGACGCAGAAGTCGGTGGCAAGGCCGGCGAAGGCCAGCTCCGTCAGTCCCCGCTCGCGCAGATAGCCGGCAAGCCCGGTCGGCGTCGACCGGTCGTTCTCGAAGAAGGCCGAATAGGAATCGATCGTCGGCCGGAATCCCTTGCGGATGACGAGATCCACCGGCGTCAGGTCGAGCCCGGGATGGAAGTCGGCGCCCGGGGTCCCGGCGATGCAGTGGTCCGGCCACAGCGTCTGGCTGCCGTAGCCGAGTTCGATCACGGAGAAGGGCGCAGCATCCGCGTGCGAGGAGGCAAAGGACAGGTGGCCGGCCGGATGCCAGTCCTGGGTGGCGACCACATGGGCAAAGCGCGCCGACAGCCCGTTGATCAGGCCGACCACCTCGTCGCCGCGGTCGACGGCCAGCGCCCCGCCGGGGCAGAAGTCGATCTGCACGTCGACGATGATGAGGGTCCCGCGCTCGGTCAGGTCAGTCCGCATGTCGGCTCCCGGATCGGATCGGCGCAGTGCGCCGCGGCGGACCGTCGGTCAAACGCGCCGCACCGTCTCCTGCATCTGACACCAACATATTGTTTTCCATGCGTTCAACCAGTCGCAAAATCACGCTGCAGTGCAAATTCGCTGCGGGGTGGCGCGCGTCGCCAAGGGGCGTGTCCGCGGCAGAGGCTGTGCCGTGCCGCGCGGAACGATCCGCGCGCGGTGCATGGAGCAGGAGCTTGGCCGGCAAACCCGGCCGTTGTGGGGCGGGGCGTGCGCCGCCGGGGTACGGGCCGGTCGCGCCGGTCTCTCCACGCGCGACATTCAGTTTCGCCCGCCTGGGCGCAAGCGGTGCGGACGCGCCTGGCGGCACGGCTGCGGCGCAAGAAAAGGCCCCGGATGCGGGACGCGCATCCGGGGCCGCGGGGTTGCGGTCGATCGGGTTCCGGTTCAGCGCGCGGCTGCCCAGCCCTTGTATTCGTTGACGTTGTCGCGGGTGACGAGGGTCGAGGGCATCAGCGTCACAGGCTCGGCCGGCTTCTCGCCGTTGATCAGCTTGGCGCCGATCTCGGTGGCGAGCTGGGCCATGGCATAGGGATCCTGGCTGGCCGAGGCGTGGATCATCGGCGAGTTCGGGTCCTTGAGGGCGGCCTCGATGTCGGGGGCGCCGTCGACCGTGGTGATGATGATGTTGTTGCGGCCGGCCTGCTTGGCGGCGAGGTCGGTGCCGATCGCCTGCGGGTCGTTGATCGTGAACACCGCATCGATCTGCTCGAAGCGGGTCAGGTGGCCCTGCATCACGTTCATGCCGCCGTCGCGCGAGCCCTTGCCGTCTTGGTCGGCGGAGAGGATCTCGATGCCGGCGTTGGCCTCGAGCACCTTCTTGCAGCCGTCGACGCGGTCGATCACGGCCGAGACCTGCGGGCCGTTCTGGATCACGACCTTGCCCTTGCCGCCGAGCTTGTCGACGATGTACTGGCAGGCGATCTCGCCGGCCTGCACGTTGTTGGTCGTCACGGTGGCGTCGGCGCCGTCGGCGGCGGTGTCGACCGCGACCACCGGGATGCCGGCCGCCTGGGCACGGGCGATCGCCGGGCCGACGGCCTTCGGATCGGCCGGGTTCAGGAGGATCAGGTCGACGCCGGCGGCGATGAAGTTGTCGATCTGGGTGAACTGCTTGTTGAGGTCGTAGTCGTAGCCGAGCGCGGTGACCTCGACGTTCGGATTGATCTCCTTGGCCTTGTCGGTGGCGCCCTGGGCCAGCGCGACGAAGAAGGGGTTGCCCATCGAGCCGAGCGAGATGCCGATGCGGGTGAGATCCTTGGCGCCGGCGGCGCCCGTCAGGGCGAGGGTGGCGGCGGTGGCGAGCAGCAGGGTCCTGGCGTTCATGCGTCTTTCCTCCTGGTGGGTTCCGCCGGTTGTGACGAGTTCTTTCCGGCGGTCTTGGTTCCTCGTGCCGGCGCGTCCGGGTCTGTCGGGATGCGCCGGTCGGGAATTCGGGGTGGGGCGGGGTCAGGTCCTGGCCGAGCCCTTGGAGCGGTAGCGGTCGAGGGCGACGGCGCCGATGATGACGAGGCCCTTGATGATGTACTGCCAGATGTCCGAGACACCGACGAGCACGAGGCCGTTGGTCAGCACCGCGATGATCAGCGCGCCGACGAGCGTGCCCCAGATCGATCCGATGCCGCCGACGAAGGACGTGCCGCCGAGGATCACCGCGGCGATGGCGTCGAGTTCGTAGGACTGGCCGAGCTGGGTGCCGTTGGCGGCAAACAGGCGCGCCGAGCTCATCACGCCGCCGAGGCCGGCCATCAGGCCGGAGAAGCCGTAGGCGAACAGCAGCACGGCCCAGACCTTGATGCCCGACAGGCGCGCCGCGCTCTCGTTGCCGCCGACCGCGTAGATGTGGACGCCGAGCACGGTGCGCCGCAGGATCAGCCAGGTGACGACGATGGTCGCAAAGGCGATGATCACCAGCCACGGGATGCCGAACAGGGTGCCGTTGCCGATGAAGGCGAAGGGCAGGGACGAGTTGAAGACCGTGGTGTCGCCGCCGAGCAGCCGGGCGACGCCGCGCACGGCGGTGAGCGAGCCGAGCGTCACGATGAACGGCGGCAGGCGGATGAAGGCGATCAGCACGCCGTTGGCGAGGCCGAACAGCAGGCCGATGCCGAGCGCAAGCGGAATGCCGAGCATGCCGGCATCGGGAATGAGCGAGCCCATCACCGCCACCATGGCGGCGGCCGCCAGGATCGAGCCGACCGACAGGTCGATGCCGCCGGTCAGGATCACCACGGTCATGCCGGCGGCGAGCACGGTGTTGATCGAGGCCTGCTGCGCGACGATCGACAGGTTCTGCGTCGACATGAAGCGGCCGGACATCAGCTGGAAGCCGATGGCGAGCAGGATCAGCACGGGCAGCATGCCGACGGTGCGGATCAGGCCCTGGACCCGCATCTTGCGGTTGGCGGCGGCCCGCTCGGCGTTCTTGTCCGGCAAGGCCCCGGCGGCGGTGGTCTCTTCAGCCATCGGTCTTGTCCTTTCGAGGCGGTTCGGTCAGTGGACGGACACGGCGGCAGGCGCGGTTCCGGCGCCGGTCGCGAGCGCGATGATGCTCTCCTGGGTGGCGGGGGTGCCGCTGGCACCGCCGACCTCGCCGGCGAGCGCGCCTTCGCGCATCACCAGCACGCGGTCGGCGACGCCGACCACTTCGGGCAGTTCGGAGGAGATCACGATCACCCCGACGCCGGATTTCGCCAGTTCGTCGATGATCCGGTAGATCTCGGACTTGGCGCCGATGTCGACGCCGCGGGTCGGTTCGTCGAGGATCAGCACCTTCGGCTTCGTCTCCAGCAGGCGCGACAGCAGCACCTTCTGCTGGTTGCCGCCCGACAGCGCGCCGACGTTGACCGCGGGGCTGGCGACGCGGATCGACAGCGCCTTGATGGCGTCGGCCGCCCGCGACCGGGCCCTTCCGCGGTCGAGGAAGCCGAAGCGGCGGGCGTCGCGGCCGATCACGCCGAGGTTGACGTTGTCGGCGACCGACATGTCGAGGAACAGGCCCTGGCCCTTGCGGTCCTCGGTGAGATAGACGAGGCCGGCCTCGATCGCGTCGAGCGGCTGCTTCGGGTCGATCCGCCGGCCGTCGAGGGTGATCGTGCCCGAGGCGCGGCGGTCGGCGCCGTAGATCAGGCGGGCGAGCTCGGTGCGGCCCGAGCCGACGAGGCCGGCGATGCCGAGCACCTCGCCCTCGTGAAGCTGGAACGAGCAGGGCCGGACGCGGCCGCCGTCGGAGACATTCTCGACCTCGAGGATCACCGGCCCGCGGCTGCCGTGGGCGTCGTGGTCCTTCTTGTAGAAGCCGGACAGATCGCGGCCGACCATCATGCGCACCAGGCGTCGGCGGAGAGCTGCTCGCGGTCGAGGGTGCCGACATAGCTGCCGTCGCGCAGCACCGAGCAGCGGTCCGAAAGTTCGTAGACCTCGGCCATGCGGTGCGAGATGTAGATGACGGCGAGGCCGTCGGCGCGCAGCTGGCGGATCAGCGCGAACAGCTTGTCGGTCTCGCGCGAGGACAGGGTGGTGGTCGGCTCGTCCATCACCAGGATGCGGGCGTTGGCGTGGATCGCCCGGGCGATCTCGACCAGCTGGCGCTCGGCGATCGACAGGCTCTCGACGATGGTGCCCGGGCCGAAGCTGGCGCCGAGCCGCTCCAGCACGTCGCCGCAGCCGGCCTTCATGGTTGCCCGGTCGACCTGGCCGGCCTTCTTCGGCTCGCGGCCGAGATAGATGTTCTCGGCCACCGTCAGGTTCGGCGAGAGCGACAGCTCCTGGTAGATCACCGCGACGCCGAGGCGCTTGGCCGCCATCGGGCCGTCGATCACGACCGGGGTGCCGTCGATGCGGATCTCGCCGCCCGGATCGGCGATGTAGGCGCCGGAGAGGATCTTCATCAGCGTCGACTTGCCGGCGCCGTTCTCGCCCATCAGGGCATGGACCTCGCCGGGGTAGACGGTGAGGCTGACGTCCGACAGCGCGCGCACGCCGGGGAAGGTCTTGGAGATGGCCTCCATTTCGAGGACGGGCTTGTGAACCGGCTGGAGGACCGGTCGCTGCTCACTCGGCTGCTGCATGGTCTCGTGCCTCCCGGATGGCCGCGCCCGCGCTGGTGAGAATCGAGGACCGCGGCGAGAAGTTGAAGAAGAGCGGCAGGGTCGCCGCGCCGAGGGCGCCGGCATCGGCGCCGAAGCTGCCCGAGCGCAGCACCGGCGGCCGCATGCTCTCGGGGGTCGCCTCCGCAAGCCGCGCGTCGAGGCGCACGATCAGGCGGCGGACGAGGCCGTGGTCGACGCCGGCGTCGATCACCACCGTCTGGATGTCGAGCAGGGCGACCGAGGACAGCACCGCGGCGGCGAGCGCGTCGGCGCAGTCGTCGAGCCATTCGTCGATGGCGCCCGCCGCGCGGTCCTCGCGCAGCACGCCCGACAGCGCCGACACGCTGGTGACGTCATGGCCATGCCAGCGCAGATGGCGCTTCAGGGCGGTGAGCGAGGCGCGGGTGAGCAGCACGTCGAAGGGCTTGTCGGGGCGGGGCGCGGAGGCAAGGCCGGAGGCGGCCACCGGCATCATCGCGAAGTCGCCGGCATTGCCGTTGACCCCGTGCACGCAATCGCCGGACTTGACGATGCCGCCGCCGACGGCGCCGCCGACGAAGAGATAGATGAAGTCGTCGATCTCGCGGCCGCAGCCGTAGAAGAGTTCGGCGATCGCGGCGGCGTTGCCGTCGTTCTCGGCAAACACCGGCAGGCCGCAGGCCCGCGACAGGGCGGCGGCAAAATCGACGTCCTGCCAGAGGCGGAAGGAGCTCGGCGGCAGTTCCAGTTCGCGCAGCCAGCTTGCGAGATGAAACGGCTGGGCGAGGCCGACGCCGGTGAGGCGGGTCTGTTCGGCGGGACTGAGTTCGGCGCGCAGCGAGGCGATGTCGGCGGCCAGGATTTCCAGCATCTCGTCGGGCGGCGGCAGCAGGCTGTCGTGGCTGCGCCGTGACTGGACACGGCCGGCGAGATCGACCCGGACCACCTCGGTGGCGACGCGGTCGAGGCGGACGCCGATGGCAAAGGCCCCGGCCGGATCGAGTTCGTAGATGCTGGCGGGCTGGCCGCGCTGGCCTTCGCGCTTCTTGCCGAGTTCGCGAACGAGGCCGAGGGTCTCCAGTTCGCGGATGATCTCGCCGATGGCGTTGCTGGTCAGGCCGGCGGCCTGGGCAAGGTCGGACTTCGAGGCCTCGCCGAGACGGCGCAGCGCCCGCAGCACGATCCGTTCGTTGAACTGTCGGACCTGGGCCGAATTGGTGCCCTGCCCGGTGCGGGTTGCGCGAGGCGTCACGGCTTGTTTCCCCACCCTGTGCGTGGCCGATGCCGACGGCGCATCCGTTGACCGGACATCCTCCGTTCGCCGGCAATGCTGCACGCATCGCAGGCAGGCGTGACCACAATCTCGCCATCTGTATGAGCGAGTTATTATTAATTCACGGTGAAATAATAAAACGGCCCGACCGGTGCGTCAAGCGTCGCGCCCGGAAAATCCCGCCGAAATCGTCGCTGCGTTGCGGCGAAAGGCCGGGTGTGCCGAGGCAAGTGCTTGACGCGGCGACGTGTTCACACTCCTGCAGGAGCGTGTTGATTCCGTGACGACGGACAGGGCCGCGGCGTCAGCCGGCTTCGGCGGGCCAGAAGCCGGTGCGGGCGTCGCGGTCGATCGCGCGGGCTTCGACCTCGCGGGAGCGACAGCGGGTGCAGGTCATGCCTGCGGCGAGGTCGGCGATGACGGCGGCCTCGGGGAAGGGGCCGCGCAGGTAGCGCTGGCGGCCGCAACTGGTGCAGTAGATCGCAAGCCGCATGCGGCGGGCATTGAGCTCGGAAATGGTCAGCGGGGTCAATTCGGGTCAACCAGGGCGCCGGACAGCGGTGCTTCGGGTCGGCGCGGGCATCGCGTCTGGCGGATGCGTCTGGCCGTCGAAGCCGCCTCCGCTCGTTCGGAGCGGCGCTTGCAATACGAGGTGTGGGCGAGGTGTGTCGCGAAAAACCAAGTGGCGGAGAGGGAGGGATTTGAACCCCCGATGCCCTTGCGAGCATGCCGCATTTCGAGTGCGGTGCATTCAACCACTCTGCCACCTCTCCGCAAAAAGGGGTGCTTCGGTAACGGTCGAAAGCGGCGCGGAACATACAAACGGAATTCCCGGGGCGCAAGGGCGGAGGGCGATTTTTCATGCATGGCATGCATCCCGATTCCGGCGATCTCTTCGTTGACGCGCGCGGGCCCCGCATGTAAAAGGCTCCGATCGCATGAAATGGCGGGAAACCGCCCGTGCGCCGCCGTCCGAGGCCCCGCAACACCAACGGGACATCGCCCGCGCCCCAGCTCCCGACCGGGAGCGATGTGGACGCGACGGTGTCTTTTGTCGTTGCCGGCATGTGCATAAGCCCATGCCCCCCAAGTTCGCCCGAGGCCATGTGCCGCCGGGCGGCGCCGCAGGACGCGAACCCGTAGCCGGGGTCCGGCCGCCCGAGGGCGGACGACCCGGTGCCAAGAATGGCGCCGAAAGCGCCGAACAAGAAGGATGAAGCACGAGATGTTCGCAGTCATCAAGACCGGCGGCAAGCAGTACAAGGTCGCCGCCAACGACGTTCTCGCCATCGAGAAGCTCGAGGGCGATGCCGGTGCGGCGATCACCTTCGGCGAGGTTCTCCTCGTCGGCGGCGAGGCCGGCACCACGCTCGGCAGCCCGACGATTGCCGGCGCCACCGTCACCGCCGAGGTCGTCGGCCAGACGCGCACCAAGAAGGTCATCTCCTTCAAGAAGCGCCGCCGCCAGAACTCGAAGCGCAAGATCGGCCACCGCCAGCACCAGACCGTGGTGCGGATCACGGGCATCGTCGGCGTCTGATCGACGTTCGCGGGTTCAATCGGAATTTCCGCCGTCCGCGATGCGAGCGTAACGCTCCCCGGACCGGCGCAGCAGGAAACTGAAGGAGAAGCACGATGGCACACAAAAAAGCGGGTGGCTCCTCGCGCAACGGCCGCGATACGGCTGGTCGTCGCCTCGGCGTCAAGAAGTTCGGCGGCGAAGCCGTCATCCCGGGCAACATCATCCTGCGCCAGCGCGGCACGCAGTGGCATCCCGGCAAGAATGTCGGCCTCGGCCGCGACCACACCATCTTTTCGCTGATCGAAGGCAACGTGTCCTACGATTCCAAGTCGAACGGCAAGGTTGTGGTGTCGGTACTGCCGGCAGCCACGATGGAAGCAGCAGAGTAACGCCGAATGGTCAAGTCGACCCTCCGGCGTCCCACGGACCCGGAGGATCGGCCAAGGTCACGGTCGAAAGATCCCGAGGGGAGGTGGGGCGCCGCCTCCCCTCGATTTTTCGCGACCGGAGACCAAGATCATGACTGGAGACGAGGACGATAGTCCGGGCGCGCCCGGCCCATCCAGCCCAGCCGTCGCGCCGTTGCGCCCGGTGCTGGAAACCCGGCGGCTGGTGATCCGCGCGCCGACGCTCGCCGATGCCGCGGCGCTCGCCACGCTCGCCGACAACCCGAAGATCGCCCAGAACCTCACGCGCATGCCGCATCCCTACACGCTGGCGGACGCCGAGGACTACATCGCCGATGCCTGCCCGGCCGACGGTCTCAAGCACCTCGTCTACCGCAAGCAGGGCGACGACCTGCCCGAACTCGTCGGCGCGATCTCGCTCGATTTCCGGCGCGGGCCGGTGCCGGAACTCGGCTACTGGATGGGCGAAGCTTCTGGGACCGGGGCTATGCCACCGAGGCGGCGCATGCGGCGATCGACTTCGCCTTCGAGGTGCATCGCCACGCCCGCGTCAACGTCTCGTGCCGGGTGACCAACGGCGCCTCGCGGCGGGTGATCGAGAAGTGCGGCTTCCAGTTCACCGGCCAGGATCTCTCCCCGTCCGCCTACTTCCGGACCGTGGTGGCGATCGACCGCTTCTCGCTCGACCGGCGGACCTGGGAGAGCCTGCGGCGCTGGCAGCCGGTGCGGATCGGCGAGGATCGGGACGGCGCGCCGCCGCCCGACCCCGAGCCAGGCGTGGGATTGCGCGCGGCCAGCTGATCCGGCGCGTCGTCCTGCGGCGCGATGTCGTCTCTTCGCCCGCGGTCGCCGGGGGCACCTTGCGGGATCCAGGCCCCTCCCGACGTCACCGTCGGGTCCGCGGGCAGGGTCGCGCCGATCAGCCGTGAAAGGGCTGCCACGCATGCGGATGCCGACCCTCGCCACGCCGCGCCTCCGGCTCGACGCCACCGTGGACGCCGACGCGCCGGCGATCTCGGCGGCGCTGTCGGACCCGGCGGTCGCCGGCTGGCTGGCACGGGTGCCGTTTCCCTACGAACTGGCGCATGCGCGGATGTTCCTCGCCCATGCGGAGCGCTCGCGGCGCAGCGGCGAGGCCTATGTCTTCGCGATCCGGCAGCGGGCCGGGACGGATTTTCTGGGTCTCGTCGGGCTGCAGGGCCTGCCGGGCAACGCCGAGGTCGGCTACTGGCTGGCGCAGGCGCACTGGGGCAACGGCTACGCCACGGAGGCCGTGCGCGAGGTGCTGGCCTTCGCCTTCGCCGATCTCGGCCTGAGGGTCGTGCGCTCGGGGGTGTTTCTCGGCAACGACGCCTCGATGCGGGTGCAGACCAAGCTCGGCTTCACCATCACCGGCCAGTCGCTGCGGGTGTGCGAGGCCAAGGGCGGCGCGCTGCCGCATATCGACACGATCCTGTCGCGCGACGGGGTGGCGCAGGCGCCGCAGCCCGGCGCCTGAACAGGATCGAAGGCGGGTTCGCTCGGGCTTGCGAACACGTGCCAGCACGGCCGAATGTTGCACTTTCTGCGGCATTGGCCCATAGCTCACCCTGCCCGCGAGGGCGCCCTCCCGCCTGGCCACGACGGCCTTGAGCGGGACCGAAGATGTGACGAAATACCATGAAGTTCCTCGATCAGGCCAAGGTCTACGTCCGGTCCGGCGACGGTGGCGGCGGCTCCGTCTCCTTCCGCCGTGAAAAGTTCATCGAGTTCGGCGGCCCCGACGGCGGCGACGGCGGGCGCGGCGGCGACGTGTGGATCGAATGCGTCGACGGCCTCAACACGCTGATCGACTATCGCTACACCCAGCATTTCAAGGGCAAGACCGGCGGTCACGGCATGGGCAAGCAGCGCAACGGCGCCAAGGGTGCCGACGTGGTGCTGAAGGTGCCGGTCGGGACCGAGATCCTCGAGGACGACCAGGAAACGCTGATCGCCGACATGGTCGAGGTCGGCCAGAAGGTGCGGCTGCTCGCCGGCGGCAACGGCGGCTTCGGCAACCTCTATTTCAAGACCTCCACCAACCAGGCGCCGCGCCGGGCCAATCCGGGCCTGCCGGGCGAGGAAAAGTGGATCTGGCTGCGGCTGAAGCTGATCGCCGATGCCGGCCTCGTCGGCCTGCCCAATGCCGGCAAGTCGACCTTCCTCGCCCGTACCACGGCGGCCAAGCCCAAGATCGCCGACTATCCCTTCACCACGCTGCATCCGAACCTCGGCGTCGTGCGGGTCTCGACCCGCGAGTTCGTGCTGGCCGACATTCCGGGCCTGATCGAGGGCGCCCATGAGGGTGTCGGCATCGGCGACCGCTTCCTCGGCCATATCGAGCGCTGCGGCGCGCTGCTGCATCTGGTCGACGCGACCCAGGACGACGTGGCCGAGGCCTATCGCGTGGTGCGCGGCGAGCTGGCCGCCTATGGCGCCGGTCTCGACGAGAAGCCCGAGATCGTGGCCCTGTCCAAGGTCGACGCAATCCCGGAGGAGGAGCGCACGGCCAAGGTCAAGGCGCTGAAGAAGGCGTCGGGCCGCCTGCCGCTGCAGCTTTCGGCCGCGACCGGCACCGGCGTCGAGCAGGCGCTACGGATGATCTGGCGGGCGATCGAGGAATCGCGCGCCGGCCCGGAAGACGTGTCCCCGGTGAGCGGCGAGGGGGAGTGGCGCCCGTGACCAGCGAGACGACAGCGGTGAGGGAAGAGGTCGCAACGGCCGGCGTGCTGGCGCCCTATCGGCGCATCGTCGTCAAGATCGGCTCGGCGCTGCTGGTCGAGGGCCGCTCGGGCGTGCTGCGGCGCGCCTGGCTGGAGGCGCTCGTCGCGGACGTGGTCCGGCTGATTGCCGGCGGCGCCGACGTGCTGATCGTCTCCTCCGGCTCGATCGCGCTCGGGCGCGGCGTGCTCGGACTTCCCGGCGGCAAGCTGCGGCTGGAGGAAAGCCAGGCGGCGGCGTCCGTCGGCCAGATCGCGCTGGCGCGGATCTATTCGGAAATGCTCGGCGCCCACGGCCTCACCGCCGGCCAGATCCTGCTCACCCTGCGCGACACCGAGGAGCGCCGGCGCTATCTCAACGCCCGGGCCACCATCGGCACGCTGCTGGAACGCAAGGCCGTTCCGGTAATCAACGAGAACGACACGGTGGCCACCACCGAGATCCGCTACGGCGACAACGACCGGCTCGCCGCCCGGGTCGCGACCATGACCTCGGCCGACCTGCTGATCCTGCTTTCCGACATCGACGGGCTCTACACGGCGCCGCCCAATGACGATCCCGCCGCCCGGCACATTCCGGTGGTCGAGCGGATCACGCCGGAGATCGAGGCGATGGCCGGGGCCGCGGGCTCCGAACTGTCGCGCGGCGGCATGAAGACCAAGATCGAGGCCGGCAAGATGGCGACCGGCGCCGGCACGGCGATGATCATCGCGTCGGGCAAGGTGCTGCATCCCTTGTCGGTGATCGACGCCGGCGGCACCTACACGCTGTTCAGGGCCGAGGCCAATCCCTCGACCGCGCGCAAGGCGTGGATCGGCGGGCATCTGGAGCCGAAGGGCTCGGTGGTGGTCGATGCCGGCGCGGTGCGCGCGCTCGCCTCCGGCAAGAGCCTGCTGCCGGCCGCGTCAGGCGCGTCGAGGGGCGGTTTGCCCGCGGCGACGCGGTGTCGATCCGCGACGAGGCCGGGCGCGAGCTCGGCCGCGGCCTGATCGCCTATGACAGCGCCGACGCCGAACGGCTCACGGGCCGCAACAGCGGCGAGATCGAGATGATCCTCGGCTACGCCGGCCGGGCGGAGATGATCCACCGCGACGACCTCAGCCTCAAGGGCGAAGGCTGACCCGGTCCGGAGCCGGATCGGTCCGACAGCCCGGTCCGAAGCCCGACGCGGATCAGCGCCGGGCGGCGGCGCGGTCCGCGCGCCGGGGCCGGGCGGCATCATCAGCTTCCTGGCCAGAAAGATCGCGCCGATGGTCGCGACGCCGGCGACCCCGGCCATGATGGCGATCTGGGATTCTCCGGTGGGTCCGGCCGCCCCCGCGCCCTTGCCGATCAGCCAGCCCGGGGCGAGCATCACCGGCGCCCAGAGGGCGGCCGAGGCGATGTTGGCGATCTGGAAGCGGCGCTGGCTCATGGCCATCATGCCGGCCACCAGCGGCACGGTCGAGCGGATCGGTCCGAGGAAGCGGCCGAAGAACACGGCGGCAAAGCCGTAATTGCGGAAAAACAGGCGCGCCCGCGCCACTTGCCCGCGAAAGCGGTTCAGGGGTGGCCTGTAGACCACCTGCGGACCCATGTAGCGGCCGAGAAAATACGAAACGACGTCGCCTGTGACCGCGCCGAGGATGGCGCAGGCAACCACCGGAACCGGCTCGACCACGCCGCCGCCGATCAGGCCGCCGACGAGGATCATGATCGCGGTGGCCGGGATCGCCAGACCGATCAGCACCAGCGATTCGCCGAAGGCAAGCAGACCGATGATCGGTCCGGCCCAGCCCTGGTTCTGCTGCACGAAGGCGCCGATCTCGGCGGTGAGGCTTTCCATTCCGGCTCCTGAACTCTGCTGCCGCCCATCAACCGGGCGCGCTGCCGGTTGTTCCCCTGATGAGGGGCACGCGACCTGCCGCGACGGATAGAGTGGGGCCGGGGAACGGCCGCATCAAGGCAACCGGATTGTTTCACTCGGCGGCGGCGATGTCCGCCTCGCCGGTGTCGTTCAGCGCCTGCGCCCGCACCAGCCGGCGATAGACGCCGGCGGTGGCCAGCAGGCTGGCGTGATCGCCGGTCTCGACGATCCGGCCGTCCTCGACCACGACGATGCGGTCGGCATGGCGGATGGTGGCGAGGCGATGGGCGATCACCAGCGAGGTGCGCCCGCGCGCCAGCTCCTGCAGCGCGTCCTGGATCGCCCGCTCGGTCTCGGTGTCGAGCGCGGAGGTCGCCTCGTCGAGGATCAGGATCGGCGGGTTCTTCAGGAAGATCCGGGCGATGGCGACGCGCTGCTTCTGGCCGCCGGACAGCTGCACGCCGCGCTCGCCGACGATGGAATCGAGCCCGTCCGGCAGTTCGGCGAGCAGTCCGCCGAGCCGGGCGCGGCGGGCGGCATCGAGGATCTCGGCTTCCGTTGCGTCCAGCCGGCCATAGGCGATGTTCTCGCGGATCGTGCCGGCAAACAGGAACACGTCCTGCTGGACGATGCCGATGCTCCGGCGCAGCGAGGCCAGCGTCAGGTCGCGGATGTCGCGGCCGTCGATGCGGATCGCGCCGGCATCGACGTCGTAGAAGCGCGGCACCAGCGAGAGCAGCGTGGTCTTGCCGGCGCCCGACGGGCCGACGAAGGCGATGGTCTCGCCGGCGCGGATCGAGAGATCGAGCCCCTTCAGCACCGGCCGGGCCGGATCGTAGCCGAAGCGCACGCCGTCGAAGACGATGTCGCCGGCAAGGCGCCCGGCCTCGGCCGCCTCGGGCCGGTCGGTCACGTCCGGCGCGGTGTCGAGCAGTTCGCGGTAGCGCCGGAAGCCGGCGATGCCCTTCGGATAGGTCTCGATCACCGCGGCGATCTTCTCCAGCGGCTGGTAGAAGACGTTGATCAGCAGCAGGAAGCCGACGAAGCCGCCGACCGTGAGGCTGCCGGCCGAGACGAACCAGGCGCCGGTCAGCAGCACCAGCAGCTGGACGAGGCGCAGGCCGAGGAAATTGAGCGTCAGGCTGGTCGCCATGATCCGGTAGGCGCCGAGCTTGGTCGCCATGTAGGCGCGGTTGTCGAGGGCGAACAGCGCGCGCTCGTGATCCTCGTTGGCAAAGGCGCGCACCACGCGGGCGCCGCCGACATTTTCCTCGATGCGCGCGTGAAGGCGCCGACCTGGCCGAACTGCGCCTGCCAGTTGGCGGTCATGTCCTTGCCGTAGCGCAGCACCAGCGCCAGCACCAGCGGCACGATCACGAGGGTGACGGCGGCGAGCGGCGCATGCACCCAGAACATCGCCGCCAGCGCGCCGACGAAGGTCATCACCGCGATGAACAGGTCTTCCGGTCCGTGGTGGGCGACCTCGCCGATCTCCTCCAGATCCTTGGTGAGGCGGCCGATCAGGTGGCCGGTCTTCTGGCGATCGAAGAAACGGAAGGAGAGCTTCTGCAGGTGGTCGAAGGCGCGGCGGCGCATCTCGGTCTCGATGCTGATGCCGAGCACGTGGCCCCAGTAGGTGACGACCGCCATCAGCCCGGCGTTGACCACGTAGATCGCGAACAGGCCGACGAGGGCGAGGATGATCAGCTTCCAGTCGCCACCGGGCAGAAGCCGGTCGACGAACACGGTCACCGCCAGCGGAAAGCCGAGGTTGAGCAGACCCGAGAGGACGGCGCAGCCGAAATCGAGGAGGAACAGGCTGCGGTGGGGCCGGTAGTAGGAGATGAAGTCTTTCAGCAACGTCTGGGTCTTTCTGCGCGCGGCGGGCGTCGACGCGGGATCGTGCGGCTCCCTTATCACGGACGGGAGGGCGTGTCCGCGCTCCCTTCCGGATCAGGCGTCCCAGAAGCCGGCGGACATGTAGCGGGCCACCGGCAGGCCGAGGTCTGCGCGGAGGTAGCCGCGCACCCTGCGGGCCGCGGCGGCCTCGGCGGCGAAGATCACGTAGATGTCCTCGGCTGGGCCGGCGATCGGCAGCGCCCGGAAGGCCGCTTCGAGCGCCGCCGAGGCGGGCGCCGGCGCGGGCCGGCGGTGAACCCAGCGGATCGTGGCATTGCCGGGGGCGGCAAGGACAAGTTCGTCGTCGGGGCCATCGCATTCGAGCAGGACCTCGGCGCGGGCCTCGGCCGGCATCTCTTCCAGCATGCGGGCAATCATCGGCAGCGCGGTCTCGTCGCCGGCCAGCACATAGCGCCGCGCCGGCGGCACGTCGCGGCCGACCGGGCCGTAGACCGCCAGCCGGTCGCCGGCGCGGGCGCGGCGGGCAAAGCCGGCGCCGGGGCAGTGGTCGTCCTCGCCGTGAAGCAGGAAATCGATCGCCAGCGTGCCGGCGGCCACGTCGATGCGGCGGATGGTGTAGACGCGGACCTGCGGCTGCTCTGCCTCCTGGGGCCAGATCATGCGGTCGGCATCGGTGATCACGGGTTCGCCGACGTCGGCGCCGGGGGTGTGCGGCAGGAGCAGGCGCAGATGCACGCCGCCGCGGGCGAACACGGCAAGATCGTCGCCGGCCAGCGTCAGCCGGCGCATGTGCGGGGTGATGTCGGCAACGCCGGTGACGGTCAGCCGCCGGTAGCTGCGCTTCGGGGCGGCGGCGGTGAGGGCCGCGCCGGTCCAGTCGACCTTTCCCGCCGCCTCGCCGCCGAACTCGCGCAGATGCGAGACCACCATCTCGCGCACCGCGACCATGCTGGCGTCGTCGGCGGCGCGGGCGACGATCTCGAAGGTCTCGCGCCGCCAGGAGAAGTCGATGCGGACGTCCGCCGTCTCGGCCCGCGCGGTCGACCCGTCCCGGCGCAGGTCGATGTGCTCCTCCAGATGGGCGCACATCTTCTCGAACACGTCACCGGCCCCGGGAAAGGTGACGCGGCCGGTGGCGCTGAGGGCGAGATCGCTCATGAAAGGGTCCGGTCAGGGGCGGCGCGGGGCCGCCGGTGAAACATGACTATTGGATGCATGTTTATGGGATCGTGCCGGGCGGATCAAGTCGCGGGTCTGTCTCAGGACGGGCAGACGCCCGCCGCCACGTCGTGCCCTGCTCCTCCGGTTTCCGTGCTCCCTTTCTTGCCACGCGGCGCCCGGCCGAGGAAGGCCAGGGCGAGGCCGGCCGCGGCAAGGCCCGCGCCGGCGACCGGGATCGCCCCGGAACCGAGGTCGAGGCCGATGACGGCGCTGCCGAGGGCGGCGCCCACCGCATTGCCGAGGTTGAAGGCGCGACGTTGATCGAGGAGGCAAGGCCCGGCGCCTCGGCGGCGGCCTGCATCACCCGCATCTGCACCGGCGGCACGATGGCGAAGGCGGCCGCCCCCCAGACGAGGAGGCCGATGATCGCGCCGGCCTCGGTGGTGAGCGCCAGCGGCAGGGCCAGCATGATCACGGCGAGGGCGGCGAGGAAGATCCGGGTCGCCCCGTCCAGCGACCAGTCGGCAAGCCGGCCGCCGAGACCGTTGCCGAGGGTGAAGCCGACGCCGATCAGCACCAGGGCGAGGGTGACGAAGCCGGCGCCGGCGCCGGTGAGATCGGCCAGCACCGGGGCGATGAAGGTGTAGAGCGTGAACATCGCGCCGGCGCCGGCCACCGTGGTCGCCATGGCGATCAGCACGGCGGGGCGTGCCAGGACCCGCAGCTCGCGCTTCAGATCCGGCATCTCGCCCGGCGTTCCCTTCGGCAGCGCGCGCCACAGGGCGGCGATCGCCAGCAGGCCGAGGCCGGCGGTGCCGGCGAAGGCCATGCGCCAGCCGACCTGCTGGCCGATCCAGGTGGCGGCCGGCACGCCGCCGACATTGGCGATGGTGAGGCCCATGAACATGGCGGCCACCGCGCTCGCCCGCCGCTCCGGCGGCACCACGCTCGCCGCGACGATCGACCCGAGGCCGAAGAAGGCGCCGTGGTTGAGGCTGGTGACGAGGCGGGCCGCCAGCAGCGTGCCGTAGTCCGGCGCGATGGCGGAGAGAAGGTTGCCGGCGGTGAAGATGCCCATCAGCAGCATCAGCGCGCTGCGGCGGCGCAGCCGGGCGAGCGCCAGCGTCATCAGCGGCGCGCCGATCATCACGCCGATCGCATAGGCGCTGACCAGCAGGCCGGCGGCCGGGAGCGACACGTCGACCCCCGCGGCGATGACGGGCAGCAGCCCCATCGGCGAGAATTCCGTGGTGCCGATGGCGAAGGCGCCGACCGCAAGGGCAAGCAGCGGCCAGTTGATCCGGGCGCGGGCGTGGCAGCCGGCCCGGAGGGAGAAACCGTCGTGGTCATGGGGATGTCCTTGTCCCGCTCGCGGACATGCGGATCCGCCCCGGAAAGCAGGTCCGGTGCGGCGTCCGCCGTTGGTGGTGGATGTTGTCCCGGCGCTGCCGGGTCTCGGTCCCAGAGATACGTGCGCAGAGCTCTCTTGATAATCCGGCCGAATCCCACATCATCCGTGAATTCGTTTCATGGATCGGGGCGCATGGACAACCGGGCGGGCGAGATGCAGGTGTTCCTGCGGGTGGTGGAGGCGGGCAGCTTCTCGGAGGCGGCGCGGCGGATGCGGATGACGCCGTCGACCGTCAGCAAGCTGATCGCGCGCACGGAGGCCCGGCTCGGCGTGCGGCTGATCGAGCGCTCGACCCGGCGGCTGTCGCTGACGGCGGAGGGCCAGCTCTACTACGAGCGCAGCGAGGCGCTGCTCGGCGACCTGGAGGAGATCGAGCGCAGCGTGTCGCGCGGCGCCGCCCGCCCGGGCGGCACGGTGCGGGTCAACGCCTCGGTCGCCTTCGGCGTGATCGGCATCGAGCCGCTGCTGCCGGCCTTCTGGTTGGCCTATCCGGACATCGTCGTCGACCTGTCGCTGTCCGACGAGATCGTCGACCTGTTCCTCGACCGCACGGATGTCGCCTTCCGCACCGGGCCGCTGGCGGATTCGGGGATGATGGCGCGCAAGATCGGCGTCGCGCATCGCAAGATCGTCGCAGCCCCCGCCTATCTTGAGCGGCGCGGCGTGCCGCAGACGGTCGAGGACCTCAACCATCACGCCTGTCTCGGCTTCAACTTCCGCCGCTCGGCCCCGGTCTGGCCGCTGCGCCAGGGCAGCCGGACCGTCGACCGGGCCGTGACCGGGCCGCTGATCGCCAACAGCGGCGAGATCGTCCGACGCCTCGCCGTGGCCGGCGCCGGCCTTGCCCGGCTCGGCGACTATCATGCCCGGGACGACATCGCCGCCGGCCGGCTGGTCGAGGTGCTGGCGGATGTGGTGGAGCGCGACGAGGAGCCGATCCACGCGGTCTGCCGCTCCGGCCCCGGCCTGCCGCGCCGGGTGCGCGCCTTCCTCGACTTCATGGTCCCGCCGCTGCAGGCGCTGCTGGAAGGTCGTGATGCGGCCGCAGACATCACGGCGTGATCTCGGTGCCGTCACCGGCGGAGCTGCCGACATCAACTCTCCGGAGCGCGCGGCTTGCGTCATTGAGTTTGTATCCGCCCCTTCTAGAATGATCCCGACACCCGCCTCTCGCGCCCCTCGCTTCGGCATGGCGGCGATGGCAGAGGCGGCGGGATGCTTCTGCCGAGGCCTCGGGAAGAGGCCTCGGGAAGGGGTATGGGCAAGGCGTCTGGGGAAGGGGCTTGAAGATGGTCATCGAGCGCGGCCCCGGGGCCGCCGACATGTCCGGTGCGCGCGGCGCGGTGCTCCGGATGTGCGATGGGCGCCTGTCCCTCGCCCGCCCGGGTCGGTCCCTTCGCCTGCGATCCCGTCCGCGCCGGACCGCCTGCGGCCCGCGCCGTCCCTTCGATCCGACCAGCGCAACGCGCGATGCCACTTGCCCCCGGAGATGATCGGCGCGCCGATCTCCCTGCGAGGACCTGGGATGGGTTTGATGACCAACGTGGAACGTGAAGAGGAATGGGACCGCTGGATGCGCGCCGCCATCGCGGGTGACAACCGGGCCTATCATCGGTTCCTGACCGCGCTCACGCCGCATCTGAGGACGATCGCGCGCCGGCGCTGCAGCCAGCTCGGCCTTCCGCCGAGCGAGGCGGAGGACGTCGTTCAGGAGGTCCTGCTGGCCATCCACCTCAAGCGGTCGAGCTGGGATCCCGCCCGCCCGCTCCGGCCCTGGATTTCCGCCATCGTCCGCAACAAGCTGGTCGACATCCTGCGGCGGCGGGGACGGCACATCGACGTTCCTCTCGAAGACGTCGTCGCCGTCCTCGAGAGCGAGGGTCGCGCCGACTCCACCGACCGCATCGATGTGGAACACATTCTGTCGCGGCTGGGGGATCCGCAGCGCACGATCGTGCATTCCATTTCGATCGAAGGTACGAGTGTACGGGAAACGGCGGCCCGGTTGAAAATGACGGAAGTCGCAGTACGTGTATCCCTCCACCGCGCCCTGAAATCACTCGCGACCTTCTACCGGAGTGAGAACGCTTGAAAACCGATGACCTGATCGCGCTGCTGGCCCAGGATGCACCGCTGACCGCGCGCCTCGGCGACAGGCTGCGGCTCGGCGTCCTTGCGGCGCTGCTGCTGGCCGGTCTGCTGTTCGGGGCCGCGATCGGCGTGCGTCCGGATCTCGGCGCGGCGATGGCGAGCGACCGCTTCCTCTTCAAGTTCGTCGTCACGATCGCGCTGACCGTCAGCGCGGGCATTCTCGTGTTCCGGATCGGGCGCCCGGGCGTGCCGCTGCGCGTCCCTGCCTGGTGGCTGCTGAGCCCGCTCGTGCTGGCTGTCGCAGCGGCCCTGGCCGAACTCCTCGCCGTGCCCTCCGACGCATGGGGCGCGCGGATGATCGGCGAGAATGCCAGCCACTGCCTGACCATGATCCCGCTGCTGTCGATCGTGCCGCTTGCCTGCCTTCTCCATGCGCTGCGCTACGGCGCCCCGGAGCGGCCGGGCCTTGCCGGGGCGGTGGCCGGCCTGTTCGCCTCGGGCATCGCGGCGACCCTCTATGCGTCGAGCTGCACCGACGACAGTCCGCTCTTCATCCTGCTCTGGTATCCGATGGCGATCGCCCTCGTGACGGTGGCGGGATGGCTTGCGGGCCGGCGCCTGCTGCAGTGGTGAGGAGCTGACGGGCGCGGCCCGCCTCCGGCGGCCGTGCCTCCGGCGAAGGGCCGGTCAGAGCGGCTTGACCACGGCAAGCCAGGCGATCGCGGCGAGACTCCCGAGGATGACGGCGGGTGCGGTCCGCAGGACCGCCGGCGGGGGCAGGCCGTCCGCGAGACAGCGCGCGAGCGCCGCGCCCTGGGCTAGATGCAGCCCGGTCAGGAGCGTGGCCGGCCCGAGCTTCACCAGCAGCCACGGCGCGGTGTCCCATCCGCCGCCGAAGGCCATGGTGTAGCCGGCCATCCAGACGACGGCGAGGGCCGGTGTCGTGACCAGCCCGTCCCATGCACGAAGGCCGACGAGGAAGCGCCGGAGCCGGTCGTCCACGGGCGCCTCGGCAAGGCGCAGGGTGAGGGCAACAGCCAGCATGCCGCCGACCGCCGTCACCACCACGAAGACGTGCAGGGCCTTGATGTAGACGTACACGCTCGTCCCCGCCCTCAGCGCATCAGGCGCGACAGCAGCGCATGGATCGCCGACAGCAGCACGAACACATAGGCGGCGAAGGCGAGGTAGCGCAGATCCCGGAAGGGCGTCGGATCAAGCAGCCCGAGGCCGTGGCGCCACGACAGGACGATGGCGAGGGCCGCTGCCGCGGCGACGGCAAGGCCGAGGAGATGGCGGCCGCGCCGCGGGTGGGGGTGGCTCATGACCGTTCCTCGCCGGCAAGGCCCGAGACCCTGAAGATCAGGAGGTCGTCGCGGCGTTCGACGGTTCCCTCCAGAACGACCGGAACGCCGGTCCTGTCCAGCAGGGCCGCGGGCATGGGGCCGCCATCCTCGGACGCCAGCAGGAAGAAGAGGTGTCCGGCCACCGGTGCGGTCGAGGCGAACACCGGTGGTACGCCGCCGGAGATGCACAGGTTGGCGCAGGCCTTGTGGGCAAGGCCGGTGCCCGGCTTCATGGCGCCGGCAAGGCATTTCCCGTCGCAGATCTCGCCCGTGAGGCGCCACCTGCCCAGCGGTTCGGCGGCCGGCGGGGGCGGCGGGGCGGCCGGCGCCTCGGCCGCCCTCAGGTCGTTGCGGCCGCCGCCCACCAGCAGCATGTCGAGATCGCCGCGCCTGACGAAGATGCCGCCGGCCTCGACGGCGGTGCCGGCGAGCGGCTGCGCCCGGTCCGCCACGCCGAACTTTCCCGAGCCTGCAAGCATGATCGCCCGTGCCGGCGCGTCGCCCGCCGCGGGCACCCGGAGGATCGGATAGGGCCGCGTTTCGAGGATGCCGGTGAGCCGTCCGCCGCGCAACTCGTCCACATAGCGCCCGGCGCGGGGCTGTCCGTGCCGGCGGACAGCAGCAGCGACGCGCAGGCAAGGCTCGCCAGGAAGAAGGCGGCGAAGGCGAAGGCCACGGCCCGCACGTCCGGCGGCACCTTCCGGAAATAGCCGACGAAGAATCCGCGGTCGGCGGGCTTGAGCATCACGCGGTTCCTTGCCTTGCGGGCGCGGCCGGGATCGGCAGCGGCTCGAGGCGCGTGCCGAGGGGCAGGGGATCGGGGTCGACCAGCACCGTCGTTCCCGCAAGCCGCACCCGATACTTGCGGATGCGCTCGCGGAAGGGCGGCGGCGAACAGCCGTCCTCCAGCCGGTACTGGTAGCCGTGCCAGGGGCAGGTCACCAGGCCGCGCACGACCTTGCCCTCGCCGATCGGGCCGTTCTGATGGGAGCAGACGTTGGAAAAGGCCGAGAGCGCGCCGTTCGACCGGAAGACGGCGATGCGCTCGCCGCCCGGACCGGCGCCGAGGATCGCCCGGCCCTCGGCGATTTCGGCGACATCACCGACGACGATCCACCCGTCGTCCGGATCGACCGGCGAGCCCTCCGCATCGGCCACGCGCTCGCGGCGTCCCGTGACCAGATGCAGCGTGCACAGCAGCGCGAGGCCGCCGAGCGTCAGAAGGGCGAGCGTCATGTCGCGGCGGCTGGCCAGCGCCCCCAGCGCCACATGCAGCACCACGGCCGCATAGGCGGCATAGATGCTCATGTGGATGCCCTTCCACAGCGGGGGAGACAGGAAGGAGAGCCAGAAGTCGTGGCTGGTGACGGCGAGGATGCCGAGAATCAGCAGTGCGAGGATGCCGAAGATCTCGAAGGGAAAGCCGGCGATGCTGCCGAAGCTGGTGTTGCTGGTGAACAGCGCGGTCATCTGCGGCGTCGGGCTGTAGGCGAAATACCACGCCAGCACGTAGGCGGCGTGGGTGGCCGCCACCACCGCCGTGATCACGCCGAAGTGCCGGCGGTTGTAGAGCAGCGGCATGAAGCGTGTGTCGAGCCTGGCCAGCGGGCCGATGGCGAGCACGAAGGTCAGCAGCAGCAGGGCCAGCGATCCGAAGGCCCGCATGCGCCGGATCGGCGGGTCGACCTCCTGCAGGGCCGTCGAGATCTGCGGCCCGACGTTCAGGTAGAGCAGGATGTAGAGGACAATGCCCGCGAGCAGGACCGCGTCGTAGATCAGCTTCGTCCGGTTCCAGATGACGGGCTTGTAGGAAACGCTCATGGCTGCCCTTCCGCCGCCGGCGCCGCATCGAGCCGCACGGCGGGTGCGTCGGGCGCGGGTTTCGGCAGGGTGGTGAAGATGATCGCCACCGCGAGCGGCAGGACGACGGCAAGACCGGTCCAGATGGCGGCGTGGGCCCGGCGGTGGCGGCGCTGCATGCCTAGCGCTCCTCTCTCGACCGCACGACCCAGCGCCAGAGGACGAGGGGCCACAGCAGGACGATCCCGGCGACCAGCAGGGGGCGGACGGCATAGGCGTCCTCGGCGCCCGGATCGAGGCGATCGAAGCCGTAGAGCAGGAAGGCGCCTGCCACGCACAGCCCGGCGAGGCCCCACAGCATCAGGGCGGCCGAGACCGGATCGGACGCGTCGGGCATGGGTCCTCCGTCAGACGAGGCCTGTGGCCGGGATCGCGGCGCCGGTGACGACGCCCGCGCCGGGCGAGACGAGGAAGCCGATCAGGCGCGCGATGGCCTGCGGGGGGATCCAGCTGTCGGCCTTTGCGTTCGGCATGGCCGCGCGATTGACCGGGGTGTCGATCGTGCCCGGCAGGATGCAGTTGGCAGTGATGCGCCGCGCGCGGTTCTCGGCGGCGATCGCCTCGGTGAGCCGGAGGACTGCCCCTTTCGAGGCGGCGTAGGCGGCCTGGTTGGCCGTCGCCTTCAGGCCCGGGGCGGCGGCGATGTGGACGATGCGCCCGTATCCCGCGGCCTGCATCGGCTTGAGGACGGCGGCGCTGATCGCATAGGCCGACCGGGCGTTCAGCCGGATCATCCGGTCGAAGCCGTCGAGACCGTCCTCCTCGACCGGGCCGGTCTGAAAGCCGCCCACGGTGTTGACGAGAGCGTCCAGCCGGCCAAATTCCTCAAGGCATCTCTCCACGGCGAGGCGGCACGACGCCGCGTCGGTCAGATCGATGCCGGCGAGCTTGAGACAGGCCTGATCGGCCGGCAGCTCTGCCTGCAGCGCATCGAGCGGGGCCATCTCCCGCTCCACGCAGGCGAGACGGGCACCCGCGGCTGCCAGTTCCGCAACGACGGCACGGCCCAGATTGCCGCCCGCCCCGGTCACCATCACCACCTGTGGCTCCATTGCGGCCCCCTCCGTCCGATTGAAGCAGCCCCGCAGCGGAGGCTCGTCATGTATTCGGGCCCGGGTGGACGAATGTTACAGCCTCCCGAAAATTTCCGGGCGGGTCCCGCCTGAGGGCCGGACATGCTGCGTCTGCGAAAAAAATGGCGCCGCGATGTAACGAAACACGCCCCGCCGGCGAATTGATCTTTGTCGGGCCTCTCCCGGCAACGGAACGCCATGGGGCGTGTCGGGCGCTCCCCTCCCGGCGCGCGTGCGGCGCTCTTTCTCAAGGAGCGAGATGATGACACGCGACGTCTATGGCCTGTCGGCGAGCGCCAGCAACGCGGAGGCGACCCGCGCCTTCGAGCATGCCGTCCATGGCGTTGCGGCTCATCTGCCCACCACCGGCGTTTCGCTGCAGGCCGCCCTGTCGGCGGACCCCGACCATGTGCCGGCGCTTGCGCTGAAGGGTTTCGCGAACCTGATCCTTGCAAAATCCGAACTGGTGGAGACGGCCGCCGCGGCCTTGTCATCCGCCCGCGGGGCGCTGGCGCGCAAGGACGGGGGAACGGCCGACGAACGCATCCTCGTCCAGTCGCTAGAGGCAGCCCTCGCCGGGCATTTCGGACGGGCCGCAGAAATCCTCGACCAGGGATTTGCCGACAGGCCGACGACCTTCCTTCCCTTCAAGCTGTCGCATGCGCTCCGCTTCATGGTGGGGGACGCGGCGGGCATGCTGGTGGCGAGCGAGCGGGCGGTCGCGGCGATCGACAGCAGTCATGCCGCGGCCGGCTACCTGCTCGGATGCCATGCCTTCGCCCTCGAGGAACATGGCCGGTATCGGGAGGCCATGGAGGTCGGACAACGGGCCGTGACGCTCGCACCCGACGATTCCTGGGGGCTGCACGCAGTCTCGCATGTCCACGAGATGCGCGGGGACACCAGCGCCGGCATCGACTGGCTGGAGAACAGCCGCAAGGCATGGTCGCGCTGCAACAACTTCTCGTTCCACATGGCCTGGCACCTCGGGCTCCTGCATCTGGAGCGTGGCGACCACGAGCGTGTGCTGCAGATCTACGACGACGAGGTCCGCCCGCAGCAGACCGACGACTTCCGCGACATGGCCAATGCGATTTCCCTGCTGTGGCGGCTGGAGCAGTCGGGCCTTCATGTCGGCGACCGGTGGACGGACATTGCCGAGATCGCCTCCCGGCGTCGCAAGGACACGGCGCTGGTCTTTGCCGTCCTGCACAACCTCGCGGCCCTCGTCGCGGTCGGCGACTGGACCGGTGTCGCCGATCTCGTCGAGGCGCTGGAGACCAGGGCGACCGGCACGGACGACCAGGCCCGCATCGCCGCCGAGATCGGCGTCCCGATGGCGCGGGTGCTGGCCGGGCTCGGCGCGCCGGCCGACCGGCAGATGCTCGACCGGATGGTGGCGAACCTGCCGAAGGTCGGCGGCAGCAATGCCCAGCGGGATTTCTTCGTTCTCGCCCTCGCCAAGGCGGTGGGCAACGTCGGCGACACCGTGGGTGTCAGCCGCATTCGCAGCGTCCGCCAGCGGCTGAAGGCCGAGGACCGTCTGTTCCAGTCCATCCAGCGGGCGGACGGCCTCAGCCTTTCGGCCTGATCCGTCCTCCCGGTCGCGTGCCCCTCCATTCCGAAGGTCTGAACGAATGTCCATGAGCGATGTGCCGAAACAACAGGTGTTTCCGATGCTCCGGCCAGGTCTGGCCAGCATCATCCTTGCGGCCGGCCTTGCCGCCGACATCGCGTGGGAGGTCTGGGCCCGCCTGATCACGCCGCTGCTGGTCGGCGGCCCGCTTCAGCCGGCCGCCCTCGTCCAGTCGGTCTTCGGCCTCAACAACCTCCTCCTCGCCGAAGCCATCCATGCGGTGGTGGGGATCGTGTTCTACCCGATCGGCTACCTGTTCATCGCCCGTCCGCTGCAGCGGCTCATCGTGCCCGGCCTGCCGTGGCTGCTGACCGGCATCGGCTTCGGGACCGGGCTCTGGGTGTTCGCGCTCTACGTCATGGCCCATCTTTTCGCGGGGCTGCCGGCCTTCCTCGGCTTTATTCCGTTGACCTGGGCGTCGCTGGTCGGACACATCCTGTTCGGCGTCGTCGTCGCCTTTGTCGTTCGCCGGATGGAGCGCGCGTAAGCGCCGGCCGACCGAGCAAGGCGCGCGCCGCGCGCAGGCCGTCCCGTGTCCCGAGAAGCCGGTTTCATGAGTCATCCCGATCCGCAGCAGCCCATGACCCGGGTCGCCGACACCGTCGCGCGCACCCTTCACAGCCACGGCGTCCGCCATGCCTTCGGCATGCCGGGCGGCGAGGTCGTGACCCTCATCGATGCCCTGCAGGCGGCCGGCATCGCTTTCCATCTGGCGCGCCACGAGACGGCGGCGGCGATCATGGCTGCTGGCGCCAGCACCCTGACGCGCCAGCCGGAGCTTCTGGTCACCACCGTCGGTCCGGGGCTGGCCAATGCGGTCAACGGCATCGCCGATGCCTCCCAGGAGCGGGTGCCGCTCCTCGTTTTGTCCGGCATCGTCGATCGCGGAACGCGGGCGCGCTACACCCATCAGGTGATCGACCACGCCCAGATGCTGCGACCGCTGGTCAAGGCGTCCTTCGAGATCGAGCCGGAGAGTGCGGCCGCGACCGTGGCGCGCGCCATCGCGCTGGCGACGGCCGACCCGATGGGGCCGGTGCATCTCGACTTGTCACCGGCCATCGCCGCGGCGCGGGCGCCAGCCGCGTTGCCGGTCAGTCCGCCGGTCCTTGTCCGGACGGAGATCGCCCCCGGGGACCGCGCGGTGAGGGTGCTGGCCGGACGGATCGCGGCGGCGCGGCGACCGCTGGTCATCGCCGGGCTCGAGGCGGCACGCGGCGGCGCCGGACCTGCGCTGCAACGTCTTGCCGAAGCCATCGGCGCGCCGGTCCTCTCCACCTACAAGGCCAAGGGCATCCTGCCGGAGACCCATCCGCTCGCCCTCGGCGGCGCGGGCCTGTCCCCGCTTGCCGACCGGGTCCTTCTCGATCTGGTCGGCCGCGCCGATCTCGTCCTGATGGTCGGATACGATCCGATCGAGATGCGGATCGGATGGATGGACGCCGGGGGCGCGCCGGAGAGGACGGTGGAAATCGGCCGGTGGCTGCCCGACCATGCCATGCACCACGCAGGCACCCGGGTCGTGGCGGATCCGGCGATGCTGCTGGAGGCTCTGGCCGGGGAGGTCGCGCCGGCGCCCGGCTGGACCGGCGGCGAGCCGGCCGCCGCGAAGGCGGCCCTGCGCGCCATCTTCGAGACGCCGGCGGGCGTCGGGCCTCATGCCCTGATCGACGTTCTCAACGATGTGGCGGGCGATGACGCGATCGTCACGGTCGACAGCGGCGCGCACCGCATCCTGCTGTCGCAGAAATGGGTGGCGCGACGCCCCATGTCGCTGCTGCAGTCGGCCGGCTTCTGCACGATGAACGCCGCCCTGCCGCTCGCGATCGGCGCGAAGGTCGCCGACCCGGCGCGGCGCGTCTTCGCCGTGATGGGAGACGGCGGCCTGGAGATGGGGATCGGCGAGCTTGCGACGGTCCGCGATCTCGGGCTGCGACTGACCATCGTCGTGTTCAAGGACCGGAGCCTGGCGCTGATCGCCCTCAAGCAGGCGTCGGCCGGACTTGCGTCCGCGGGCGTCACGCTCGGCGACACGGACTTTGCCGCCGTGGCACGCGGGTTTGGCGGCCATGGCGCAAATGTGGAGACGGCGGATGACTTCCGTGACGAACTGGAGGCCGCAGGACAGCGCGGAGGCTTCACGCTCATCAGTTGCACCTTCGACAAGCGGGCCTATGACGGCGCATTCTAGCCCGGTCGAGGCACCGGCCGGGCCCACGGGAGGAACCAGCGTGGAGACCGCGAAGCCGGCGCGGGTGAAGCGGCCGCGCGATCCGCGGCTCGATTTCTTCCGCGGTGTCGGGATGGTCATCATCCTTCTCGCGCATATCCCGGGCAACAGCTGGACGCTGTGGATTCCCGCAAGGTTCGGCTTTTCCGACGCGACAGAGATGTTCGTCTTCCTGTCCGGAATGGCGTCGGCCATTGCCTTCGGAACCACGTTCGACCGGCACGGCACGGTGGCGCTCGTCGCCCGGGTTGCGCATCGCATCTGGCAGATCTACTGGGCGCATGTCGCGATCTTCGTCACCATCACGGCGATCATGGTGACCGCCGGAACGCGGTATGACGGGGTGTCCTACGTCGCCAGCCTGAACCTCATGCCCTTCATCAAGGATCCCGGCCATCTGCTGGCGGCGCTGCTGGCGCTTGTGTATGTGCCGAACTATTTCGACATCCTGCCGATGTACATCGTCATCCTCGCGCTGATGCCGGTGATGCTGCTGGCCGAGCGGCTGCATCGGGGGGCATCTTTCGCGCTGATGATCCTGCTCTGGCTGGCAAGCCAGGTCGGGCTCACCGCGCTGCCCGCCGAGCCCTGGTCTGACCGGCCATGGTTCTTCAATCCCTTCGGCTGGCAGTTGCTGTTCTTCACCGGCTTCTTCCTCATGCGCGGCAGCCTGCCCGTGCCGCGCCCCAACCCGCTGCTGATGCTGCTTTCGGTCGTCCTCGTCCTCGCCTCGGTGCCTTTCGCCTGGGGCCCCTTTCACCAGATCCATCCGTTTTTCGGGGCGGCTGCCGCCGACATCGGCTGGCTGACCCAGAAGACCGATTTCGGGCTGCTGCGGTTCGTCCATTTCCTGGCACTCGGCTACATCGCCGCCAACGTCGTCGGCGAGCGCGGATCGCGGCTGCGCGGACGCGTCGTGGAGGTGATGAAGGTGGTGGGCCAGCAGTCCCTCGCCGTGTTCATGACCGGCATGGTGGTCGCCCAGATCATCGGCATCGGCCTCGATCTCGCGGGCCGCTCCGCTCTCGACGAGGTGATCGGCAACCTCTTCGGCATCGGCGTGCTGATCGCCGTCGCCTATCTGGTGCGCTGGTTCAAGGCCTCGCCCTGGAAGGCGTGATCCGCGGGCGCCGAAAGGGGTTGGGCCGCCTGCGCTGCCGCGGGATGCGGAGTCACCTCGGGAACCCGACCGCCGACAGCCCGGCGTCGACGTCGCCGGACCTGACGACATGGCCGCCGTCATGGATGCACAGAAGGCTGGCGCCGCGCACGCAGCCGGGCGCCTCGTCGCAGGCGAGGCCGTCCAGCGTGGCGGTGCGCGGCTGCTCGATGTCGCAGCGCGCCTGCTCGCGCAGGATCGCGATGCTCCTGAAGGTGTCGCCCTGGTGCAGGCGGGAGCCGATGGCCCGGCCGGACAGCGGGAAGGTCCGGTCGGCGGTGCCGTGGAAATGGACCATGGGCGGCAGGTTCCGGGTGCAGTCGCCGGCCTGCGGGAGGGGGTTCCAGAAGACGCCGGAGAAGGTGACGAGACCGGCGACCTTGTCGCCCTGCAGGCAGGCCGTGTACCACGCCATCGACGCCCCGATCGAAAAGCCTCCGATCACCGTGCTGGGCCCGGTGATCCCGAAGCGGGTCTCAAGGTCGGTGAGGACATCGGCGACGAACGCCTGGTCGTCGCGGCCCTGCTGCGGGTTGCCCGGAAACGACCAGCGCCCGGCGAGGCCGTCGACGGCGACGAAGGCGAGATGGTGGGCCAGCGTGGTGTCGACGAGGCCCCGCTGCCCGATCTGCAGGGCGGCGGAGCTCTTGTAGCCGTGAAAGAAGACGTAGGCGCCGCGGACGTCGCCGTCGGCCGGCAGTTCGATGCGATAGTCGCCGCCCCGGATCGAGCAGACCGTCCCGCCGCCGCAGTCGGCGGCGAGGGTGGCGGTGCAGGCGGCGATGCCGAGGAGGACGCCCGCTGCAAGTGACCGGACCAACATCGATGGAGACCTCGCCGTGAACGTGGCCGCAACTGCCGACGACAGTCCTAGGGGCATGGCGCCGCCTCGGCAATTTGCCGGACCATCACACTTGCGAGAGCGTCGCCCTGGTGGATCTCTTTCCGGACTGGCCGGACGAGACCTTTCCGCTCTACGCCATTCATCCGTCCCGGCGCCATCCGGCGGCCAAGGTCCGCGCCTTTCTTGATTTCTGCACGGCGCCGGGAAAGCTGGCGGCGCGGAAGGCGCCATGACCGGCGGATCGATGAAGCCGAACAGCACACGCCATCTGGAAATCCTGCGGCAGGTGCTGTATCACCGCCCGGCTCTCCCGGCGTCGTCTGCGCCGGGGTTCGGCACCGTGCGGGTGTGGTGGAACTGGTAGACGCGCCGGACTCAAAATCCGGTTCCGCAAGGAGTGTCGGTTCGATTCCGACCACCCGCACCACTGTCTCTCTTCCGGACGCCTGTTTTCCCGCCGGCGTCCTACGGCAAAGCGGCCTTGCCCAAGACGCGTGGCGGCATCTGCGCGGGAGCGCACCGCTGCCGCCGTCGGCACGCTGCGGGCAGCCTGGCCACCGCCCCGACACGGCCCGGGATCAGTAGTCCCATTCCATGCCGATGCCGACGCGCGAGCCGTCCGATCCGGCACTGCCCTGCACCTTCACGTTGTCGGTGATGTCGATGTCGACCTTCACCCGCGACGAGCCGGCCTCCGTGCCCTGCTCGACGCCGACATAGACGTTGTCGGTGATGTATTTGCCGACCTCGAGCTGGGCGCCGCTCTCGTTGGGCTCGACGCCGAGCCGGTCGAGGCCGAGCTTCTCGCGGATGCCGTCGATGACGCCGGGGCCGCTGCCGGTGAGGCCGGCGAGCTGGGCGACCGCCTGGGCGAGCTGGATCGCCTCGGCCGCCGACAGCTCCTGGGAGGCGCGGTTGAACAGCAGCCGCGAGATCACCTCGTCCTGCGGCAGCTCCGGCGAGGAGGTGAAGGTGATCTGCGGCTGGGCCGCCGGGCCGGTGACGTTGACGGTGGCGGTGACGTCGCCGGCGGTGGTGGAGGCGGCAAGGTCGAGCACCGGCACGAGGCCGTCCTGGAAGGTGACGTTGCCGCGGCTGAACTCGAGCCGCTGGGTGAGGATCGTCAGCGTGCCGCGGACAAGCTCGATGCCGCCGAGGATCTGCGGCGCCGCGGTGGTGCCGCGCACCTGCAGGCTGCCGCCGAACTGGGCGTCGATGCCCTGGCCCTTCACGAAGATACGCGCGGCCTTCACGGTCAGGTCCAGCGGCGCGGCAAAGCCGGGTCCGGCGGGGGCGGCCGGCTCGCCCGGGGGCCGGCGCGGATCGGGCGGCGGCAGCCGTGCGGCGAGCGCGCGCGGCGGGTTCTTGTGGATGACGTCGATGGTGGAGACCGAGAGCGGCAGCCGGTCGGGAATGGTCACGTCGACGCGGCCGAGCGTGATGGTGCCGCCGATGGTCGGCGCCGTGGTGGCCCGGCCCGCAACCGTGATGTCGAGGTCGGCGGTGGTGTCGAGCACGCCCTGCTGGCGCACGCGCACGTCGCGGCCGGTGACCTTGAGATTGACCGGCAGGCCGCCGGCCACATCGCCCTCGACGTCGCCGGAGAGCGAGATCGTGCCGCCGCCGACCACGTTGCCATCGATGCTGCCGAAGCTGGCGTTGCGGCCGGCAAGCCGGATCGTGCCGGCAAGATCGCGCACGTCGACGCCGGAGGTGATGTCGGCGACGCGCCCGTTCGACAGCGCGATGGTGCCGGTGTAGCCGGGGGTCGCCAGCGGACCGGTCACCCGGCCGGCCAGCGTGGTGCGGCCGGTGACGACCAGCGAGGGATTGGCGATGAACGGGCGCAGCAGCGCCAGATCGACCGTGCCGTTGAGGCCGAGATCGAGATTGCCGGCGCCGGCCGGTACGCTGCCGTCGAGGCGCAGGTTGATCGTCTCGCCGCCGCGCAGGGTGCCGTTCAAGCCGGCGCGGGTGCGTCGAACCGGCCGTTGACGGCAAGGGCGAGCGCCGGCAGGTCGCGGGCGGCGGCGAGCGTGATGCCGCTCGCCGAGGCGTCGTAGGTCACCTCCGGCTTGGCCGGGGTGCCCGAGACGGTGGCGGTGGCGGTGAGCGTGCCGGCGACGCCGGCGTCGGGCGCGACGAGGTCGAGGATCTGGAAGCCGACATTGCGGGTTGCCACGCGCAGGTCCAGCCGTTCGGCCACGGTGCCGGCGACGGTCAGCGAGCCGCCGGCGGCATCGACCGCAAGATCGACGGTGGTGCGTCCGCCGTCGACCGTCACGGTCGCGGGCCGGGGCAGGGTTGCGACCGCGCGGCCGCGCCGGGCCGACAGCGCGTCGAGGCGCAGGCGGGTCGTCTCGGCAAGCGCCACCTCGCCGCGGCCGTCGAGGGCGATCTCGTTGACGACGCCCTTGAGGGTGAAGCCGAGCGCCGTCAGCGGACCCGTCGTGGTGAGCGTCACGTCGCGGGCGGCAACGCCCGAGGTGGAGGCGCGGGCCAGTGTCAGCCGGGCGTCGAGCGCCGGCGCGGTCATCGGCTCGCGGATCTTGGCGGTGAGCGCCAGCGTGCCGACCGCCGCGCCGGCGGCCGAAAGGTTGGGGCTGGTGACATTCACATTCGCGACGGGCACGCCGCCCTCGGCGCCGAGCGAGACCGTGGCCGTCAGCGTGCCGCTGGCGCCGTTGACGCCGCCGAGCGCAGCAAGGGGCCCGAGATCGCGGACGTTGACGTCGAGATTGCCGGCGAGCGCGCCGTCGGCGGCGGCCTGCAGCGCGCCGGACAGGGTGGCGCTGGCGAGCGCGCCGCGCAGGATCTTCAGGGAGAGGGCGCCGTCCTCGCCGCGGGCGATTTCGGCATCGACGTCGATCGGGGCGCCGTCGAGGGCGCCGGCAAGGCGCACCGTGCCCGACACCGCGCCGGCCGCGGTCGGCGTCACGTCGAGATCGGCGGTGAAGGGCGAGAGCACGCGGCCTTCGAGCCGGACATTCTCGGTCGTCACCCGGCCCGAGACGCGCGGCGCCGTGAGCGGTCCCTCGATCCGCAGCCCGGCGTTGGTGCTGCCGGCCAGCGTCGGGGCAAGACGCGAAAGATCGGAGAGAGCGAGGGTGACGTCGAGGGCGGCCCCGTCGGCCGCCGCGCCGCCATCGGCGTCGAGCCGGATCGCGGCGCCATCGAGCACGAGATTGTCGGCACCGATCCGCAGCTGGCTGCCGATGCCTTCGGCGACCACGGTGCCGGACAGGCGCGGCGCGGCGCCGAGCAGGCCGTCGGCGACGGCGATGCCGGTGGAGAGGCCGTCGCCGGCGCCGTCCAGCCGGGCCTCGATGCGGCTGCCGTCGAGCGAGCCGGAGAGGTCGGCGGAAAGGTCGAGCTTGCCGCCGGCGCTTCGATGCCGCCGAGGCCAGCCACCGGGCCGAGATCGGCGACAAGCGCCCGCAGGGTCGCGGTGAAGGTGCTCGCTTCCGGGTCGGTCGCGGCCGTCGCCTCGATCCGGCCGGTGGGCAGGGTGACCACCGCTTCGTCGAGGGTGAGGGCGCCGGTGTCGGCGGCCGAGCCGCGGGCGGCGACCTCGACCGCGCCGAGCGCGCGGCCGTCGGCCAGGGTCACCGAAGGCGCGGTGATGGTGGCATCGAAGGCGGTGCCGGCGGTGCTGACGAGGCCGCCCGCGCTGCGCCGGACCGTGGCGGCAAGGGTCGCGGAGGGCACCGAGATGCCCGAGGCGATCAGGCTGCCGGCCGTGGCGTCCAGCACGACCTGCGGTTCGGCGATGGTGCCGGTGACGGTGGTGGTGGCGGAGACGTCGCCGAAGATCTGGATGTCCGGCGGGGCAAGGCCGGCAAGGCCGGCCGGCGTGACGCGCAGATCCGCCTTCGCGGTCACGGTCTGGCCGTCGGCGCCGAGCGTGCCGGTGGCGTCGACGGAGAGGTTCTCGCCCGAGACGGTCAGGGCGTCGAGCGCGCGGCGCCGTCGTCGCCGTAGATCGCGGTGGCGGCCACCTGTACCGTGCCGGCCAGCAGGGGCCGGATGTTGGCCGGCAGGGCTTCGGCCACGGCCGCGTCGAGGTTGGCGGCAAGGCGGTAGCCGGGCGCGTTGTCGCCGAGCCGGGTGATGGTTGCCTCGCCGCCGATGCGGGCAAGGTCGGCGCCGGCGCGGGTTGCGGCGGCATCGATCCGGCCGGTCCAGTCGCCGATCGGGCCCTCGCCCTGCACGGCGATGGCAATGTCGGTGTCGGCGGGCAGGCCGGCCAGCGGCTGCAGCGTGCCGCCCGGCGGCTCGCGGGCGTCGAGATCGACGGTGAGGCGCCCGCTCTCCGGCACATAGGCAAGGACGAGGCGCACATGGGCCTCGGCCTCGGCAAGGCGGGTGAGGTCGAGGCTGAGGTTGACGCCGCGGGTGGCGGCATCGGCCGGCACCAGCGCGGCGCCGGCGAAGGTCAGCCGTTCCTCCTGGCCGAGCACCGGCTGGCCGAGACGCACGAGGCCGACGTCGACGGCCTTGAGGTCAAGACCGATCGGCAGCGACAGCGAGGTGGTGGAGGTGGTTTCCGGCGCGGGTTCGGCGGAGGGGGCCGGCAGGCGGGCGACGTCGACGGTGCCGACGCCCAGGCGTTCGACGGCCAGCGTGCCCGAGAAGATCGAGGACGGGCTCCAGGCGAGACCGATGCGGTCGATGTCCAGCCACACGCCCTCGGCGTCGGCCACCGTGACGCCGGTGATCTCCAGATCGTCCAGCGGACCGGAGACCGAGGCGATCCGCACGGGCACGCCCGCAAGATCGGAGCCGAAGGCGGCAAGCGCGGGCCAGGTCGCGCGGCCGGGGCCCGTGAAGATCAGGACCGATGCGGCAATGATCACGAGAAGCACGAGCGCCAGCACGGTGGCGAGAAAGATGCGCGCAAGCCGCAGAATGATGGTCAAAAGGACTGTCCCAGACTGATGTAGAGCGCGAACGCATCGTCGCCCTCATCAGGATTGAGCGGCACCGCCACGTCGGCGCGAAGCGGGCCGATGGGTGTATAATAGCGCAGTCCGATGCCGGCGCCGACCTTGATGTCCTCGGAAAAGTCCGGGAACTCTTTCGCGAAGGAACTGCCCGCGTCGATGAAGGGCACGATGCCGATGGTGTCGGTCACCTTGGCGCGCAGTTCGACCGAGGTTTCGAGGAAGCTGCGGCCGCCGATGATCTCGCCGTCGGCGGTCTTGGGGCTGGCGCTCTGGAAGGCGTAGCCGCGGATCGAGCCGCCGCCGCCGGCAAAGAAGCGGCGGTTGGCCGGCACGTCCGCGAGCGAGGGGCCGAAGATGCCGCCGGCGGAGACGCGGCCGGCGAGGATGAAGCGCGCGTCGTCATCGATCTTCTGGTAGGCGGACAGGCTCGCCTCGCCGATCAGCATGAAGCCGGTGTCGCCGATCTGGCCGGCGGCCGGCTCGAACTTCGCCGTGGCGCGGATGCCGGTGGCCGGGTCCAGCTTGTTGTCGGTGGTGTCATAGGCGACCGTCAGCGGCACGCTGGCGAACAGATACTCGTTGGTGCCGAACACGTCGTCGATGGTCGAGGCCTCGACGGCAAGCGAGCCGGACACCGAAAGCTGGTCGGTGATCTTGCGTTCGAGGCCGACGCTCGCCTCGGCACCGGTGCGGATGTAGGCGTCGGTGGATTCGCGCAGGATCTTGGCGCTGGCGATCAGGTCGTCGCGTGCGGTCAGCACGGCGGGCTTGGAGAAGGTCGCACCCAGCAGATAGGTGAAATCCTCCGGGTCGGCGGCCTCGATGCCCGAGACCTCGGCGTCGATCCGCAGCTTCTCGGCACCGCCGAACAGGTTGCGATGGCCCCAGTAGCCGGAGACCAGCGCGCCGGTGTCGGTGCCATAGGCGACGTTGAAGCCGATGTAGCGCGGCTTGCGCTCCTCCAGCTCGACCACCACCGGGATCGTTCCGTCGGGGCCGATCGCCTCGCCGGGGCGCACACGGACCGAGGAGAAGACGCCGAGGGCATTGAGCTCTTTCGAATAGTCGTCGAGCGCCTTGGGCGAATAGCGCTGGCCGGCCGCGAAGGGCGCCTTCTTCAGGATCAGGCCGGTGTCGACGTTCTCGGCGCCGGACACCCGGATCTCGCCGAGGTCGGCAACGCCGCCCGGGGCCACCAGATAGGTGACCTCGACGGTGTCGTCGGCATGTTCGGCGACGACGTCGCGCGAGACGACGGCGGCGAGCGGATGGCCGCGCTGCTTGAGCAGGGCGACGATCCGGCTCTCGCCGGCGATGATGTCGCCGGAATTGGCGGGCGCGCCGATGGTGAGCCCGGTGGTGCCGACCTCGACCGGCACGGGCTCGTCGCCGACGCCGACGATGTTGATTTCCGAGAAGCGGAACACCGGGCCGGGCGTGACGGTGATCGTCGCCGTCAGCGTTCCGCCGGCGGCGGCCGCGCGCTCGATGATCGCGCCGGCATTCTCGTCGAGCACGGAGGTTCCGGCGATGGTGACGTCGACGAGGGCGCCGTAGCGGGCAGTGCCATAGAGCACGGCGACGAGGCGGTCCTTGTCGACGAGGGCGCGGCGGAACACGTCGTCGGGATTCTCGATCTCGTCCTCGGCAACGTCGTAGAGCTGGGACGCGGTCTCGATCTCCGCGCGGATCGCCTCGTCGCCGCCCTCGACGACGATCTCGACGGCGAGAACGGCCGGTGTGGCCGGCGCCGCCTCGGCGGTGGCCTGCTGGGCATGGGCGGGGGCGATCAGACCCGGCGCCGCGGCGGCGAAAAGCCCGGCCGACATCGCCAGCGCACGGCAGGCGCGCAAGGGAAGCTGCGGGGGTCGTCGTCCGGATCGTCTGTCGTCGCTACGCATTACGCTGTCGCCGGCCTCTGTTCCTGTGCCCGCGGACCGGGCCGGTGCCAGCCGCGCCCTGAACCGGCAGCGGCTTTGCCGGACGTCGTCCAGGCCTCGGTCCGCCGTGGCCACGACCCGCCGGTTGCCCCGCGAGCCTGGATCGGTCCTCTGAACACCTTGGCCTCCCTGCCTTAAACGCACCTTAACGATACCGGTTCACGATTGCGAGATATCTCCGATGCGTGGCACGCGCGTGCCGATGAAGTGTGGATACGATGCATCAGGACACGAGCAACGAGCCCGACGCCGCGGCCATGGCCGGGCACGAGATCCGCGGCCCCCTCGGCGTGGTGGCGGCGCTGGCCGACCTGCTTGCGACCCGCTGCGGCCCGGACGGGGAGGCGGCCCGGCTGACCGACCTGATCCGGCTTGCGACCTCGCAGGCGCTGGCCGTCGCCGACGATCTGGTCGATCGGGGCAGCGTCGGCGCCGGCGCCGGGCTGCGGGTCGTCCCCGGGCCGTTCGATCCGGCGGTGCTGGCCGCCGATCTCGTCCGCCTCTATGCGCCGCTCGCCAGCGGCGGCGCGGCGCGGGTGACCGCCGACGTCGATCCGGACGTTCCGGCCGCGGTAATCTCCGACGAGCGCCGCATCCGCCAGATCCTCACGGGGTTCATCGGCAATGCCTTCAAGCACGCGCCGGGCAGCCCGATCCGGCTGATGGTGTCGATGCGCGGCGACCGGGTCTGTTTCGAGGTCTGCGACGACGGCCCGGGGCCCGGCGCCGCCGCGTCCTTCACCGCCTTCCGCGCCCCCGCCGCCGGACGCCCGCCGGTGCATGGCGCCGGCCTCGGCCTGTTCATCGCCGACCGGGTGGCGCGGGCGATCGGCGGCGCCATCGTGATTCTGGCCGGCCGCTCCGGCGGCACGGTCGCCCGTCTCGAGATCGGTCCGATGCCGCAGGAGACCGTCGCCGATCCGTCGCTGCAGGATCGTGAGCCCGTTGATGCCGGAGCGCGGCCGCAGGTCGTCGAGGCCCTGCCGGCGCGCCCTGCGCCGCCCGTTCCTGGCCGACCCGTGATTGGGCTTCCCCAGGGTATTCCGCCGTCCGAGCGGCCCTTCTACGGGCGGACCGCGCTGGTGGTGGACGACAGCCAGATCTCGATCGTGCTGATGACGACGCTGTTGCGCGACTTCGGCTTCGCCGTCGCCGTCGCACGGTCGTCGGCCGAGACCGAGGCGGCGGTGGCGCTGCGCCGCCCGGACGTGGTGCTGACCGACTGGACGCTCGCCGGCGAGACCGGCGCCGACGTGGTGCGCCGCCTCGACGAGGCCTTCGGGCGCGAACGGCCGCCGGTGGTCTGCGTGACCGGCCAGGAGCGGATGCCGGCCGAGCGTCTGTTCTCCGGCCTGCTGCGCAAGCCGTTTGCGCCGCACGAGGTGTTCGACCTGCTGGCCGGCGTGCTTGGTCACCGGCTCGGCCTGGCACCGAGCGCGGGCTGAGCGAGGACTGCCGCCGCGCAGCCGGGTTGCCGTCCGTCAGCGGCCGGCGTCGAAGCTCACCGTCACCCGGCCGTTGGCGAGCGCGACGACCACGCCCTCGCGGCGGAAGATCCCGCGGATCGTCTCGGTGAAGCCGACATTGACCTGCCGGTCGGGATGGCCGGTTTCCATGCGCCGGATCGTCGAGACCGACACGCCGCTCGCGGCGGCGAGGTCCGCGATCGACCAGCCGAGGGCGGCGCGCGCCGCGCGGAGCTGGCCGGGCGTGAGGCCCTGCTCGGCGGTCGCGGCGGAGGCGGTTTCCCTGCCGCCGGCCTCCTTGCCCCCTGTCTCCGGAACCGGGAGGCAGATGCCGACGAGTTCCACCATCTGGCCGTCGCGATTGAGCACCGGCGTCGCCGTCGCCTCGAAGCGGCGGTAGGCGCCATCCTGGCAGCGGATCCGGTAGCGCATCGTGAAGCCGGTCCGCTGTTCCAGCGCGCCGAGCCAGGTCTGCCGGGTCGCGACCAGGTCCTCCGGATGAACCACGTCGAGCCAGCCGTTGCGCTGGACATCGGCAAGGCCCTGGCCGGTGAGCTCGCTCCAGCCATGGAGATCGGTGACGATGCCGGCCGGGTCGGCCACCCAGATCACGCCGCCGAGTCGGGCCGAAAGGCTGGCATTGCGCAGGCTGGTCCGCTTGAGGGCGTCGGTCATCGCCCGTTCCGTGGTGATGTCGAAGACGACCCCGGCGGCCTGGCGGACCTCGCCGTCGCCGTCGACGAGCACGTCCCCGTAGCCGCGCAGCCAGCGCATCGTTCCGTCGGGCCGGATGATCCGCAGTTCGCGGTCGAAGATCGTGCCGCTGTCCCGGATCATCGTCGTCGTGTCGAGATCGAGACGATCGTCCGGATGCAGCAGCCGCTGGTACAGTTCGAGCGAGGCCGGAGTGGCCGGATCGACGCCGAAGATGCGGTAAAGCCCGGGCGACCATTCCACCGCCCCGGTTGGAACATCCCAGACCCAGGTACCGACCTTGCCACGCATTTCGATGCTTCGCAGAAGTTCGTATGATGACCATCGGGTCATTCTCTTCCTGTTCGGCATGTCATCCTACTCGTTGTGAGGTCGTCGCGGTCGAATCCCGGTCGGGAACTCTTGATCTGGAGCAGAATGTGCTCCGGATCAATCGCTCCCTCTCTCGATCCACGCCCTCGTGAGCACTTTCGTCTCCAGACAGCGCCGTCCGGTCCAGTCTTTCGTTCAAACATCCTCAAGTGTGAGTGGCGTATTTTCATCAAACGCCCACCACGGCGAGGACCGCAGGACAGACAAGTAGACGGAGGATCGGATGTCCTTTTTCCGCAGCAGCGAGACGGACGCGCTCATGAGGGGCCTCGACAGGTCCTATGCGATGATCGAGTTCGATCCGACGGGAAAGATCCTGGCCGCCAATGCCAATTTTCTGACGCCCTCGGCTATTCGCTGGACGAGATTCGCGGGCGCCACCACTCATTGTTCGTGACGCCGGAAGACCGCGACAGTGCCGTCTACAGGGAATTCTGGAAGAAGCTGGAGCGCGGCGAGGTGCATGTCGGCGCGTTCAAGCGCATCACGAAGGATGGACGCCATGTCTGGATCGAGGCCACCTACAACCCGGTGTTCGGGCGTGGGGGCCGCACGATCAAGGTGGTGAAACTTGCCACGGACATCACGCAGCGCAAGCTGGCCGCGCTCGAGTCGGCGGGCCAGATCGCGGCGATCAACCGGGCCCAGGCCGTCATCCATTTCACGCTCGACGGCACCGTCACCGAGGCCAACCAGAATTTCCTCGACGCGCTCGGCTACCGGATCGAGGAGATCCGCGGCCAGCACCACCGCATGTTCATGGAGCCGGGCGAACGTGACAGCGCGGAATACCGGCGCTTCTGGGACGATCTGCGTCGCGGCGAGTTCCAGTCGGCCGAATGCAAGCGGATCGGCAAGGGCGGGCGCGAGGTCTGGATCCAGGCCACCTACAATCCGATCCTCGATGACGCCGGCCGGCCGCTGAAGGTCGTCAAGTTCGCCACCGACATCACCGCGCAGGTCGAGGACCGCCGGCGCCGTCATCGCCTGCAGGGCGTCATGATCGACGAACTCGCCGAGGTCGCCAAGGCGATCTCCGAAACCAGCCGGCAGGCGACCGATGCCGCCACCGCCTCGGCGGAGACGTCGTCGAACGTGCAGGCGGTCGCCTCGGGGGCCGAGGAACTCGTCGCGTCGGTCGAGGAGATCAGCCGCCAGGTGGGCCAGGCGCTCGTGATTTCCACCGGCGCGGTGCGGCAGGCGCAGGACACCACCGGCGTCGTGGCCAGCCTTGCCAGCGCGGCGCAGAAGATCGGCGACGTGGTGGCGCTGATCAACTCGATCGCGGCCCAGACCAACCTGCTGGCGCTCAACGCCACCATCGAGGCGGCGCGCGCGGCGAGGCCGGCAAGGGCTTCGCGGTGGTTGCCAGCGAGGTGAAGAGCCTCGCCTCGCAGACGTCGAAGGCGACCGAGGAGATCCGCGCCCAGATCGGCGCGGTGCAGACGACCACGGATGAGGCGGTCGGTGCGATCGAGTCGATCGCGATGACCATCTCGCAGATCAACGACATCTCGGCGAGCATCGCCGCCTCGGTCGAGGAACAGTCGGCCGTGACCCGCGACATGTCGTCGAACATGCACACCGCCGCCCACGGGGTCGACGTGGTGACCCGCAACATGGGCACGATCGCGGACTCGACCGGGCAGGTCGACGCGGCGACGCGCCGGGTGCGCGAGGCGTCGATGGCGCTGGTCGCCTGACCGGCGTCGTCCCGGCCCGCGCCGCAGGACGAAAAGGGACCCGGAGGACGTCGCCTCCGGGTCCTTTTCGTTTCAAGCCGTGGGTCCGCCTTCAGCCGTTGGCGATATACTGGCCGCCGTTGATCGTCAGCACCGCGCCGGTCATGAAGCCGGCCGCCGGGGAGGCGAGGTAGACGGTGAGGGCGGCGATTTCCTCGGCCTTGCCGAGGCGGCCGACCGGGATGCCCTTGATGATGCCCTTCAGCACCTCCTCGGGCACCGCCGCCACCATGTCGGTGTCGATGTAGCCGGGGCAGATGCAGTTGACGGTGATGCCCTTGAAGGCGCTTTCCTGGGCCAGCGCCTTGGTGAAGCCGATCACGCCGGCCTTGGCGGCCGAATAGTTGGTCTGGCCCATCTGGCCCTTCTGGCCGTTGATCGACGAGATGTTGACGATCCGGCCGAAGCTGCGGGCGCGCATGCCCTCGATCACGGGCTTGGTCATCGTGAACATGGAATCGAGGTTGGTGGAGATTACCGCCTTCCACGCGTCGAAGGACAGCTTGTGGAACATGGCGTCGCGGGTGATGCCGGCGTTGTTGACGAGGATGTCGACCGGGCCGAGCTCCGCCTCGACCTTGGCAAGACCGGTGGCGCAGGCCTCGGCGTCGGCCACGTCCCACTGGTAGACGGCGATGCCGGTCTCGGCCCTGAAGGCCTCGGCCTTTTCCACGTTGCCGGCAAAGGTGGCGGCCACGGTGTGGCCGGCGTCCCTGAGGCCGATCGAGATGGCCGCGCCGATGCCGCGCGTGCCGCCGGTGACGACTGCAATGCCCATGATTCTCTCCCTGTTCTGGATGCCGCAGCGCCCCCCGGCGCGCGGTTGCCGTCTTCTTCTTATCTGCCCGGCGGCGCGGGGCGCCGCGACCTGTCGTCCCGAAGGCGATGGCGGGACGACAGGTCGCGGGCTGCGGGACGTGTCAGGCGCCTCAGCGTTCGACGGTGAGCGCGACGCCCATGCCGCCGCCGATGCAGAGCGTGGCAAGGCCCTTCTTCGCATCGCGCCGCGCCATCTCGTGCAGCAGGGTCACCAGCACGCGGGCGCCGGAGGCGCCGATCGGGTGGCCGATGGCGATCGCGCCGCCGTTGACGTTGACCTTGCCGGTGTCCCAGCCGAGGCCCTTGTTGACCGCGCAGGCCTGGGCGGCGAAGGCCTCGTTGGCCTCGACGAGGTCGAGGTCGTCGGTGGACCAGCCGGCCTTCTGCAGCGCCTTCTTCGAGGCAGGGATCGGGCCGGTGCCCATCACGGCCGGGTCGACGCCGGCGGTCGCCCACGAGGCGATGCGGGCGAGCGGGGTGAGGCCGCGCTTCTCGGCCTCGGCGGCCGACATCAGTACCACGGCGGCGGCGCCGTCGTTGATGCCGGAGCGTTGCCGGCGGTGACCGAGCCGTCCTTGGAGAAGGCCGGCCGCAGCTTGGCGACGGTGTCGAGGGTCGTGCCGGCGCGGATGTATTCGTCCTGGTCGACAACGATGTCGCCCTTGCGGCCCTTGATGGTGAAGGGGGTGATCTCGTCCTTGAACCGGCCGGCCTTCTGGGCGGCCTCGGCCTTGTTCTGGGAGCGACGGCGAAGGCGTCCTGCTCGTCGCGGGTAATCTGGAATTCACGGGCGACGTTCTCGGCGGTGGTGCCCATGTGGTAGCCGTTGAAGGCGTCCCACAGGCCGTCGCGGATCATGGTGTCGACCATCTGGAAGTCGCCCATCTTCACGCCGCCGCGCAGATGCGCGCAATGGGGCGCCATCGACATGCTCTCCTGGCCGCCGGCGACGATGATCGAGGCGTCGCCGCTGGCGATCTGCTGCATGCCGAGGGCGACCGCGCGCAGGCCGGAGCCGCAGAGCTGGTTGAGCCCGAAGGCGGTGGCCTCGATCGGCACGCCGGCGTTGATCGCGGCCTGGCGCGCCGGGTTCTGGCCCTGGCCGGCGACGAGCACCTGCCCGAGGATCACCTCGTCGACCTCGGCCGCCTCGACGCCGGCCTTGTCGAGGACGGCCCGGATCACCGCGGCGCCAAGGTCATGGGCGGCGACGCTCGCGAAGGCGCCGTTGAAGGAGCCGACCGCCGTGCGGGTGGCCGAAACGATGACGATGTCTGACATGGTGCTCTCCCGGTCTGGCGGTGTGCCTCGCCCGCCCGTCTCTTGGTTCCGCCCGCAGCCGGCGGTGCACCGCCCATGCGGGACCGATGCCTGACCAGCACTAGAGAAGTTTCGCGCGGGCTCTGTCAACCGCGGGAAGGGTGGCATTTCGTCGTGACGCGACCTGCGGTCGCGCCCCTGCGGACGCTCCTTTGCCCCTCGGGCCGCGTGCACCGCAGATGGCCCGTGCTGCAGGGCGAAAACCTGTGGTCGCGGCTGCGAAAACCGCCTAGTCTTCCGATGTGTGGGACGGCTCCGGCCGTCCGCGCCGTGTCGGGGAGGACCTTCGGCGCACGGCAGCGGACGGTCACACGGCGCGACAAGCGCCGGGCACCGGGTATGCGGTCCGCGCGTGGTCTGGGAGGACGACGATCTCAATGGCAAAGAACGACACACCAACCATCATCAAGAAATACGCGAACCGGCGTCTCTACAACACCGGCACCAGCACCTACGTGACCCTCGAGGATCTGGCCCAGATGGTGAAGGGCGGCGAGGACTTCATCGTGCACGATGCGAAGTCCGGCGAGGAGATCACCCGCTCGGTGCTCACCCAGATCATCTTCGAACAGGAAGGCAAGGGGCAGAACCTGCTGCCGGTCACTTTCCTGCGGCAGTTGATCCGCTTTTACGGCGACAGCATGCAGACGCTCGTGCCGGGATACCTGGAGCAGTCGATCGCCTCGCTGACCCGCGAGCAGGAGAAGTTCCGCCAGACGATGACCCACACCTTCGGCGGCACGGGCCTCGAGGCGATGGAAGAGCAGGTGCGGCGCAACGCCGAGATGTTCGAGAAGGCCATGCGGATGTTCATCCCCTTCGCCGCCGGCGAGACGGGCGAGGGCGCCCCGAAGCCGGCCGAGGCGCCCGAAGCGCGCAGCGCCGACATCGACGGTCTCAAGGAGCAGATCGAGGCCATGCAGCGCCGGCTGGACAAGCTCGGCGCCGAAAAGGCCTGAGGGGTCCGGCGAGGGACTCGCGAGGGCTGGCGGAGGGTGGCGGCTTCGGCGCGCCGCACCTGCCGGTCCTCGGTCCGGCTGCGTCTACAGGTCGCCAAATCTCCGGCTCGCGGGCCTTCTCCGCGCCTTGCAGCGCTGGGGGGCGGCGCTCGATCCCCCCTTTCTTCAAATTCCGACGGTCGCCAACCCGGCATTGTCATGTCCGGGACCGATCCGCCCTGTCCGGCGTTGAAAGGTTAATGCGAAGGGCGTAGCATTAACCATTCGTTAAGACCTGCGTCGTTTCGCGGTGGCACAGCCAGGCGAGGGCCTCTGCGGCCCGCGACTTGCTGAGTCTCGGGCAAGGGGCAGGGCGCGGCGCGCTTGTGTCCCGGAACGGGACGACGAGGATGCGGATCTTGGACATCGGCCGAACCATCGACAGGACAGGCACCGCGCGGGTCTCCCCGCGCCGGGTGGCGTCCGCGTCGGCGGGCAGCGGCGCCGACCGGGACGAGCGCCACGAGCCCCGGGGCGAGGCCATGTCGGAGGGGCGGGACATCGTCCTGCTCGAGCCGGTGTCGCCGCGCGAGAGCAGCGGCCATTACCGCGCCGGCGCCCCGTTCATCGCCCAGCTGATCGCCAACCGCGAGACCACGCCGGCCGGCGGCGAACGTCGCGCGAGCCGGGCCAACGGCGCCGTCGCGCCGCGCGCCAATGAAGCCTATGGCCGGGCCGGCCGGCTTTCCACGGCCATCGAGCCCGGCTTCCTGCTCGCCCGCAGCTGCTGAGCGGACCGTTTCTCCCGGACCAGTCTCCCTGATCGAGGCCCGCGCTCAGCGGTCGTCGGCGCCGAAGCTGACGTCGCGGCGGGCGCCGGCGATCGAGATCGAGAATCCGGCGACGACGTCGATGAAGGCGATCACCGTCAGGATCACGAACACCGAGTGGGCGGCGGCGGCGATGGTGAGAAATTCCGCCAGATACATCACGAACACCAGCATCGACATCAGGTGGTCGGCGAGCGCGCCGGTGCCGAACCGCGTCGCCTTCAGGATCTCGACGAACAGGCAGACGATGCCGGCAACGATCATCATGTCGCCCGAGGTCGGCGTGAACCGCGCCCCCGACAGCATCTCGATGGTGAACAGCGGCACCAGCCAGGGATCGCCGCCGCCGGCCTGGCCGGCCAGATCGAAGGCGAACAGGTTGAAGACGACCAGCGGGATCAGCGTCAGCGGAATGTTGGCGATCATGTCGGCGCCTCGGCGGGGGCTGGAGCATCGGTCCGAAACGGGGGTTGCGGTTTTCGGAAAAGCCGATGCTCTGGAGGGGAGCGCGGGCGGATCTTCCATGAAAAAAGGCCGACCTGATGGCCGACCTTCCTTCGTTCAGTCCTGCGCGGGGCCGGAAGGGATACGCCTCAGACGGCGTCCTTCGGCTCCAGGATCTGGCGGCCGCGGTACATGCCGGTCTTCAGATCGACATGATGCGGACGGCGCAGTTCACCCGAGGTCTTGTCCTCGACGTAGGTCGGAGCCTTCAGCGCGTCCGCAGAGCGGCGCATGCCACGCTTCGAAGGCGAGGTCTTCCTTTTCGGCACTGCCATCGGTCAAAACTCCATCGTCTGTCCAACGCCCGAACCTTGATCGTCACGGGCGGACGTTGCAGGCGCATATTCACGTGAATGGGCCGGCTTATACAGTCCCCGGCCGGTTTTGGCCAGAGCGATCTTGAGAAAATCCCGCCGAATGCCGGCAGAAACGCCGAGCCGGCGGCTCAGCTCTCGAAGACGCAGGCGACATAGGCGCCCGACTGGCGCTCGCGCCGCTCGATCACGCGGGCGATCGAGCGCTGGCCGCGGCCGGGCTTGGCCGGGTTGCGCAGGAACGGATTCGGCAGCGCCGAGACCAGCAGCGCGGCCTCCTTGCGGCTGAGCTTGGCGGCCGGCTTGTCGAAATAGTGCCGGGCCGCCGCCTCGGCGCCGTAGATGCCGGCGCCCCATTCCGCGGTGTTGAGATAGATCTCGATCATCCGCCGCTTGCTCCAGACGAGGTCGGCGTAGAGCGCCAGCGGGATCTCCAGCCCCTTGCGCACATAGGAGCGCGAGGACCAGAGGAAGAGGTTCTTGACGGTCTGCATCGGGATCGTGCTGGCCCCGCGCGCCGGACCGCTGTCGCCGGCGCCGTCGAGCACCAGCGTGAGCGCGTCCCAGTCGACGCCGCCGTGCTCGCAGAAGCGGCCGTCCTCGCTCATGATCACGGCGCGCACGAGATAGGGGGAGATCTCGTCGAAGCCACCCAGTCACGCTCGTAGCCACCGGCCAGCACGAGGTCGCGCAGCATCAGGGTGGAGGCCGGCGGCGGCACGACCGCGTAGACCGGCACCAGCGCCGCAACGACCACGACCGCGAGCAGCAGCAGCCTGGCCGCGCCGAAGACGATCCTGAGCAGGAGCGGGCGCGCGCCGGGCGGGCGCCGGGGCGGACGTCGGAGGGATCGGTGGCGTCATCCACGCGGCGTGCCTCGGCATGGGGTCCCCGGACAGTGTGGCGGCCCGTCGGCCAGGCTCGGGCAACCATAGCAACAGGGCTCGCGGATACGAAGCCACTTTCCCATGGGTGCGGTTCGCCGGGGCGTGGAGGCAGGGCCTGCCGGTGCAGGATGGCGCGCAAAAAAAGCACCCCGACCGGAGGTCCGGACGGGGCGCAAGTCTGGGAGGGTGCCGTCCGGGCCCGCGCAAGAGAACCCGTCCGGCGGAGATCGGATGTCCGGGGGAGATGGACATCCGGGACAGAAGGGCAGAGGCGAGGTGCCGCTGCCCTTCCGAGGCGGGAGCCATCGGCGCCGATCCAGGGGGCTTCGTCGTCCCCGTGGATGGCGCCGGCGGCGAAGTCGCCGATCAGGCGTGGGCGGCCTTGGAGTTGTAGACCACGCCGTTGCTCTCGTGATGCCTGACCAGCATCGGACGGAGCACCGTGATGGCGAGGACCGCCGCGAGGATGTCCATGCAGGCCACGGTGTAGAGCACCGAGTTCCAGGTGCCGGTGGCTTCCATCAGGATGTTGCCCATCGGGACGAGGAGCGCGGCGATACCCTTGGCGCAGTAGAGGACGCCGTAGATCTTGCCGATGTGGGCGCTGCCGAAGGTGTCGGCGGCCGTGGCGGAGAAGAGGCTGTAGACCTCGCCCCAGGCCAGGAACACGACGCCCGAGAGGATGATGAACGCCCAGGGGTTGCTGCCGAAGTAGCCGAGCGCGACGATGCCGAGGCCTTCGAGCGAGAAGGCGATGAACATGGTCTTTTCACGGCCGATATGGTCGGACACCCAGCCGAACAGCGGACGCGAGATGCCGTTCAGGATGCGGTCGAGCATGAGGGCGAAGGGCAGGGCGGCCATGGCGAAGAAGTAGAGGTTGACCTCGAACTCCTTGACGCCGAGGTCTTCGGCGATGACGCCGAGCTGGGCGACGGCCATCAGACCACCGGTCACGGTGCAGGTGAACATGACCAGCATGACCCAGAACACCTTGGTCTGGAGGGCTTCCCCCAGGGTGTAGTCGCGGCGGCTCTGGATGACGGTCGAGGAGAAGGACACTTCACCCTTGCGCGGGCCCTTGAGGCCGATGGCGGCGATCAGGATCACGGCGCCCTGGAGCAGGCCGAACCAGAAGAAGGCCGTCTGGTAGCCGCTGGCGGCGATCACGGACGCGATCGGGATGATGGTGAGCGCGGTGCCCGAGCCGTAGCCGGCGGCGGTGATGCCGACCGCGAGACCGCGGCGATCCGGGAACCACTTCAGGGCGTTGTTGATGCAGGTCGAGTAGACGCAGCCGACGCCGATGCCACCGATGATCGAGGCGACGTAGAAGCCGGTCAGCGAACCGGCGTAGCTGTCGAGCACCCACGAACCGCCGGTCATCAGGCCGCCGAACATGACGACGTTGCGGGGGCCGTAACGGTCGATGAAGTAGCCGACGACGGGCGAGGCCCAGGTCTGAACGACGACGAAGATGGTGAAGGCGACCTGGATCGAGGCGCGGGTCCAGCCGTGGACGGCCTGGATCTCGGGCACGAACAGGGTCCAGGAGTACTGGATGTTGGCGGCGGCGACCATGCAGATCACACCGACGACGAGTTGCATCCAGCGGTTGGCCGACGGGGCTACCGCCGGCGCTGCAGACATCTGAGCAGACATTGAGCGTTTCCTTATTTCAAAACTTCGGCTTCTCGTGGGCTTGGTGTCTTGAGACTTGAATCGATTGATATGCGAGGTCGGCGGGCTCTCCCGTAGCTGTTCCGAGCTGTGGACCCTTGATGGCAAGCTGCGTGCCAAGCGGCGAGCGGGCGCAAATTTTTGAGCAAACTATTGATCGGAAAGCAGAAAATAATTCCGTCATCCGAATGTCCGGAGAAAGCCACAATCCGGCTCGGCGGAATCACGCCGATCGGCGAAGGTCCGCTCGGCGTGATCTTGCCGAAGGGCGCGAGGCGCCCTGACGGCGGTCCCGGCGTCGTCGCCCCATGCGTCATGCATCACTCGCATGTCGTGTGTCCAAGCCATGCGATGGGGCCATGCGAAGGCGCGCGAGGTGTCCCTGCAGCAAGGCAACCTGGGGCGGGCGGCAGCTCAGGGGCGCGGGGACGGCCGGACCGGGCGGGGGACGACCGGGCGTCGGCAAGGGCACCGGAAGCTGCGCCCGGCATGGGTGCCGCCGCCAGCCCCGAGAGCGCGGCTCAGCGGCCGGCGTTCTCGCCGGCGGCGAAGGCGGCGCGGTCGATGCCGAGGCGGGCCATCTTCTCGTTGAGGGTGCGGCGCGGCACGTCGAGCCGCTCCATCACCGCGGCGATGTTGCCGCCGGATTCGGCGAGGGCCTGCTCGATGATCCGCCGCTCGGCCTCTTCCAGTTCGCGGGCGAGCGACAGGCGCCGGCTGGCGGGTGAGGCGGGGGTGGCGAGCCTCGGTTCCAGCGCCTCGCCGAAGCCGAGAGCGTAGCGCTCGGCGGCGTTGCGCAGTTCTCGGATGTTGCCGGGCCAGGAATGGGCGCGCAGGGCCGAGAGTGTCGCGGCCCGCAGCGGGCGGGGTTCGCGGCCGTGGCGTTCGGCGCTGGAGGCGGCAAAATGCTCGAACAGGAGGACGATGTCCTCCGCCCGCTCGCGCAGCGGCGGGATGTGCAGTTCGACGACGCAGAGCCGGTAGTAGAGGTCGGCGCGGAAGCGGCCGTCCTCGCTGGCGACGCGCAGGTCGACCTTGCTGGCCGCGATGGTGCGGGTGTCGGCCTGGATCGTCTGGTTGGAGCCGAGGCGCTCGATGGTGCGGTCCTGCAGGGCGCGCAGCAGCTTGGCCTGCACGGCGGCCGGCATGCTCTCGATCTCGTCGAGGAACAGGGTGCCGCGGTGGGCATGCTCGAACTTGCCGATGCGGCGGGCGACGGCGCTGGTGAACGCGCCGGCCTCGTGGCCGAACAACTCGCTCTCGACCATGGTCTCGGGGATCGCCGCGCAGTTGATGGCGACGAACTGCTGGCGGGCGCGGCGGCCGAAATCGTGGATGCAGCGGGCAACGAGGTCCTTGCCGGCGCCGGTCTCGCCGTAGAGCACCACGGCGGCGTCGCTGGCGGCGACCTCGGCGACGGCGGCGCGCAGCGACCGGGCCGCCTGCGAGGTGCCGATGATCCGCGATTCCAGCGAATCCTCGGCCACGGCCCGGCGCAGCATGCGGTTGTCGAGGGTCAGGCGGCGCTTCTCGCAGGCGCGGCGGACGATGTCGGTGAAGCGCTCCGGCGAAAACGGCTTTTCCACGAAGTCGTAGGCACCGATGTGCATCGCCTCGACGGCGGTCGACACGTCGCCGTGGCCGGTCATCACCACCACCGGAAAGTCGGGATCGATCGCCAGCGTGCGGCGCAGCAGCTCCATGCCGTCCATGCCGCCGAGGCGCAGGTCGGTGACGAGAATGCCCGGATGGTCGTGGCGGATCGCGGCCAGCGCCGGCTCGGCGGCGGGAAAGGCCTCCACCGTGTGGCCGGCGATCTGCAGCCACTGCTCCACGGCCTGGCGCATCGGCGCTTCGTCGTCGACCAGCAGGATCGGGACGTTTTCCTTCAGGTCAGGCATGGGCGAGCGTCTCCGCCCGGGTGGGCCGCCGGACATGGCGGGGCAGCACGATCACCATTTCGGCGCCGCCCCCGGCAAGGTTGGCGGCGGTGAGCCTGCCGCCGAAGCTTTCGATGATGCCGTGGGAGATCGACAGGCCGAGGCCGAGGCCGACCCCGCTCGGCTTGGTGGTGAAGAAGGGCTCGAACAGGCGGTCGAGGACGTCCTCGGCGATGCCGGCGCCGTTGTCGACAATGCGCAGCACGGCCTCCTCGCCGCGGGCCGCGGCCTCGATCCGGATGCGCGGGTCCGGGGCGCCGGACAGCGCATCCATGGCATTCTGGAGCAGGTTGAGGATGACCTGCTCGAGCAGCACGGGGGTCGCGATCACTTCGGCGTCGGCATCGATCCGGCTCTCGATGGCGATGCCGGCGCTGCGCGCCTGCGGCCCGACGAGGATCAGCACGCGATCGACCGCGTCGCGCAGGTGCAGCGGCACGGCCGGGTCGCCCTGGCCCTTGCGGGCAAACCGTTTCAGGTTGCTGGTGATCCGCGCCATCCGCTCGGTCAGCCCGGCGATCTCGTCGAGATTGGCGCGCACGGCCGTGCGGTCGCCGCGGGTGTCGAGGATCCGGGCGCTGGCGGTGAAGGTGGCAATGGCCGTGAGCGGCTGGTTGATCTCGTGGGCGAGCGCGGCCGACATCTGGCCGAGCGCCGCCATCTTGCCGGCCTGCAGCAGTTCGCCCTGGATCTGGCGCAACTGGGCTTCCATGCGGCGCTGCTCGGTGAACTCGGCATGCAGCGTCTTGTTGGCCTCGCGCAGCTCGCGGGTGCGCAGCTCCACCGCCCATTGCAGCCGGGCCTGGGCCCGGCGCGAAATCGACAGCGCCCGCTGACGCTGGCCGACGTAGAGCGCCAGCATCACGGCGAGCGCGGCCAGGGTGCCGCCGATGATCGCGCCGTCGCGCTCGGTGGTCTGCAGCGGACCGACGTCGGTCAGGCGGCGCACGGTCCAGCCATGCTCGAACAGGCGGGTGTGCTGGACGAGATAGGTGCTTGTGCCGCCGGGTTCGCGGATGCGGACCATCCGGTCCGGCTCGGTGTCGTCGAGGGTGACGATGTCGAGCGGATCGAGCCGCTGGTCGACATAGCGGTCGGAATAGACGATCTCGGCCTTGAGCGGCGAGGTCAGCGGCGCCAGCGTCTTGTAGCGCCAGGCCGGCGTGCCGGTCAGAAGGACCACGCCGTTCTCGTCGGTGACGATGATCTTCTCGCCCACCGCCTCCCAGCTGGCCTCGAGGTCCGAGAAGTCGATCTTGACGACGGTCAGGCCGATCACGTTGCCGCCGTCGGTCTCGCGCACCGCCTCGGCGAGGAAATAGCTGGTGCGGCCGGTGGCCGGGTCGATGCCGAAGAAGGCGGCGCTGCCCTGGCTGATGGCGGTGAGGAAATAGGGCCGCGAGAGGTGGCTGGTGCCCAGCACCGAGGTCGCCGAGGTGTTGTCGCTGGCCGAGATCACCATGCCGTTGCGCGCGACCACGTAGATGGCCGCGGTGTTGGCCTCGGTGCCGATCATCGCCAGCTTGCGGTGCAGCGGATAGCTGCCGGGCCGCGGCGGCGTGGCCTTCAGCACGTCCTTGACGTCGGGGTCGAGGGCGATGATGCGGTGGATGTGATCCTGGCGGCCGATCTCGTTCTGGATCTGCGAGGCGGCGAAGGCAAGCCGGTGCGCGCCGGCATCGCGGAAGGCGGCGAGCTCGTCGTCGCGCCACACCGTCTTGAACACGAAGGCGCAGGCCGCGATGAGAACCACCGAGGCGACAGCGAACACGATCCTTTCGAGCGGCTTTTTGAGGCTCATTTCGGCCTGGCCGTTTCCATCCCTGTAACAACCTTATGGTATATTGTGTGCCAGCAAATGTCCTCCGGCATTTTTGGTCCGGCCGAAGCCGGGCTGCGGCGGCGAATGCGCCTGCCCCATCTGCGGCCGACAGAGTCCGCCTCGTCGCCCGCCACGTCAAGCTCCCCCCCTCCGGACGGCCCGTTCGCGCCCTGCTCTGTCAGTCGTGGACGACGCCTGCGCCGTCCGCTATGGAGGCGGCGTCAGGGGACACGCCATGGATCGCCGCGCCTTCGAACTTCGCCTTGCCGAGACTGCGCCCTCGTGGACGCGCGCCTTGCGGCGCTGCTTGATGAGGCGCCGCAGGAGGGCGAGATCCTGCGCCCCGCGCGCCTGCTGGACGCGATGCGCCACGCGGTGCTCGGCGGGGGCAAGCGGCTGCGCCCCTTCCTCACCATCGAGACCGCCCGGCTGTTCGGCCGCGACATCGACGACGGGGCCGGCGACCTCCTGCTGGCCGCCGCGGCGACCGAATGCGTCCACTGCTATTCGCTGGTCCATGACGACCTGCCGGCGATGGACGACGACGACATCCGGCGCGGCCGCCCCACCGTCCACAAGGCCTTCGACGAGGCGACCGCGATTCTGGCCGGCGATGCCCTGCTCACGCTCGCCTTCGATCTCCTTGCGCGGCCGGAGGCCGATCCCGACCCCGCCCTGCGGCTCGATCTGGTACGCGGCCTCGCGCGCGCGGCCGGGCTTGGCGGCATGGTCGGCGGGCAGATGCTGGATCTTGCCGCCGAGGGTCGGTTCCAGCCGCTCCGCCGGCCGCTGGACGCGGCGGAGATCCGCCGCTTGCAGGCGATGAAGACCGGGGCGCTGCTGCGCCACGCGGTCGAGGCCGGCGCCCGGCTCGGCCGGGCCGGCACCGCGGATCTCGCCCGGCTGGTGCGCTTCGGCGAGATCGTCGGCCTCGCCTTCCAGCTGGCCGACGACCTGCTCGACGTGACGGCGGACGCGGCCACCCTCGGCAAGGCGACGGCCAAGGCGCCGGGCGCGGCAAGGGCACGCTCGTCGGCCTTCACGGCGTCGAAGCTGCGCGGACGATGCTCGGCGATCTGGTCGGCGAGGCCGAGGGTCTGCTTTCGGGCTTCGGTGCGCGCGGCGCGGTGCTGGCGGAGACCGCCCGCTTCGTCGCGGCCCGCGACCGCTGACGAGGCGCGCCGGCGGGGCACCTCGATCGCCCCTGGCGGACAGGCTTCGAGAGGTCGACCCTGTCCGCGGCCGGTCTCACTCCGCCGCGTCGCGCGAGCTGCCGCCCGGGCCCCAGCGCTTCTCGATATAGCCGAGCACCAGCTCGCGGAACTCCTCGGCGATCGCCGGGCCGCGCAGGGTCATCGCCTTCTCGCCGTCGATGTAGACCGGGGCGGCCGGGGTCTCGCCGGTGCCGGGCAGGGAGATGCCGATGTCGGCGTGCTTCGATTCCCCCGGGCCGTTGACGATGCAGCCCATCACCGCGACCTTCAGCGCCTCGACGCCCGGATAGCGGCTGCGCCAGGCGGGCATTTCCTCGCGGATCTGGTCCTGGATGCGGCTGGCGAGTTCCTGGAACACGGTGGAGGTGGTGCGTCCGCAGCCGGGGCAGGCGGCCACCACCGGCACGAAGGCGCGAAAGCCCATCACCTGCAGAAGCTCCTGCGCCACCTGCACCTCGCGGGTGCGGTCGCCGCCGGGCTCGGGGGTGAGCGAGACGCGGATCGTGTCGCCGATGCCCTGCTGGAGCAGGATGCCCATGGCCGCGGAGGAAGAGACGATGCCTTTCGTACCCATGCCGGCCTCGGTGAGGCCGAGATGGAGCGCGTGGTCGGAGCGGCGGGCGAGCTCCCCGTAGACGGCGATCAGGTCCTGCACCTGGCTGACCTTGGCCGAGAGGATGATCTTCTCGCGCGGCAGGCCGATCTCCTCGGCGCGGGTGGCCGAGAAGATCGCCGACTGCACGATCGCCTCGCGCATGACCTGTGCGGCGGTGAGCGGAAAGCCGGCCGCCTTGTTCTCGTCCATCAGCCGCGTCAGCAGCTCCTGATCGAGCGAGCCCCAGTTGACGCCGATGCGCACGGGCCTGTCGTGGCGGATCGCGATCTCGATGATCTCGCCGAACTGGGTGTCGCGCTTGGCCTTGAAGCCGACGTTGCCGGGGTTGATCCGGTATTTCGCCAGCGCCTCGGCGCAGGCGGATGGTCCTTCAGCAGCTTGTGGCCGATGTAGTGGAAGTCGCCGATCAGCGGCACGAACACGCCGATCCGCTCCAGCCGCTCGCGGATGCGCGGCACGGCGGCCGCGGCCTCGGCGCGGTCGACGGTGATGCGCACGAGTTCGGAGCCGGCCTTGGCGAGGTCCGCGACCTGGCGCACGGTGGCGTCGATGTCGGCCGTGTCGGTGTTGGTCATCGACTGGACGACCACCGGGGCCGAACCGCCGACGGTCACACCGCCGACATCGACGGACACCGTGCGGCGACGTGGCTTGAGGCTGAGCGGGTCGGTCATGCGAAGCGGCTCCGGCGGCATTCGGGAAAACTCATTCGGCGGCGTCGGCGTCGTGATCGAGGCCATGCGCAAGGGCGGCACCTTTCGCCCGGCAGGCGGCGCACAGGCCGCGCAGCTCCAGCACCGCCGACTTCACCTCGAAGCCGGAGGCGCGGGCAACGCCGTCGATGCGGGTGAGGAGATCGGTCGCCTCGGCCTCGACCGCGACGCCGCAATCCTCGCACAGCAGGAAGATCGCGCCGTTGCCATGGGCCTCATGCTCGTGCGAGCAGACGACGAAGGCGTTGCGGCTCTCGATGCGGTGGACGAAGCCGTTGGCGATCAGGAAATCGAGGGCGCGGTAGACCGAGACCGGGCTCGGGCGCTTGTCGGTCGCGGCGATGCGGTCGATCAGCTCGTAGGCGGTCATCGGCACGTGATCGTGGAGCAGGGCGGCCAGCACCGTGCGCCTCGGCGCCGTCATGCGCAGGCCGAGCCGCGCGCAGGCGCTCTCCACCCGGTCGAGGGCCGTCTTGCGGCACTGGCCGTGATCATGGTCGTGATCGTGGTGGTGATGCGGGTGCACGGGATGGGTCCAATCTGCCGTTCGCCCTCATATAGCGCCGCAGCTTGCGGCGAAAGTCGCGGCAGCCTGCAGGCCCGAGAGAATGTGCCAGATCGGTCGAAAGTCCGGTCGAGAGAATGTGAAGCATCGCCTCTGGATCAATTGCGGTGGCACGCGCACTTATTGCGGTGCACACTTCATCGATCCCCTCCACGGACATTTCCGCATCCGGGCCCTTCAGCCGCCCTTGCCCCTGATCCGCGCGCCACCGGTTTTCGCAGACACGACTGATTTTCAAGGAGAATGACCATGTCCAGCACGTCCGCCTTCAAGGGCAGGTCCGCCGTCGTCACCGGCTCCACCTCCGGCATCGGCCTTGCCGTCGCCACAGCCTTCGCGAAGGCCGGCGCCGACGTGATGCTCAACGGCTTCGGCGATCCCGCCGAGATCGAGACGACCCGCGCCGCGCTGGCCGCCGAGACCGGGGTCAGGGTGCTCTATTCCGGCGCCGACATGGCGAAGCCGCCGAGATCACCGCGATGATCGCGGAGGCGCACGCCGCCTTCGGCCGGCTCGACATCCTCGTCAACAATGCCGGCATCCAGTTCGTCTCGCCGATCGAGGACTTCCCGCCGGAAAAGTGGGACGCGATCCTCGCCATCAACCTGTCGTCGGCCTTCCACGCGATCCGCGCCGTGGTGCCGATCATGAAGGCGCAGAAATCGGGGCGGATCATCAACACGGCCTCGGCCCACGCTCTCGTCGCCTCGCCCTACAAGGCGGCCTATGTGGCGGCCAAGCACGGCATCGCCGGCCTGACCAAGACCGTGGCGCTGGAACTTGCCACCTCCGGCATCACGGTCAACGCGATCGCGCCCGGCTATGTCTGGACGCCGCTGGTCGAAAAGCAGATCCCGGACACGGCGAAGACCCGCGGCATCACCGAGGAGGAGGTCAAGCGCGACGTGCTGCTTGCCGCCCAGCCGACCAAGGAATTCGTCACCGTCGAGGAGATCGCCGACCTCGCGCTCTATCTCGCCGGCGAGAGCGCGCGCTCGATCACCGGCACGATCGTGTCGATCGACGGCGGATGGGTGGCACAATGACCCGGCGGACACCGCGATGACCGCGAAGAACCACAGCGGTCCGGCCGGCGGCACCGGTCGCAAGATCGTCAATCTCGCGCTCCAGGGCGGCGGCGCCCACGGCGCCTTCACCTGGGGCGTGCTCGACCGCCTGCTCGAGGACGACCGGCTCGACTTCGAGGCGATCTCGGGCACCAGCGCCGGGGCGATGAACGCGGTGGTGCTGGCCGCCGGCCTCGACACCGGCGGGGTGGACGGCGCGCGGATGGCGCTGGAGACCTTCTGGCGCAGCGTCAGCACCGAGGGCCGGATCTCCGGGCCGCGCACCTCGCTGATCGAGGTGTGGATGTCGGCGTGGCGAATGCCCTTCGACCGGCCGCGCTTTCCGCTGTTCGACCTCGTCAGCCGGGTCGCGAGTCCCTACGATCTCAATCCGCTCAACCTCAATCCGCTGCGCGACCTTCTCGCCGAGCAGATCGATTTCGAGCGCGTGCGCAACTGCGACAAGATCAAGCTCTACATCTCGGCAACGAGCGTCGAGACCGGCAAGATCAAGGTGTTCCGCAACAAGGACCTGTCGGCCGACGCGGTGATGGCCTCGGCCTGCCTGCCGTTTCTGTTCCACGCGGTCGAGATCGACGGCGAACACTACTGGGACGGCGGCTACATGGGCAATCCGGCGCTGTTTCCCTTCTTCGGCGAGAGCGGCAGCGGCGACATCGTGCTGGTGCAGATCAATCCGCTGGAGCGGCAGGAGGTGCCGCGCGACGCGCAGGGCATCATCGAGCGCGTCAACGAGATCACCTTCAACGCCTCGCTGCTGCGCGAACTGCGCGCCATCGACTTCGTCAACCGCCTGATCGACGAGGGCCGGCTCGACACGGCGCATTACCAGCGCAACCGCGTCCACCGCATCGCCGGGGCGGACGAACTGGCCGCCTTCGGTTCCAGCACCAAGATGAACACGTCCTACGCCTTCTTCGAGGAACTGATGACGATCGGCCGGCAGGCCGCCGGTCGCTTCCTCGACGCCCATTTCGACGCGATCGGCGAGAAGGGCACCCTCGACCTCCGGCACGTCTTCATGTGATGAAGGGCCTCTCGCAAACGGAGACAGGCACCGCATGAGCGGATCGACAGAACAGCGCGTCATCCTGATCACCGGCGCCTCCTCGGGCATCGGCCTTGCGGCGGCACAAACCATGGCGCAGCGCGGCTGGCGGGTGTTCGCGACCGCGCGCAAGCCGGAGGATCTCGCGATGCTCGGCGCCATCGAGGGCGTGACGGCGGTCTATCTCGACTATGCCGAGCCCGCCTCGATCGCCGCCTGCGCCGACAAGGTGCTGGCCGCCACCGGCGGGCGGATCGACGCGCTGTTCAACAACGGCGCCTACGGCCAGCCCGGTGCGGTGGAAGACCTGCGGCCGGACGTGCTGCGGGCGCAGTTCGAGGTCAACGTCTTCGGCTGGCATGATCTCACCTGCCGGCTGATCCCGGCGATGCGGGCGCGCCGCTTCGGGCGGATCGTGCAGTGCTCGTCGATCCTCGGCTTCATCGCGCTGAAATATCGCGGCGCCTACATCGCCTCCAAACATGCGGTCGAGGGGCTGACCGACACCCTGCGGCTGGAGGTGAAGGGCGCCGGCATCGATGTCTCCTCGATCCGGCCCGGCCCGATCGCGACGCGCTTCGTCGAGACCAGCATGCGGATGTTCCACGCCAACATCGACATCGACGGCTCGCGCCACGCAAAGACCTACCGCGACCGGCTGGCGCGCATGGGCCGCGGCGGCGCGGCGCGCTTCAAGCTGGGGCCGGAGGCGGTGGTGGCAAAGCTGATCCACGCGGTGGAGAGTGACCGGCCGAAACCCTATTATGCCGTGACGACGCCGACGGTGGTGATGGGCCTGCTGAAGCGGCTGCTGCCGTCCGGCCTGTTCGTCTCGGTCTGCCGCAAGGTCTCCAACAAGGAGGAAGGCTAGCGGCGGCAGAGGGGGCACACAGGGGGGCCGGGGTCGCCATCATTGCTGCGGGTTGACCGCATAGGGAATAAGTCGATGAAGCGCGGCGTTTATCTCCCGCGCGGTGCTTCACAGACGTGACACAGAGGCTATACATTATGCGGACGGTATCTCGCGGGGTGACCTGCGAGACTCGGTAGAGAGGAGCGATAGGTGACGATCGCAGTCTCGCCGGACGGTCATCCGGCCCTGGTACTGAATGCCGACTATCGGCCCCTGAGCTACTATCCGCTGTCGCTCTGGTCGTGGCAGGATGCGGTGAAAGCCGTTTTCCTCGACAGGGTCAACATTGTCTCCGAATACGACACGGTCGTGCGGAGCCCGAACTTCGAATTCCGCCTGCCGTCGGTGGTCTGCCTCAAGACCTTCGTGCATCCGTCGCGGCATCCGGCCTTCACACGATTCAACGTGTTCCTGCGCGATCGCTTCCAGTGCCAGTATTGCGGCGCCCGCGACGAGCTGACCTTCGACCACCTGATCCCGCGCTCGCGCGGCGGCCAGACCACGTGGGAGAATGTCATCACCGCCTGCTCGCCCTGCAATCTGAAGAAGGCGAACAAGTCGCTGCGGGAATCCGGCCTGCATCTCGACCGGCTGCCCTTCTCGCCGAGCGTGCAGGACCTGCACAACAACGGCCGGCAGTTTCCGCCGAACTATCTCCACGACAGCTGGCTCGACTTTCTCTACTGGGACACCGAACTCGACCCGTGAGGGTGGCCTGGATCGGAGAGCGTCGTCGCTTGCGAGCGCTGCTTTTGCGCTGGCGTGCCGACCGGGTCGAACGATCCGGCCGGCGCAGGCTCAGAGCCGGTCGAGCAGGACGCGCTTCTTGTCCTGGAATTCGTCCTCGGTCAGGATGCCCTTGTCGCGCAGGCCGGCGAGGCGTTCGAGTGCATCGAAGATGTCGGCATGGGACGCGCCGCTGCGCGGCTGTTCGGCGGGGGCTCTCGTAGGGACCGGTTCGGCGGACGAAGCCTCGGGCATCGGATCGCGCATGACGATGGAATCGGCGACCGCGAGAGTTGCCGCGGGCGTCGCCTCTTGCGGGGGTTCCTCGACCTCGTCCCATGCCTCGGTTGTGGCCGGGGGCGCCTCTTCGGCGTGAGCCGGCGCGGCCGGCGTCTGATCCTGCGTCACGCGCTGCAGATCGCTGGCCCGCACGGTGCCATACTGGCTCTGGAAGTTGAGATCCCAGGACGAGCCCTGCTGCTGCGACACACCGCCGATCGCATGGTCGCCGGTGTCGTAGATCGTCACCGTGCCGCGGGCGTCGATCGCCAGCCGCCGGCTGCCGGGGAAGACCGCATAGCGCATGCCGTTCTGGCTGCCGCTCGACGAGGGCGAGCCGAGATCGTCCGGCCACCAGGTGTCGAAGCCGCCGAAGCTGGCAAAGCCACCGCTCTGACCACCCATGCTGCCGCCCGTGTTCGTGGACGAGGAGCGCTCGACAGCGATCTCGCCATTGGACACCGCGGCGCCAAGCTCGTCGGCAAAGCCCGCAACACGCCATTTCAGCTGGTTGTTGAACATGTCGCCGATCATCAGCATGCCGCCGGCCGACCACTGGCCCATGCCGCCGAATTCGGGATGGCCGAACTGGGCCATGCGTCCGCCGCCGGCGAGCATCGCCCGCAGCATGTCGGCGGCGGCCTCGGCGGAAAAGCCGTGGCGGGCGGCAATGTCGGCAAGGCGGCTTGCGCCGGCCTCGGTCAATCCGGGAGAGGTCATCGTTCCGTGTCCTTGGACGGGTGGAAGGGCGCCGCGGCGCCGTCTGTCACGACCTCTGACGCATTGCAGCGAAGAATGATAGAGCAAACGCAGACGAACCGTCGATGTTCGCGCCGCCGGATCTGCGGCGGGTTCCGGGCGGTTTTCCCCTGATTGTGCGCCCCGGAGTTTCCTCTATGCATGCGGACCGCAGACGCCGCGCCACCCTCGTCGGCCTCACCGCCGTGCTGATGTGGTCGCTGCTCGGGCTCTTTGCCGCCGGCTCTGGCGCCGTGCCGCCGTTCCTGCTCAATGCGCTGTGCTTCGGCCTGTCGGGGCTCGGTGCCTGCCTGTGGCTGGCGGTCTCTGGCCGGGGCTTTTCCGCGCTGCGCCAGCCGGCGAAGGTGTGGGTGCTGGGCGTGGTCGGCCTGTTCGGCTTCCACGCGCTCTATTTCACCGCGATCCGCAATGCGCCGCCGGTGGAAGCCAATCTCATCAACTATCTCTGGCCGCTGCTGATCGTGCTGTTTTCCGGCCTGCTGCCGGGGGAGCGGCTGCGCTGGCACCATCTGGCCGGCGTTGCCGTCGGCTTCATCGGTGCGGCGCTGCTGATCACCCGGGGCGGCGGTCTCGCGCTCTCGGGAGAGCACGCCTTCGGCTACGGCGCGGCGATCGCCTCCGCGCTGACCTGGTCGTCCTATTCAGTGCTGTCACGGCGCCTGCCGCAGGTGCCGAGCGAAGCGGTCGCGGGCTTCTGTCTGGCCACCGGCGTCCTCAGCCTTGCCTGCCATCTGGCGCTGGAGACGACGGTGCTGCCCGAGGGCGTGTTCCAGTGGTCGATGGTGCTGGCGCTTGCGGTCTTTCCCGTCGGGCTTGCCTTCTTCGTCTGGGACCACGGTGTGAAACACGGCGACATCCAGGTGCTCGGCGCCTCGGCCTATGCGGCGCCGGTGCTGTCCACGCTGGTGCTGATTCTTGCCGGCTACGGCGCGTTTTCTGTGGAGGTGGCCGCCGCCTGCGCCTTCGTCACCGGCGGCGCGCTGCTGGCCTCGAAGGATCTGCTGTTCGGGGGCAAGGCAGGGCCGGCCGGCGATGGTCAGCCCGGCGCGGACGGCTCCCAGCCGTCCGGCGCCATCTCGAAGCCGGAGAACTGAAAGCCGGGCGCGACGGTGCAGCTCACAAGCGTCCAGGCGCCGAGGCTTTCGGCGGCCTGCCACATGCCCGCGGGGACCACTGCCTGCGGCCGCTCGCCAGCGCCAAGATCCGGACCGAGCACGATCTCGTCCGGCGGACCGTCCCCGTCGGCAAGCCGCAGCCGCAGCGGCGCGCCGGCATGAAAATGCCAGACCTCCGCCGCGTCGACCCGATGCCAGTGCGAGCGCTCGCCGGCGGCCAGCAGATAGTAGATGGCGGTGGAGCGCGCCCGTCCGTCCGGACCGGGCGCGTCCTCGAAGGTCTGGCGGTAGGCGCCGCCCTCGGGATGGGGCAGGAGGCCGAGCAGGCGCACGACATCCTCGGCCATCATGCCGGCGTGGGCCTCGACGGACGCGGCCGGGGTCTCGTCCGATGTGCCGATCCCGCTGTCCGCCATGCTCAGAAGCTGTCCTTGCGGCGGCGCAGTTCGGTGAAGACCTCCAGTTCCGACCGCCCGGCCATGCCGAGCCGCTCGGCGATCGCCGGATCGTCGGCGCGCAGGAAGGGATTGGTCTCGAGTTCCTCGCCGATCGTGGACGGGATCGTCGGCTCGCCCTTCATGTGCTGGGTCATGACCTTGCGCACCCGGTTCTCCAGCGCCTTGTTGGCCGGGTCGATGGTGACGGCGAAGCGGGCGTGGAGAGGGTGTATTCGTGGCCGCAGAAGACGCGGGTCTCGGGCGGCAGGGCGGCGAGCTTCTTCAGCGACGTCATCATGATCTCGGGCGTGCCCTCGAAGATGCGGCCGCAGCCGAGCGCGAACAGCGAATCGGCCGTGAACACCACGCCCATGTCCGGGAACCAGAAGGAGATGTGGCCGGAGGTGTGGCCGGGGGTGGCGATCACCTTGACGGCAAGGCCGCTGGCGTTGATCTCGTCGCCGTCATTCACCGCGACATCGATGCCGGGAATGCGATTCTGGTCCAGCGCCGGGCCGACCACGGTGGCATTCGAGGCCGACTTCAGCGACATCAGGCCGTCGATGTGGTCGCTGTGATGATGGGTGATCAGGATGCAGGTCAGGTCCCAGCCGTTGCGCGTCAGCGTCTGGGCGATCGGCTGCGGCGCGGGGGCATCGACGAGAATCGTGGCGCCCGTCGAGGGAACGTGCAGCAGCACGGCGTAGTTGTCGCTCAGGCAGGGAACGAGGGCGATCTGAATGTCTTCCATCATGTATCCTCGGCCTTTTCCTTGTCGTTCGTGTCGGGGCGGCGCATGTTATGGATGCCTTCGGACCGCGGATGCGGATCGGACACCCGGCAGGGATCTGCCCGCGGAAATGGGCGCCACCGGCGTTTGCCGCAAGCCTAGAGGATCGGGGCGCGGACTTGAATGCCGTGCCTCCGGTTTATTTGATCCGCGGGGACAAGAGTGTTTCTAGGTCGGTTTTCCTCGGGCTGATGCCATGGAAAGGCCGCCACGGACCGATCGGGACCCGCCGGAAGAGACCGACTGGAGCAAGATGTATCTCGACGTCATCGACCTGCGCGACTTCTACGCCGAGGAACTCGGCGCCACGGTGCGCCAGATCCTCGGCCAGCGGATCAGCACCGCCTGGCCGACCGTGCGCGGCGACCGCATCCTCGGCCTCGGCTACGCGACGCCCTATCTCTCCGGCTTCCAGCAGGAGGCCGAACGGGTGATCGCCTTCATGCCGGCGGCGCAGGGGGTGGTGAACTGGCCGGCGCAGGGGCCGGGCGCGGCGGCGCTGGTCCACGAGGACATGCTGCCGCTCGCCGACGCGTCGGTCGACCGGGTGCTGCTGATCCACGCGCTGGAGGTCTCCAACGATCCGCGCGAGGTGCTGCGCGAGGTCTGGCGCGTGCTGTCCCCGGGTGGTCGGATCTTCGTGGTGGTGCCGAACCGTCGCGGCCTGTGGGCCCGGGTCGACACCTCGCCCTTCGGCTACGGCCGGCCGTTCTCGCGCCGGCAGATGACGATGCTCTTGCGCGAGAGCCAGTTCTCGCCGCTGCTCTGGTCGGAGGCGCTGCACATGCTGCCGATGAAGCGGCGCAAGATCCGCCGTCCGACGTCGCCGTGGGAGACGATCGGCCAGAAGTTCTGGCCGGCCTTTGCCGGGGTGATCATCGTCGAGGCGACCAAGCTGCTCTATCAGGGCATTCCGGCCAAGGAAAAGGTCAAGGCGCGCGCGTCGTTCCGGCCGGCGCTGATCCCCGCCGGCGCCTCGCCCCGGCCGACGGCGGGCTGAGACGCCCGGCGGCCTTTCGGGATCACTCGGCCTTTCGGGATCACTCCTTGCGCGACAGCAGGAACACCGCCTGCTGGCCGAACAGGTTCCACCACGACCACGGCATGTTGAACGGCACCCGCGCGCCCGAGCCGTTGAGGGCGACGGCCTTCTCCACCCGCGCGCCGATCTCGTCGCACAGGGAGACGAAGTCGCGGATCGTGCAGAAGTGGATGTTCGGCGTGTCGTGCCACGAATAGGGCAGCTTCTCGCTGACCGGCATCCGCCCGCCGAACAGCAGCCGCATGCGCACGTCCCAGTGGCCGAAGTTCGGGAAGGAGACGATCGCCTTGTTGCCGATGCGCAGCAGTTCGCCGAGCACATGCTTGGGCGCATGGGTCGCCTGGATGGTCTGGCTCAGGATCGCGTAGTCGAAGGCAAGGTCGGGGTAGTAGCCAAGGTCGCGGTCGGCGTCGCCCTGGATGACCGACAGGCCACGGGCGACGCAGGCGTTGACGCCCGCCTGGCTGATCTCGATGCCGCGGCCGTCGACGCCCCGTTCCTCGGCGAGATATTCGAGCAGTTCGCCCTCGCCGCAGCCGACGTCGAGCACGCGGGCGCCCTGGTGGACGAGCTCGGCGACGACCTTGAGGTCGACGCGCACCGGTTCGGAGGAGCGGATCATGCGCCGGCCCGCTGCAGCGCGGGGGCCTCGGCGATCTCGGCCGGGCCGGGGATGCCGCGGGCGCGGGCCGCGCCCATCAGGAAGCCGCGCACGGTGGCGAACATCTCCGGCTCCTCCAGCAGGAAGGCGTCGTGGCCCTTGGGGCTGTCGATCTCGACGAAGGAGACGTTGGCGCCGGCCGCGCTCAGCGCGTGGACCACCGCCTTGCTCTCGGCGGTCGGGAACAGCCAGTCGGAGGTGAAGGAAACGACGCAGAATCGCGTGCGCGTGTGCCGGAAGGCGCGGGCCAGCACGTCGCCGTGGCGGGCGGCGATGTCGAAATAGTCCATCGCCCGCGTCACGTAGAGGTAGGAGTTGGCGTCGAAGCGGTCGACGAAGCTCATGCCCTGGTGGCGCAGGTAGCTCTCGATCTGGAAGTCGGCCTCGAAGCCGAAGGTCACCTTGTCGCGATCCTGCAGGTTGCGCCCGAATTTCGAGTGCAGCGACTGGTCGGACATGTAGGTGATGTGCGCGGCCATGCGCGCCACCGCGAGGCCCTTCTTCGGGTTGCGGCCCTCGGCCAGATAGCGCCCGCCGCACCAGTCCGGGTCGGCCATCACCGCCTGGCGCCCGACTTCGTGGAAGGCGATGTTCTGGGACGAGTGGCGCGCGCCGGTGGCGATCGGCACGGCCGAGAACACGCGCGGGCCGTAGCTCGCCGCCCATTCCAGCACCTGCATGCCGCCCATGGAGCCGCCAACCACGCAGAACAGCGTGTCGATGCCGAGCCGGTCGATCAGCATCGCCTGGGCGCGCACCATGTCCGGAATGGTGATCATCGGCAGGTTGAGCGCATAGGGCGCGCCGGTCTGCGGGTCGGTCGAGGCCGGACCGGTGGTGCCGAGGCAGCCGCCGAGCACGTTGGCGCAGATCACGAAGAAGCGGTCGGTGTCGACCGGGCGCCCGGGGCCGACCATGCGCGTCCACCAGCCCGGCTTGCCGGTGACCGGGTTCGGCGTCGTCACATACTGGTCGCCGGTGAGCGCGTGGCAGACGAGCACGGCGTTGCTGCGGTCGGCGTTGAGCGTGCCGTCCGTGGTGTAGGCGATCTGCCAGGGTGCGAGCACGGCGCCGCTGTCGAGCAGCAGCGGCTCGTCCGCGCCGAAGCGCGCGACCGGGCTCGACGGCTGGTCCGCCTCTGCGCGGCGCAGGCGTTCGGTTGCGTCCAGGTCGCCGGCCGCGAGCGGACTGGTCATCGTCGGTGCGTCTTTCCTTTGCCGCCACCCATGCGGCGGGCTGCGCGTCAGGGTGCGTAGCTAGGGAGCGGCACGGGCTCCTGTCAATCCCGGCGCCGCAATCGGCGGTCGCGCATGCGGACCGGCCGGGAGGCGTCCTGCGCCCCCCGGCCGGTCCTGTCCGGTGATTTCCCGCTCTCCGGCAGACCCGACCGCCGGTCAGATGACCAGGAAGTCGGCGGAGGTGAGCGACAGTCCGGTGTCGAGCGTGGCGAACTGGATCGCCGCGCCGGCGCCGTTGCCGTCGGCATCGTAATAGAGCGCGCCGGTGCCCTTGGCGTAGATCACGTGGTCGTCGGCATCCTTGGCGGCGGCGCCGATCCGGAACTCGCCGGCGGCAAGCGCGCCGAGATCGAGGGTCTTGAAGATCGCATCGTCGAGGAGGATGGTGTCGTCCACCGCCTTGAAATCGACGATCGTGTCGATGTTCGACGCACCGAGCTTGGTGGAGAACACGAACTGGTCGGCGCCGGCGCCACCTTCCAGGCTGTCGGCGCCCTCCGCGCCGTCGAGGACGTTGGCAGCGCCATTGCCCTTGATCGTGTTGTCGAGCTTGTTGCCCGTGCCGTTGATGTCGCCGTCGCCGGTCAGGGTCAGATTCTCCACATACTGGCCCTTCAGGGAGAAGCTCGCGCTGGCAAGCACCGTGTCGATGCCCTGATCCGCAGTCTCGACCGTCTTGTCGCCCACGTTGTCGACGACATAGGTGTCGTTGCCGTCCTTGCCCTCCAGGGTGTCGGCACCGAACTGGCCGTCGAGGACGTTGGCCGCATTGTTGCCGACGATATGGTTGATGCCGCCGTTGCCGGTGCCGTCGATCGCATTCGCGCCGGTCAGCACCAGCTCCTCGATCTGGTAGTTGCCGAGCGTGTAGCTCGTCGAGGCGTTGACGACGTCGAAGCCCCCGTCCGGCATCTCGACGACCTTGTCGCCCGCATCGTCAACCATGTAGGTGTCGTCACCGATGCCGCCGAGCATGGTGTCCGCGCCCGTGCCGCCGTCGAGCAGATCTTCGCCCTCGCCGCCGTCAAGGGCATCGTCCTCGCTGCCGCCGTAGAGGAGGTCGTCGCCGCCTTCGCCCACCAGCTTGTCCTTGCCGGCGTAGCCGAACATCTGGTCGTTGCCGGTGTTGCCGTCGATCCAGTTGTCGATGCCGTTGCCGTAGGAAATCTGGCCCCCGGTGTAGGTGACGTGGAGCTGCTCCACATGGTCGGTCATGGTGTAGACCGCCGTCGAGGCGAACACCTCGTCGAGGCCCTCGCCCGCCTTCTCGATGACGCTGTCGCCGAGGTCATCGACATAGTAGAAGTCGTTGCCTTTTCCGCCGATCATCACGTCCTGGCCGGCGCCGCCGTCGATGGTGTCCCCGTTGATGTTGCCGGTGATGGTGTTGGCGCCGCCGTTGCCGGTGAGCTTGCCGGCGCCGTCGTTGCCGCGCTTGAGATTTTCGACATGGTCGCCGAGCGTATAGTTGCCGAGCTGGGTGATGACGGTGTCGACGCCGCCGCCGCTGTATTCGATGACCTTGTCGCCGACGTTCTCGACGATGAAGGTGTCGTCACCGGCGCCGCCGTAGAACGTGTCGGCCCCGATGCCGCCGTCGAGCGTGTCGTGGCCGCCCAGGCCGTAGAGGGTCTCGTTGCCGGTGCTGCCAAAGAGGTGATTGTTCTCGGCGTTGCCGGTGAGCGTGCCGCCGGCCGTGTACAGCGTGCCGCGCTCGACATTGGCCGTGAGCGTATACAGGCTGCCGGTCACGAAGACGTGGTCGAGGCCACCATTGGCATTCTCGTAGACCTCGTCACCCTCGGCGGCATTGATGTAGTAGGTGTCGCTGTCGGCGCCGCCGTAGAGCTTGTCCTTGCCCGCGCCGCCATGGAGCGTGTCGTAGCCGGACCCGCCGTCGAGGGTGTCGTTGCCGGCCTCGCCGTAGAGGGTGTCGTCGTCGCTGCCGCCGGACAGGAAATCGCCCTCGTTGCCACCGAACAGGTGGTCCATCCCCGTCGAGCCGTAGAGCAGGTCGGCGCCATTGTTGCCGAACAGGTCATCGTCGCCGGCGTAGCCGTAGATGGCGTCGTCGCCCGAGGTGCCGCCGAGGCCCTTGCCGAGCTCGAAAGGTCGTCGCCGGTGGTGCCGTAAATGTAGTTGTAAGCCATGGTCTTTCCCCCAGTATGTTCGGGCGGTCCGCCTGTGCTGCGGTGCCCGTCGTTTCGATGGGGACAGAATGCGGGGCGATCGTTTCGTTACGCGGTCACCCGTCGATTTGCGTCTGTTTCAGTTGTTTCAAAGCCGGATCAGCAGGCGAAATTGTTTCCCGTGATGAAACATGTCGCGCGTTTCTCGCCCCAGGCCCAAAGAAAAAAGGCGCCGCAGCGATGCGGCGCCTTCTTTCGTTCGCGTCGGGTCGGTCAGACGATGAGGAAATCGCCCGCCGTCATCGCCGGCATGGCGCCGATCTGCGCAAACTGGACCGCCGCACCCGCGCCGTTGCCGTCCGCGTCGTAGAACAGCGCGCCGGTGGACGTGTCGTAGAGGATGAAGTCGTTGGCGTCCTTGGCGATGCCGCCGACATTGGCGCGCAGTTCGCCGTTTCCGAGCGTGGGGCCGATCGCCGCGAAGATCGCGTCGTCGAGCAGGATCCGGTCGTCTGCCTTGAAGTCGGTGATCGTGTCGACGTTGCCCGCTCCGAGTTGCGAGGCGAAGAGGAAGCTGTCGGCCCCGGCCCCGCCGGTGAGACTGTCGGCGCCGGTGGAGCCGTCGAGCACGTTGGCCGCGGCGTTGCCATAGATGAGGTTGGCGAGGGCGTTGCCGGTACCGTCGATGTCGTTGCTGCCGGTCAGGACGAGTTCCTCGACATGCTGGCCCTTCAGCGAGAAGGAGACGGAGGCGGTGACCCTGTCCACCCCCTGATCCTTGGTCTCGACCACCGTGTCGCCGGCATCGTCGACGGAATAGGTGTCGTCATTCTTGCCGCCGATCATCTGGTCGGCGCCTTCCCCGCCATCGAGGCGGTCCTCGCCACTGCCGCCCTTCAGCACGTCCTGCTCCTCTGCGCCGAACAGGTTATCGTCACCCGCGCCACCGCTGAGGATATCGATGCCCCCCCGTCCGTTGAGGGCGTTGTCGCCGCTGTCGCCGATGAAGACGTCGTCATGGTCGGAGCCGAAAATGTTCTCGATGTCGACCAGAAGGTCACCGTTCGCCTCACCGGCCGTTCCGAGGCCCGTGGCGAGATTGACCGCGACGCCGGCATCTGCGCCGGAGTAGGACGCGGTGTCCACGTCTTCGCCGCCGTCGAGATAGTCGCCGCCGGTGCCACCCGACAGCACATCCTTGTTGTCGCCGCCGTAGAGCTGGTCGTAGGCGGCTCCGGCCGAGAGAAAGTCGATCCCGGCGTTGCCGTAGAGGCTGTCCGAGCCGGCGGAACCGTAGAGGGTGTTGTCGGCGTCGTTGCCGATGATGGTCCCGCCAAAGGCGTTCTCGACGTCGGCATTCTCGATGTGGGCGGACATCTCGTAGTAGGCGGCGGTCACGATGACGGTGTCCTTGCCGCCATTGGCCTGCTCGACGATGACGTCGCCGGTGTTGTCGACATGGTAGGTGTCGTCGCCGCCGCCCCCGGTCATCGTGTCCTTGCCGGCACCGCCGTTGAGGGTGTCCTTGCCGGCATTGCCTTTCAGGATGTTGTCGAGGGCGTTGCCGGTGAGGGCGGCGCCGGTCTTCGACAGGATCTCGCCGTTCTCGATGTTGGCCCCGAGTGCGTAGGACACGCCGTGAAACTTCACGGTGTCCATGCCGGCGCCGGCCGCCTCGTTGATGGTGTCGCCGTCGGTGACGGTGATCTCGTAGGTGTCGTCGCCGGTGCCGCCGGAGAGAATGTCGGCGCCGGTGCCGCCGTTGAGATAGTCCGCGCCATTGCCGCCGGACAGCGTGTCCACGCCGTCGCCGCCCCAGAGCAGGTCGTTGTCGTCGTTGCCATAGAGGAAGTCGTCGCCGTCTCCGCCTTCCAGAACGTCGTTGCCGTCCCCGCCGTAGAGCCAGTCCTTGGCGCCGAGGCCGTAGAGCCAGTCGTGGCCTTCGTAGCCGTAGATCGCGTCGCTTTCGCCGTCCTTGCCGGTCAGCGCGGGCTTGTCGAAGCCGTTGTCGTTGCCGCTGGTGCCGTAGATGAAGTTCGTCATGGTCCTGTCCTCGCAGAAAGCGGGCGTCCTGCCGGTTCGGTCAGGCGCCACGGGTTTTCGAGGAGGTCAGTCTGGAAGGGCTTTGTTTCTGGCTGGACACAATGTGTCGCGCCGGTCCGTATCAATTGTTTCAGATGTCGAAGTAAATATCGGGGCTGTGCAGCGACTCAGGGAGCGGCCTTGCGCGGCGGGGCGCGCGTCCTCGAAATCCTTGATGGTGTGGCGCGAACCGTGCGCCTGCGGCCGGAATGCCGGGGCGCGCGTGCGTCCCGGATCGGTCAGTAGAGGCTGCGGACCCGTCCGAGCGACAGGCCGTTGGCGCTGATCTCGCCGCCTGTGGCCGTCACCGTGATGCGGCGCTCGCCGTCCTCGCCCGGGGCGCCGAAGAGGGTGAAGGCGGTGGCGATGGTCGCCAGCGGCGCGGCCGCCACCTGTCCGCCGGCCATCAGCTTGCCGAGGCCGGCAAGGCCGCGGGCGCCCACCGCAAGCTCGCCCTGCGGACGCCTTCGGCGTCGAGCGCCAGCGTGCCGCTGCCCGAAAAGCGGGTTTCGCCGATGCCGAGGGCAAAACTGTCGAGGAGGATCCGGCCGCCGGCGCCCTGCCAGTCGGCGATCCGCTCCGGGCGCGGCGGCACGAGGCGGCCGGCCTCGAGCACCTTCGCGCTGGCGGCAAGGTCGGCGGCATTGGGCAGGAGGCCGATGCCGGCAACGAGGAGGGTGGCGCCGCGCAGGCTGGTGGCGACGTCGAGCGCGCGGCCGTCCGGATCCGGGCGGGCATGGAATTCGCCGTGGACGGCGTCGAGCTCCGTGAGCGGGCTGCCCGGGGCCGCGACGTCGAGCGAGAGGCTGTCGGCCGCCACCGAGACCCGCTCCAGGGTTCGCCCGTCATGGCGCAGGCTGGCCTGCATCGCCGCAAAGCCGGCATCGACGGTGGTGCCGTCGGCGCGGCGACGGTGAGCGGGCCGGCGAAGGTGACGACGGCGAGCTGCCAGTCGCTGACGGTGGTGCTGGCGACCGCGCGGGCGGCCTCGACGCGGGTGCGTCGGCAAGCGTCACCACCGGATTGCGGCAGTCGACCTCGAGGCGGAACGGCCAGCCGGTGATCTCGCGGCCGGCGCAGGTGACCGTGGTGCCGCGTCCGGCGAGGTCGTCGAGGACGACGTCGATCCGCCGGTCCGCCTCGCCCGACAGCCAGTACCAGCCGCCGCTCCAGGCGGCGATGACGGCGGCGGCAAGGGTGGCAAGGACGATGAAGCTGCGGCTCATGGCGATGGCGCTCCGCTGGCGTGTCTTGGGGGCGAATCTTCGGGGCGGGTCTCTGGTCGATCGGCTACGCGGTGCACCGCCGGCCGGATCATGCGGCGGCCGCAGATCGCGGGCCGCGGGCTCTGGAGCCGGGCGGCCGGTCGTGGTCTAGTCGCCCGTCCGGTTCGCTGCGACGGACGGACAGGGGTAATCGGTTCCGGAGATGATGGGAAGGGATGATCGAGCGGGCGATGGACGAGGTCTTCTACGTGTTCGGCTACGGCTCGCTGATGTGGCGGCCCGGCTTTCCGCACCTTCGTGCGCTGCCGGCCCGCCTTCACGGCGCGCGCCGGTCGCTGTGCGTCTACTCCTGGGTCCACCGCGGCACGCAGGACCGTCCCGGTCTCGTGTTCGGCCTCGACCGGGGCGGGGCCTGCCGCGGCGTCGCCTTCGAGGTGGCGATGGCCGACCGGGAGGAGGTGGTCGCCTATCTCCGGGCACGCGAGCAGGTGACGGCGGTCTATGTGGAGGCGGTCCGCCCGGTGCGCCTGCTCGGCGCCGAGGCGCGGATCGTGCCGGCGCTGGCCTATCTGGTGGATCGCGCCCATCCGCAATATGCCGGGCGGCTCGATCATGCCGCCCGTGTCGCGCTGGTCCGCCAGGGCGTCGGCGTGTCCGGCGCCAATCCGGACTATGTGCTGTCCACGGCCGCCCATCTTGCCGACCTCGGGATCCGCGATCGCGAGGTCGAGGCGCTGGTGGCGGAGCTCGGCGCGACCCCGACCCTCAGGCGCTGGCGGTGCCGGGACTGGCGGTTCCGGGAGTGGCGGGGCCGGTCTCGGATGATCCGGCCTGAGCGGCGGCCTGCAGCACCGCGATGCGCCGGCGTGCCACCTCGGGAAGATCGGCGGTGCCTTCCGGCCGCGCCGCCGCCTCCAGCAGCAGCTCGTCGCAGCGGGTCTCGATCCGGGTCTGCATCCGCGTGAAGAATTCGCGCGGCGGCAGGCCGGGCGGGATCGGCTCAAGCACGGAGACCGTGATCGTCCCCGGCCGCTGCAGGAAGGAGCGGCGGCGCCAGACGAGGCCGGAATCGAGCGCGACGGGCAGGCAGGGCACGTCGAAGGCCATGTAGAGCTTGGCGATCCCGATCTTGTAGGCCGGCTCGGCGCCGAGTTCGCGGCGGGTGCCTTCGGGGAAGATCAGCACCTGCCGTCCGGCGGCGAGCGCCTCGCGGGTCGCCGCGCTCATGGTGGCCAGCGCGCGCGAGCCCTTGCCGCGATCGACCGGGATCATCGACATGCGCATCAGCCACCAGCCGAACACGGGGATCCAGGTGAGCTCGCGCTTCAGCACGAACACCGCATCGTCGAACAGCGGCACCAGCGCCAGCGTCTCCCACATCGACTGATGCTTGCAGGCGACGATCAGCGGCCCCTGCGGAATCCTGTCGAGGCCCTGGAAGCGATGCTGCACGCCGATGGTGATCCGGTGCAGGGCCATCAGGCCCCGGAACCACCATTTGGCGATGGCCAGCACCTTGCGACGCGGCAGCAGCATCAGCGGCATGCCGAGGGTCATGGACAGGATCATCCACGTGTAGAGCAGGAGGTTGAACAGGAGCGATCGTGCGAACATGGGGGTTCCGGGCCGTCAGTCGGGGACGCCGCCGGCGGCGCCGCTCGTCAGAGGGCCAGCCGGATACGCGATGCCGTATACTTCACATATTCCAGAACGAGAAGCTGCAGCGTGTCGGCCTCGCGGTACCAGGCGCCGAGATCGTTGATGGCGGGGGCGACCGGATAGGGCACCAGCCGCACGCCGGGCATCGCGTCGCCGAGCTCCATCAGGCTGCGGGGCATGTGATAGGCGCTGGTGACCACGAGCAGCGAGCGGAAGCCGTTGCTGCCGGCCCATTTCGCCGTCTCGGCGGCGTTGCCGATCGTGTTGGCGGCAACGCGGTCGAGGTCGACGCAGCAGGTGAAGATGTCCGGCGAGACGTTGGTGATCCGGCCGATCTGGGCGGCGCGGGTGTCGGGATGGACGCCGGAAATCAGCAGCCGGCGGCCGTGGCCGGCCAGCAGCAGGTCGACCCCGGCCTTGACCCGCTCGCTGCCCCCCGTCAGCACCACGATGCCGTCGGCGCGCGCGGCCGGCGAGGCGGACATGGACGAGACCCGGTCGGCAAACTCGAGGAAGCCGTCGACCGCAAGCGCACCGCCGGCCAGCGCCAGGCACAGGAGGGCAAACAGGGTGACGCGCAGGCCGCGGCGGCGCACGCGGGGCCGGCCCTGCCCGTGGCGGGGGTCGGCCGCACGGGCATCGGGTTCGTCGGGCCAGCGGTGGGACGGCATTATCGTCATGCTTTCATCATGCTACCAGAATGCGGTGGCAAGGCGGCAACAGTCTGCCAAAACCTGCGCGTCCTCCACCACTTTTCGCCGGGTCGCCGTGATTCTGCCGTCATTCGATCTCGGCGAGGGCCCCGTGCACCGCAAAGCGCGAGGTGGCGGCGGTGAGGATCGCCACGGCGAAGATCAGGACCAGCACCGCGCCGTAGCCGAAGGGCGGGATCGAGACGCCGCCGATGAAGGCGGTGAGCTGGTCGGCGCCCGGAATGCCGGCCGTGCCCTGGGTCAGCCAGCCGGCCAGCGCAAAGACCGCGATGGCAAGGCCGCCGCCGATCGCGCCGCCGCGGATGCCGAGCATCAGGAAGTGGCGCTGGAATTCGCGCGCGATGAAGCCCGCCTCGGCGCCGACGAAATGCAGGACGCCGATGATGTCGCTGTTGCCGGCCATGGCCGCGCGCGTGGCAAAGACCACGGACAGGACAAGGGCAACCAGAACCAGCACGAGAATCGTGACGCCGCCGACCACCATGGCGCCGGCCATCGCCCTGAGCCGGTCGACCCAGGCGGCATGATCGTCGAGGCTCGCGCCGCGGATCGTCTCGCCCACCTCGCGGTCCATCTCCGCAAGATCGAGGAGGGCCGGATCGGCGATCTCGACGATGACGAGCCGCGGCACCGGCAGCGCGTCGAGGTCGAGCCCGGCGCCGAGCCAGGGCTCGAGCAGGCGCCGGGTCTCGTCGTCGCTGAGGGCATGGACGCGGCCGACGCCGGAAAATTCCTGGGCGAGCGCGACCGCGCGCCGGATCTCCGCGTCGATGTCGACGCCGTCGATCGGCCGGATCTCGATCGTCACCTCGCGGCCGATGTCGCTCGCCCACGAGCGGGCGGCGTCGTCGATCACGGTCACGGCGCCGGCGGTGAGGCTGGCGAGGAAGGTCATGATGGCGATGACGAGGGTGAGGGCGCGCCCGGCGATCGACTGCGAGGGGACGATGCTCGCGCCGCTCCAGTGGTCGGCGTCGTCGCGCACCACCGGATCGTCGGCCGGCCGATGGGTCCGCGGCGCCGCGCTGTCCGCGCTCACGAGAAGATCTCCATCCGGCCGTCCTCGAGGACCAGCCGGCGGGCGTCGACCTGGTCCATCAGGGCGAGGTCGTGGGTGGCGATCACCACGGCGGTGCCGAGGCGGTTGAGCTCCAGGAACAGGCGCAGCAGCCGCCGGGCCAGCGGCGGGTCGACGTTGCCGGTCGGCTCGTCGGCCAGCAGCAGCTCCGGCTTGGTGATCAGCGCGCGGGCGATCGCGGCGCGCTGCTTCTCGCCGCCGGACAGGACCGGCGGCATCACGTGCATCCGCTCGCCGAGGCCGACCCATTTCAGCAGTTCGACGACATCGGCCCGGTAGGTCGCCTCGTCGTGGCCGAGCACCCGGTAGGGCAGGGCGACGTTCTGATAGGTGGTCAGGTGGTCCAGCAGGCGGAAATCCTGGAAGACGATGCCGATGCGGCGGCGCATCTTCGGCAGGTCCTGCTTGCCGATGCGGCTGGTCTCGCGGCCGAAGACGGAGATCAGGCCGCGGGTCGGCCGCAGCGACAGGAACAGCAGGCGCAGCAGCGTGGTCTTGCCGGCGCCCGACGGGCCGGTCAGGAACTGGAAGGAGTGCGGGGCGACCTGGAAGGTGAGGTCGCGCAGGACCTCGGGTCCCATTCCATAGCGCAGGCCCACGTTCTCGAAGCGGATCACTCGTCGTTCCTCGGCAGCATCGCCGACGGATCATCATCGACGGAGTTTAAGCCTTCATTAAGCATGCGGGCCGCATCGGTTGGAGCCGGTCGCGGCGGCATGGCGGCGCCCGCAGCGGATTCAGCTTGCCGGCCGGCAACGATCCCGGAAGAATGGCCCTCGCCGCAAGGCACCGGCGCACGGGACGCCGGTGAAGAGGCCCGGCCCGAGGCGGACGGCGACACATGAAGATCACCTGCCCGAATTGCGACACGTCCTACCAGCTGGCCGACGGGGCCGTCGGTCCCGCCGGGCGCAACGTCCGCTGCAAGCGGTGCGAGACCGTGTGGCACGCTATGCCCGACGCGTCGGCTTTTCAAGCCGCCGAGGGCAACCCCTTCGCCGGCGAGGATTTCTCCGCGGCCGGCTTCGGTCCGGAGTTCGGCCCGGAATCCGGCAGGGACTTCGACAGGGCGTCCGCGGCGGGACCGGCGCAGCCGGAGGACCCGTTCGCCGCCGACCCCTTCGCGTCGGGCGGGGGCGAGGCCTCGGACGGCGCCGCGTCGGCGCGGGCGGATCTCGATACGCCGCTCGGCGGCCCGGGGCCTGTGGTCGACGCCGTGCCGCCGGGCTTCGAGACG
>NZ_MCRJ01000002.1 GCF_001720135.1 Methylobrevis pamukkalensis
CATACCCGCCGCGGCCGCGGTGCCGACGACGCCCCGGGCCATGTGCGCGGCGGCAAGGGTGCCGACGACGGCGCCGGCCATACCCGCCGCGGTCGCGGTGCCGACGATGGCGCCGACCACGTCCGTGGCGGCAAGGGTGCCGATGACGGCGCCGGCCACTCCCGCCGCGGTCGCGGCACGGACGACGGCGCCAATCACGACTGATCCGGATCGCAGACCTCTGCCCGCGGGCAGGACCCCGCCCGGACACCTGTCCGGACGGGGTCCTGCCGGACGGATGGCCGCGATCTGCCGGTGGCTTGATCGGCCCGACCAAGGTCCGATGCCATGACGGACATTCGGATCTAGATCACGTTACAGGACGATGCGTGCCTGGTTTTCCGACGTGGACCGGCCTTCACGGACCGGCCGCGCCCCCAGAGCTGCCGGGTCGTCGGAAAGCCGCGTCCCGCTGGGCGTTCCGGAGGATGTCACGATGCCCGCCCACCCCAGTTTCCCATTGTTCGGTCCGGCGGTCCGGCGCGGCATCCTGCTCGCGACCACAACGTTGATCCTTCTGCTCGGCGCGCCCGATCGGCTGCCCGGCGCGGATGGACGCTCGAGCTCGGTGTCACGACGGCCGTGGCGAAGGACGGCGATGGTGGTGGTGGCGGTTCGGGGGGAGGCGGTCGTGGCTCCGGAGGGCGATCCGGAGGCGGACACGGGTCCGATGATGGCGGATCCTCCGGCAGTTCGGGCAGAGGCAGTTCGGGCAAGGGTGACGACGGCAAGGGCGACGGCGGCAAGGGCGACGATGACGGTGGCTCCTCCGGCGGCGCCGACGACAGTGGCCGCGACGATGACGACGGCCGGAAGGACCGGGAGGACGACCCCAAGGAGCGGCGCGCCGACGACGTGGAGCGGTTCCTCGACGGGCTGCGCAAGCGCGGCGGTGTCGCGGATGTCCGGGCCGGCAGGGACGGAGTGGCCGTCCGCTATGCGGACGGCTGGACCGAATCCGTGGCGGGCGGGCGCTATCGCCTCACCGACCGCAAGCGCCGGGTCATCGTCGACCGGCCGGCAAGGTCGAAGGATCTGCGCCGCCTCCAGGCTGTCGCGGAGGCGGAACCGGCAGAGGCCGGCCGCTGAGCGCCGCGAGGGTGCCGGTCGCCCTTCAGGACTTCCAGCGATCGCGCGCGATCAGCGCCGCCTCGACCCGGTTGCGGGCCTGCAGCTTCTGCAGGATGTTGGTCATGTAGTGCTTGACCGTCTTCTCCTGCAGATCGAGCTTGCGGCCGACTTCCTTGTTGCTGAGGCCGGCGGCGACGAGCCGGAGGATCTGCTCCTCGCGGGCGGTCAGCGTGTCGACCGGCGCCGTGCGGGCCGGGCCGGCCTGCTGCTGGCCCTGCAGCAGCACGAGCAGGCGGGCGGCAAGGCTGGGCGCCACATAGGTCTCGCCGCGGGCGATGCCCTCCAGCATGGCGACCAGCTCGTCGCCACCGATGCCCTTCAGCACATAACCCCGCGCCCCGGCGGCGAGCGCGGCGAGCACGTCGTCGTCCTGTTCGGAGACGGTCAGCATGACGATCGCTGTCGCCGGATTGGCCGCATGGATCTTGCGGGCCGCGGCGACACCGTTGCCGGGCATGGAGATGTCGAGCAGGACGGTGGACGGTGCAAGACGGGCGCAGAGCTCGGTGGCCTCGGCGGCGCTCGCCCCCTCGCCGAGGATCTCGAATCGCCCGGATTCCACAAGCGTGCGGACCACGCCGCTGCGGTAGAGGGGATGGTCGTCGACCACGACCAGGCTGATACGCTCAGACATCGATGTCCGGACCTTGCAGGTTGAGGGTCATGTCGACCCGCGCCGCGCCGCTGGCGAGGCGCTCGAAGCGGAAGGTGCCGCCAAGGCTGGCGACACGCTGGCGAAGGCCCGGCAGGCCGAGGCCGGTCGGAGCCGTCGTCTCGGGCAAGGGAAGCGCGGCGCCGGCACCGTTCGCGACGACGATGGCGAGCTGGCCGTCAACGCAGGTGCAGTCGACGGACTGGTCCGCGCCTCCGGCATGACGCCAGGCGTTGGTCAGCGTTTCCTGAACGAAGCGATAGGCGCAGATGCCGATCGAATGCGGCAGCACCTCATGGCCCCCGACGATGTCGAGGCGCACCGCGGTGCCGGTGCGCGAGCGGTGCGCGGCGACGACGCGGTGCAGGATGTCGCCGAGCGGCATCTGCTCGATCTCGGGGAGCGACAGGTCGGCGCAGAGATTGCGGATCTCGCGCATCGCCTCGTCGAGAACGGCGCGGACCGTCGCAAGCTCCGTCTGGCGGGCGGCGAGATCGTCGATCTTGCCGGCGGCGTCCAGCCGCAGGGCGGCGAAGCTGACGAGTTGCGCCGGGCCGTCGTGGAGATCGGCGCTGACGCGGCGCAGCAGTTGTTCGTTGACCTCGGCGACCCCGCGCGACGCCCGTTCGATGTCGAGCCGCAACTGCCGGTTCTGGTCCGAGACGCGACGGGTTTCGGCCATGCGCTCGGTCAGCGCCGCCTGCTGGGCGGCGATCAGGCGGCTGCCGCTGTGAACGATGCCGAACAGCGCCGTGCCGATGGCCGCCGTGACGCTGGCCACGATCAGCCAGGACTGGAGACGGGTGCGCGCCAGCGACGCCTCGAGCGCGGTGGCATTCTCGTAGAATTCGAGAACACCGAGGATGCGGCCGGAGAATTCCTCGCGCAGCGGGCTGTAGATCTCCAGAAGCGGAATCCCGTGCGCCCGTTCGGTTGCGTTCTCCTCGTCGCCGAGCTCGTCGAGTTCCGCGACCACCTCGCCGGACAGGGCGGCCCGGAGCGCGGCTCCGGGTTCGAAGATCTGGCCGATCAGCGCGGGCTCGTCGGAATAGGCAACCCGTCCGTCCGGCGTCCAGATCTTGACGGCCACGATCCGCTCCCCGAGCGCGCTGCCGGACAGCATCTCCTCGATCGCCCGGATCGGGCCGATCGACAGGGTGTCGGCCGTGTCGAGGTCCTGGGCCAGCGGCGCGATGAAGCTGTCCATGAACAGTGCCGTTGCGCTGGCGGTGTTGTCGACGACGCGCTGCTCGATGCGGCTGGACACCCAGTAGCCGATCGCCAGCATGGCGAGGACCATGACGACGCCGCCGGTCAGCGCGAACCGCCGCGAGAGATCGTGGGGCCGGGGCAACGAGGCGGACGGGGACGCATTCATGGATCGACGCTATCCAGAGCCGGGGCCGGCGGCAATCGGGCGAAGGTCTGAACCGGCGTCGGACTTCGGGCCCTGCGGCAGGCGCGGCGCGTTGCGGAAACCGCTGTCTCGGTCACCCTGCGTCCGGATCGATGACGTCGAGGCCATGCTCGCCGCCGCGCGCCTCGCTCTCGACGATCCAGAGGTCGGGGTCGAAATTGCGCTCGCGGGCCAGCCGCTCGTCGATCGTACGCTCGTCGGCCTTGAGGGCGACGCGCTCGAACAGGCGGCCGCCCGACGTGGCGGTACGGCCATCCTCGAACAGGGACTGGGGCAGGGGGGCATAGAGATCGGCGGTGCCGTCGAGCCGGGCGATCTTGACGAAGATCGCCCCGGCTTCCGGCGAGCCGCGCCGCACGACGGCGGTGAAGAATCCCGTGTCGTTGCGCAGCCGCAGATAGGCGGCAACCCAGAAATCGGACGTGACGCGCATGGAAGCTCCTCGCCGCTGGCGCGCGCCTCTTCGGACGATCGCGTCCGGAGCGGCGTAGCGGCCCCGCGCCGCGAGGGCAAGGGGGACGCTGCGAGGGCAGGGGCCGAGTCGGGAGGGCGAGGGCCGGGCCGGTAAAGGCGGGCCGTGGGGCGGCGGATCGCGCCCCCCGGCCGGATCACTGTTCGGCGAGGCCGCCCATGGCCACGAGTTCGCGCAGGAAGTCGGCGTTGATCGTGCCGGTCGCTTGAGGCCGCTGAAGCTCTCGAAGTCGGCGATGGCGGCGCGGGTCTCCGGCGTCATCGCGCCGTCGGCCGGAAGCGGGCCGAAGCCGAGCCGGTTGAGCGAGCGCTGGATCCGGGCGATGCGCTGGTCGGCCCCGGGATCCGAGGTCGGCGCCGTCTCTTCGGGCAGCGCGGCAACGCGGATCGGCTCGATCCGCACGGTCTTGACCTCACGCGCCTCGGCGGCGACCTGCACGGCGGCGGGCGTCGGCGACCACCGGCCGCGGGGTCTGCGTCCGCACCACGGCGACCGGCGGGGGCGGCGGCGCGGCAAGGGAGGCTACCTGCGCGGGCTCGGGGTCAAGCTCGCGCTTTGCGGCGGCGGTCGGGACCGCCGGCGCGCGCGGCGGCAGCACGGCCTCGGCGATGATCCCGGCGACCGGGTCCCTTTCCTGAGGGGCCGCCGGCGGTCCGCTGATCGGCGTGGAGCCGGCAAGGATGGACGCGGCGTCATGGGCGGCGGAGGACGCCCCGGTCGGCACGAGATCGGCGGCGGAGGCCGCCTGCCGGGTCGGGACCGCGGGCTTCGACGGCGGCAGCGGAATCGTGCCGGCGGGCGGTCCGTCGCGCAGTCTTGCGAGGAAGGCGTCGGTCGGCTCGCCGCTCGGCGAGATGCCGTGGATGCGTTCGTATTTCAGCACCGCCTCGGCGGTCATCGGCCCGCTGAGGCCGTCGACCGGGCCGTCGTAATAGCCGCGGGCGCGCAGTTCCTCCTGCACGGCGGAGACCACCTCGCGCTGGCGCAGGTCCTCGACGGTGAGGGGCCGCGCCGGCCGGATGCTGTCGGTGACGGCGGGATCGCCGCCGGTGTCGGTCAGGCCCGTCCCGGCGACCGGCAGGTCGAACAGCGGGCTCGGGTGTCGGCCGGGCTGCATCGCCACGGCATTGGTGATGATCGCGCCCGCCATAGCAAGCATGACCAGGCCGCCCCCCGTCGTCGTCGGGTTCGCGACCAGGCCGCCGATCGAACGGGCGAAGATGCCGCGCCTTGCGGGCCGTCCTCTAGCCATCCGTCATGCCCTCATTGCGGTTCGGGTCGGGGAGGAGGGAGAGGCTCCCTCCGCACCCGCGGCCCGGGAGACGGCACGCGGCGCCGTCTCGGTTTCAAGGTGGATCGGCAGCGTCACCGTGACGGTGGTGCCCGATCCGAGCACGCTGTCGATCTTCATGGAGCCGCCGTGCAGGGCGACGAGGCCCTTGACGACCGAGAGGCCGAGGCCGGTGCCCTCGTGGCGGCGGTCGTAGCCGCTGTCCGCCTGGACGAAGGGGTTGCCGAGCCGCGGCAGATCCTTGGCGGCGATGCCGATGCCGTTGTCCTTGACGAAGATGGCGATCGAGCGGCCGGTGCGCCGGGCGCCGCAGACCACCGTGCCGTTGGCGTCGGTGAACTTGATGGCGTTGGAGAGGAGGTTGAGCATGATCTGGCGGAAGGCGCGCCGGTCGGCCACCAGCTCCGGCAGGCCGGCCTCCACGCTGGAGATCAGATCGAGTTTCGCCACGTCGGCCTGCGGCTTCACCATCTGCACGCAGCGCTCCATCACGGAGGCGACGTCGAAGGGCTCCGGGGTGACGTCGAAGTTGCCGGCCTCGATCTTCGACATGTCGAGGATGTCGTTGACGACCTGCAGCAGGTGCTCGCCGGATTCGTGGATGAGGCGCACGTATTCGCGGTGCCGCTCGTATTCGAGGCGGCCGAAGATCTCCTGACCCAGCAGGTCGGAGAAGCCGATGATCGCGTTCAGCGGCGTGCGCAGCTCGTGGCTGACGTTGGCCAGGAAGCGGGTCTTGGCAAAGCTCGCCTCCTCGGCCTCGGCCCGGGTGCGCATCAGCTCGGCTTCCTGCGCCTTGCGGCGGCCGATGTCGCGGATCACCGAGGTGACCGTGGCGCCGGCGACCGAGCCGCTGGCGTCCTGGCGGCGGATGATCGCCTCCACCCAAAGGAAGCCGTCGTCGCCGTCCTCGTCGGACTTGCGCAGCCGGAACTCGACTTCGGAAGCGCCGTCGTGGATGGCGTCGGACAGGGCGGAGAGATAGGCGGGACGGTCGCCGACATGGACGCGGCGGAACAGGCCGTCGGCCATCAGCATCGACGGCAGCACGCCCAGCAGGCGGCCCGCGGCCGGCGAAGCGAAGGCGACGTCGCCGTTCGGGGCGTGGCAGGTGACGACGTCGTTCATGACGTCGGCCAGGAGCTGGTAGCGGCTCTCGCCGATGCGGAAGCGCTGCTCGCTCTCGCGGTGGAAGCGATCGATGCGGATGGCGACGAAGGCGGCATAGGCGACGGCAAGCAGCGCGGCGAGCGCGGGCAGGAGCCCCTCCGGTCCGGGCAGGGGCAGCGGCTGCGGCATGAGGCCGAAGTGGCTGGCCATTGCCACGCAGGCCAGACCGGCCGCCGCTACCACTGCCGAGAGCGACACGGTCCGCCGGTCGCCCGACAGCGCGGCTTCCACCGGCGCGAAGGCGAGCCAGACGAGAGCGAAGGAGGAAAGACCACCCGTCCAGAGCGAAACCCACGCCACCAGCGTGGTCAGGCAGAGGGCCGAGAGCAGATGGCCGGCACCGAGCCGGCCGGTGCGCGAGACGAAGACCGCGACGAGCGTCTCCAATCCGATCGCCGCCAGTGCCACGGTGGCGAAGGGCGACAGCGAGCCGGCAAGAACCGAGGTGACCGGAATGAGGGCGAGCGCGCAGAGGCCGCCGACGAGGTGCGGACCGATGAAGCAACGATGACGCGCGGCTTCGAGCGGGTCCGCGGCGACGCTCTCATGGACGAGACCGTCAAGCGACACACCGATCGAGCGCGAGATTTCGTGGATACGCAATACCACACCCCACTGAGTGCGACCGGATACGGTCCGGCCTCTCGTCGTTGGTGTCAGGATGCCACCCCGGCCTTTAAGGAAGCCTAATCGCCCGCTGGACGCGAAGCCTGAAAAAGCCCGGAAAATGGCGGGTTTGGCGTAATCCGCAGCGACAATCGAAAACAGGGTGAACGGGGTCCTAACACGGGTCAGACTGTGGACGACGGAGCGATTGAAGGGGTGAAGCGACTGATTCTCCGCCCGCTTCCGGGATGCCTAAAATTCGAATCAAATCCGCCCGCTCCCTTCAAACCGATCTCAAGTCGGCGATGGCACTCTGGCGTCGTCGACGTCCGGATCCGCCCGGCGCGACAGCCGCCACCCCCGTCCGGACCGCTGCAGGGACAGCGACGGGCGAGGCCAGGAAGGACGCTCAAGTGATGTTTCTGATCCGCACGCTGTTCTGGCTCACGGTCGTCATCGCCCTGATCCCGGTCAACGAGCAGGACGTCGCGGCGAGCGCCGCGATCAGCCCGGTCGAGGCCGGACAGGCCGTCTATGCGGCGCAGGCCGCCGTCAGCGATCTCGGCGGCTTCTGCGAGCGCAATCCTTCCGTGTGCGAGATCGGAGGCCGGATCGCCTCGACCATGGCGCTGAAGGCCAAGGCCGGTGCGCGCTATGTCTACGAATACCTGGAGACGGAGACGGGCGACGGCGCGGCCACCGGCGACACGCTGACCGAGGCCGATCGCCTGCCCGGCTGGCGCGGGGCAGCGGACGGGCGCGAAGCCTGAGCGGGACTTTGTTCGCGGCGGCATCAGCGAAACCGCGATGCGAGGTTCAATTCGGCCGCGATCCTCGCTATATGGCGGACATGACAACCATGGACCGGCCGATGACCTTCGACGAGATCAGGGACAACTTCGCCTTCCTCGACGACTGGGAGGATCGGTATCGCTACATCATCGAGCTCGGCAAGACGCTGGCGCCGCTGCCCGATGCCGAGCGCACCGAGGCCAACAAGGTGCGCGGCTGCGCGAGCCAGGTGTGGCTGGTGACTCGGACCGAGCAGGGGGACGACGGCGTCCGCCTGCATTTCACCGGTGACAGCGACGCCCATATCGTCAAGGGCCTGATCGCGATCCTGTTCGCGGCCAGCGACGGGCGCACCCCGGCGGAGATCCTCGCGACCGACACCGACGCGGTGTTCGACACGCTCGGCCTCAAGGCCCATCTGTCCTCGCAGCGTTCCAACGGCCTTGCCTCGATGGTCCGGCGCATCCGCGAGGATGCGGCGAAGCTCACGGCTTAGGCCGGTAGTCGGGCGCGCCCCAGTGGCGGAGGGCCCGCCGCGCGGCGCCGGACGGCGTCCCGTAGCCATAATGGCGGGCGAGCGCACCGAGGGCGGCGGCGAGAAGCAGCTTGCCCGACCGCGCCGGCCAGCCGCGCTCGCGCTCCACCTCCGGCAGGCCCTTCAGGAAACAGCAGACATCGACGAGGATGCCGCCGAGTTCCGGGCCCACCGCCTGGACCGCCGCGCTGACGCGCGCCCGCGCGGCCATCACGCCGTCGCTGAAATCTGTGCCGCCCGCCCCGCGCCGGCGTTCGCTGCCGCTGGCAAACGAGGACCAGTTCATGGTGGTGCGCGCCTCCAGCGCGCCGAGGGTAAAATCCCGGCGCAGCCGCTCGCCGGCGGCAAAGGCGTCGTCGCCGAACAGATCGGCCCCGTCCTTGCCGCGCCGGCTGTGCAGCCAGGCCAGCGGGCTTTCGGCAAGGTCGAATTCCACGAGGGTGCTGTGGCCATCGGGGCCGACGACGGTGGTGCGGACGATCCTGCGGGGCTTGGTCATGGGGTCTCCGGGCAGCAAGCGACGGTGAGGTGGGGGGCGAGGTCGCAGGCGGCCAGCGCGGCGAGCACCCCGGCAAGGGCGTCGGCTGCGACGGCGAGGGCGTCGAGGCGGCGGTCGATCACCGGATCGTCCCGGGAATCCTCGATGCGCCGGCAGGCGTAGGCCAGCAGCGTCCGGTCCCGGTGGACGAGCGCGGTGGCCTGTGGCGGGGCAAGGCCGAGGTGGACGTGGGCGAGATAGATCGCGATGTGGCGGGCGCGGGCCACCACGGCCGGTCCGCGGCCCGGCGCAGCCATGTGATGCAGGGCGACACCATGCGCGGCGGCGACGAGCCGGGCGAGACCTTCCGCTTCGGCGTGCAGGATCCGGTAACCGGGTGGAGGAGGATGCACGCCTGCCTCCGGAGGTTTCAGGATCGGTCGGTCCAGCATCGTGCGACTCCCTGTGCCGCCATTACGATGGCAGAGAATAGGAAAATAATCCTCAATCAGCCAGCGAAATCTTGCTGGCTGTGGAAACCGGACCGATCGCTGGCGGGTGGGGGCGGTGGAGCGCGTCGGCGGGTGATGGAGGACGTTCGGCGGATCAGGCGCCTCGATCCTTGCGGGGGTCAATGGACAAGCTCTTGTGTCCGTTGATTCGCCCCCCGCGACTGCCGTGAGAGCTCACGCCGCGGATCGACACGGGGGCCAGCCGGCGATCCGCCACGGACAACCGCCGGTCGGGCGTGCAGCCGTCTCGCGGGGTTGGCGACGATGGCTGTCGGCCATCGACGTCCCACGTCATAGGATTTAATTCACACAACCGAATCTTGCCGCACAGTCGAGCCTCATTCACGACGAGGGAGGCCGGCATGGCTGTGGAGTGTGGAAGGACGGACAGGGGGAAGAAGGGCAAGGCCGACGACCGTCCGAGGAAGCGGACCGAGCGGCCGGTGCCGCCTCCGCGTGCGCTTGCCGACGGGACCAGGTCGGCTCGGCCCGGTCATGACGGCCCGTCGGGATACGACCGGGCAACCACATTGCCTTGCCTGCTGCCGCTGCTCGCCGCGGAGGTGCTTCCCGACAGCCCGTCTCGGGCGGCCCGGGTCTGCGCGATGCTGCGCAAGGCTCTGCGTCAGGAGCGGGCGCGGGGACGCGCCGGGCGACGCGGCTACGATCTGGACCGGCATCTTGCCCTTGCCCGGGCGCTGGCCGCCGAATTGCGCAATCTTGCGCGCTGGAGTGGGGCGACGCACCGCGAGCGGGCGGCGGGCGGCAGCGTGACACCGCGGCCCCGGCCACGGCTGGGCCTTGCCTTCGGGCGGCGCGATTCAGGCGACGCTTGGCAGGACGACAGCGGTGCGCCCTGCTGAAGACGGCGAACGCGGCCGGCGGGCGACCGCGCGCCGGGTCAGCCGCGCCGGCGGTCGGCGGTTGCCGCCGTGGTCGTGCCGGAGAGCGGTGCGGCGTCCGCTGGGCGGGCCACGGGCATGCGCGGATCGGCGCGTTCGCCGATCGGGCCGGCGTCGACGCTGCGGGCCTGGCCGGCGCCGCCACGGGCGCTGGCGGTGGCCTTCAGCCCGCTCTCGTGCCAGCGCGCGACCAGCTGGCGCGCAGCGCGCAGGGTGACCTGCTGGTAGAGCTCCAGAAGGGCGCGGACCTCGAAATAGCTGCGGTGATGGCGGGCGCCGGAGAAGAGGATGATCCGCGTGGCGGCGGCCTCGTCGAAGCCGGCGGCCTTGAGGGCGATCGCCAGCGGTTCGCCGCCGCGGTCGGTGAGCAGGTCGAGGACGAAGCCGCCGTCGAGCTGCATCGCGTCGCCGAGCAGCATGGCGAGACGGCCGTCGTCGCGCACGGCCGCGGCGCGGGCGATGTCGCGGCCGACTTCGCGGTCGATGATCTGGGCGCGGGGCGTGGCGCGCCGGGTGGCGAAATCGCGCAGCGCCAGCACCTCGAGCGCGCGGGTGACCCGGCGCCGGCCCCTGTCGTCGAGATCGAGGAACAGGTCGACGAGGTCGACGTCGTCGATGTCGATGCGCGCGGCCAGGGCGTTGGCGAGATCGTGGTCGCCGCGGGCGGCGTCCACAAGGCGCCGCGCCGCCTCCGGCGTCAGGCGCACGCTTTCGTTGCGGGCGAGCAGCAGCCGCCTTCGGCGCCGAGCCGTTCGGCGAGCGCATCGACCACCGGCGGCGATAGACGGCGGCGGGCGGCGAGCACGTGGAGATGGGCCGGCGAGCCGGATGCGACGAGGGCGAGCAGATCGGCTTCCGGCAGGTCCGGCGCTCCGACCAGAACGATGGCGGCGATCTCCGGTTCGGAAAACAGCAGGGCGCGCAGGACCGCGGGCGGGGCGCGGGGTGGCGCGACAGCAACCGGGCGGTCGCCGCCTTCTGGGCAACCGGGGTCGAGGGCAGGAGCTGGAGGGCGAGTTCCTCGAAGACGCGGAGCTCGTCGCGGGTATGGACGGGTTCGGAGACGAAAAGCTCCGTCGCGGCCTGGAGCAAAATCTGACCCCGTGCGTTCTCGGACTGGATGCCGAAATCGGAGAGGTCCCTGGGGAATGTGCGACCCGTCATGACGCGTGGCTCTTCCTGGGATGTGGGGGCGGGACCGGGATTTCCCCGGAATAGGTGGTGTTCCGTAGAATTTGAACGGAATTTGTAAACGTCCCGTTAACCAAAGAAGTGCTTTGATGAGGCTGCTGAACGGGAAATAGTTCCGGCGTGCAAGGTGCGCCGGACAAGATGATGGAGAGTCATCATGGGTCTCGTGATCGAGTTCGGCGTAGCAAGTCCCCGCCTCGCCCGGCGCCACAAGTCGGCGCTTCCTGGCGAGGTCATGATCTTCCCCGGCGTCCGTGTCGAACGGCACGGCGAGCGCGACAGCAGCGACGGCGGCAAGCGCCGCACCGACAGCTGGCAGCGCCCGCGCTGGAATGATCTGGACGACTGACGTTGCTGTCGTGATGGGCCGGAGCATTGGACCATCACGGGGTTCCGACCTGGTCGGCCGCGCGTGCCGGCTTCGGCCCTCCTGACGGCGCAGGACGACTTTTCGGCGCGTGCTGGTTCAGATGCACCATCGAGGGCAACACCGTCATCCAGTCCGGCGGAACACTGTTCCGGCCGGCCGAGCCGGCGGGTGACGTCGCGGAGCGATTCCGTCCGGCCGTGAAATCAACTAGCGTGCCGAGGTCGCGAGTCGTGACCAGGGCGCCGGGGTGTGAACCCCGAGCTCCGGATGGTCGCGACGCGCCAGTCGAGAGATCCCCGGTTGACGCGCCCTCAAGATCATCGCTGCGAGACAGGCCTGCGAGACCATGCCCGAACGGGTGCGCGCCTTCGTCGCTTGCTGCGCGGACCCCGCTGGATGGCTGTGGCCGGTGCAGGTCTTGTCCTTGCCTTCGGGCTCGCCGCCTGCGCGCGGCCCGAGGGTGACTTCGGGCGCGCCGATCCCTCATGGATGCATGACGAACTGATGCCGGCCGCGGGGCGGCTCAACGCGGCCAAGCGCGGCGAGCCGGTCTCGTCCTTCAACCGCACCGACACCGAACGGCTTCTGGCCGATCAGGCCTGGGCGCTGATCAGCCCGCCGGCCGCCGATGCGTGGTGGACGAAGGTGCTTGTCGAGGGCCAGCGCATCCGCATCCTGCCGCCGGTGGATGCCCGCTTCGATCCGGCCAGCTATTACATCTGGCTGCAGGAAACCCCGTTCCGCTCGTCCGAGGCGCGCTGGAGCAAGGTGATCGCGGATCTTTATTCCGACGCCGACCTGGTGCCGCCTTTCTGCGAGACGGTGCTGAAGGTGCGCCGCGCCGACGGCGAGCGCATCGCCGCGATCGGCCGGCAGCTGACCGGCGAGGAAGTCTGGATCCGAAATGCCGGCGCGCGCGTGGCCGAGAACGAGGCGCTGATCGCCTGGGTCGGGCGGGCGCTGATCTACCGTCTGAAATCCTATCGCAACGCGATCGACCGGCTGGAGATCGAGACCCCGTCCAACCAGCTGTTTGCCGCCAACCGGGCGTCGATACCCTCTATTCGGTGATCGGCTGTCCGGCGGCCGGGCGGGCGACGGTCGTGCCCGGGGCCGGGCCGCGCAAGGGGCGGCTGCTCGACGGCTTCGACGGGCCGGTTCCGCAGAAGTGAGGCCGGATGCAGGGCGGCCTGACCGTCAGCCCGCCTCGTCGTAGCGCGCACAGCGCAGGCGGCGCACGGCCGCCTCGATCTCGGGACGCTCGATTCCGGTGCCCGCGAACACCCGCAGCAGGATGAAGCCATGGTCCGTCCCGACCGGCGCATGGAAGCGGTGCGCCGGCGGCACCGGCACGGCGCTGCGGATCCGGTCGATCGCCGCGGCCGAGCCGGCGATGAAATCGACACCCGGCAGGGCCGCGCCCGCGCTGGAGAAGCTGTCGCCGAGCGCGCCGGTTTCGTCGACCACCGAGACCATCCACGGCACGGGCGGCAGGTCGCCGCTGAGGATGGCCGCGCCCTGTCCGAACTCGGCGCGGCAGACCGCGTGGACGAAGGACGGGTCGAGGCGGGGCAGAGGGGACCCGTCGGGCGGCAGCAGCGTGACGGCGAAGAGGTCGGTGACCGACGCGACGCGGCCATAGGCGCTGCGCGACGCCGTCCCCGGGATCGCGAGGATGGCGACGATGTGGACGATGCCGGCGAGCAGCAGGGCGATGGTGAGGGCGCGGCGCGGCGACATCAGGCGCAGCCTTGCAGGCGGATGCGCGGAAAGGGCGGCGGCGTCTCGTAAAGGGCGGCGACAAGCGCCGGATCGTAGATGCGCAGCGTCAGCACGATGTCGTCCAGGCCGGCGTCGGAGAGGAAATTGCCGGGCCGGGCGGTGGGGCCGACGGTGATGTCGAAGCCCTGCGGCGAGCGCAGCACATCGCGGCTGGTGAAGGCGAAGCGCGGCGCGGGCGGCGGGGCAAGACGGCCGTCCCCGGCGCTGACGGTGAGCGTCCAGAGATCGGCGAAGGCGAGATCGCCGGAGATCACATAGTGGCAGGCGGGATCGAGCGGCGCGCCGTCGTCGTCGCTGCGGGCGGTGAGCGCGAGGCCGAGCACCGGCCCGAGCGGCACCTCGCCGCTGCGCGCCAGACGGGCCGCGAGATAGGGATTGGCGGTCGCGGCCGTGGCCGGAAGCACGGCGCGCCACGGGCCATAGTCCCGGACGTCGTCGAACACCGTCAGGTCCAGCGCGTGGCGGACGGAGCCGAGCCCGAGGACGGCGCTGACGACGGCGATCAGGAGGACGTTGCGGATCAACGGCACGGCTTCTCCGGGTCCGGGCGGGAGGGCCCGGAAGGACGAAACAGCAATAGAAGCGACGGCGGGAAAGCGCAACGCGGACAAGGCGTCAACGTATCGAGGAACGACCCGGGCTCAGGGCTCGTTGGCGTCCGGATCGACGGTGACGGGATCGAGGGCGGAGGGAACCGCGGGTTCTGCGTCCGGCGCAACGAAGGGGCCGCCAACAGCGGCGCCCGGTGCGAGGGTTCCAGGTGTGGCGGTGCCGGCCGAGAGCGTGCCGGAGCCGTTCGGGTCGGCGCCGGCGGTGACCGGGCCGATCAGCCGTCCGGCGACGAGATGGCTGTGGCGGATTTCCATCAGCGAGCCGATGTCGGCCAGCACGGTGAGGCTGCCTTCGGAGAGGCGCGCGGTGCGCAGGTCGCCGACGAGACCTTCCACCGGCGCGCCGGGGGCGGCGGCCGCGACGACGGTCTCGGGAGCGGCCACGCCGGGGATGGCGGCGATCTCGATGCCGGCATGGATCGGCGCCATGATGTCGTGCCAGGTCATCGCCGGCAGGGAGCCGCCGGTCATGTCCTTGGTGGAGGTGAAGTCGTCGTTGCCGTACCAGACGGCGGCGACGTAGTTGCCGGTGTAGCCGACGAACCAGGCGTCGCGGTAGGCCTGCGTGGTGCCGGTCTTGCCCGCGGCGGGAACGCCGTCGAGAAGCGCGCGCCGGCCGGTGCCGGCGTTGACCACGTTGGCGAGGATGTCGTTCATCTCGGCCGCGGTTTCCTCGGGCAGGACCCGCACCGGCGGCGGCGCGTCGGCGGCATGCTGCCAGAGCAGCCGGCCGTCGGAGGTGGCGATGCGGTCGATCGCGTGCGGCGTGGCGGTCAAACCGCCGCTGGCAAACGCGGCATAGGCGCCGGTCATGTCGAGGACGGTGACTTCCGCGACGCCGAGCGGCAGGGCGCGGGTGATCTTCAGTTCCGAGCGCAGGCCGAGGCGATGGGCGACGTCGACGATCTTGTCGCGGCCGAGCGCTTGGGCGAGCCGCACCGGCACGGTGTTGATCGACTTGGTCAGCGCGGTCTTGAGCGTGACCTTGCCGGCGTAGCTGCGGCCGTAGTTGCGCGGGCTCCAGTTGCCGATGGTGATCGGCGCGTCGGCGACGACGCTGGCGGACTTGTAGCCGTTGAGGAAGGCCGCGGCATAGACGAAGGGCTTGAAGGACGAGCCCGGCTGGCGCAGCGCGTCGACGGCGCGGTTGAACTGGCTGGTGCCGTAGTCGCGGCCGCCGACCATCGCCCGGACGGCGCCGCCGGTGTCCTGCACCACGGTGGCGGCTTCGGTGACGCGGTAGTCCTGGCCATGCTGGCGCAGGTTGACTGCGATCGCCTCCTCGGCGGCCTTCTGGACCCGGGGATCGAGCGTGGTGCGCACCGTGAGCGTGTGGCTCTCCTTCGGGCCGATGCGCTTGACCTCCTCGAAGGCCCAGTCGAGGAACCAGTCGGGAGCGGCGGCCTGTTCGGTGGCGACGACGCCGGCCGGATGGCGGCGGGCGTGGGCGACCTGGCCCTCGGTCATGAAGCCGGCGTCGACCATGTTGGTCAGCACCTGGTTGGCCCGGGCCCGCGCGGCGGCAAGGTCGATGTGCGGCGCATAGCGGGTCGGCGCCTTGTAGAGGCCGGCGAGCATCGCCGACTCGGCCAGCGTCAGCTCGCGCACCGACTTGTCGAAATAGAAGCGCGAGGCGGCTGCGGCGCCGTAGCTGCCGCCGCCCATGTAGGCGCGGTCGAGGTAGAGCTTGAGGATCTCGCGCTTGGTGAGGTTGGCCTCCAGCCACAGGGCGAGGTAGGCTTCCTTGACCTTGCGCTGGATGGTGCGCTCGTTGGACAGGAACAGGTTCTTGGCGAGCTGCTGGGTGATCGACGAGCCGCCCTGCACCACGCCGCCGCGGCGGACGTTCTCGGACAGCGCGCGCAGCGTGCCGAAGACGTCGATGCCGAAATGGTCGAAGAAGCGCCGGTCCTCGGTGGCGAGGGTCGCCTTGACGAGGGATTCGGGGAAGGCCTCGAGCGGGACGGTGTCGTCGAGGAACAGGCCGCGCCGGCCGATCGGCTGGCCGTTGCGATCGAGGAAGGTGACGGCATATTCGCTGGACGCCCGCCAGTTGCCCTCGGTGGCCTTCATCGCCGGCTGGGCGAAGGCAAGCAGCACCACCGCGCCGACCACGCCGAGGGTGGCGGCTTCCGAGGCCAGCTCCGAGCCCGCCCGGGCCACGCCGCGCACGCGAAACCGGGACATGGTATCGGTATAGGACGACCAGACGCGGCCGAGGGCGCGACCGACGCGCCAGGCGCCGGTGTCGATCGCCGCGTCGAGCGCGAGCAGGCGGCGCGCAAGGGCGGTCCGCTTGCGGTCGTCGTCGCCGGTGCTCCGAGCCTCGCGTTCCGTCACGGTCGCCGTCCGTCTGTTGCTGCGCGTTGGCGGCCCCGTGATTGCTGCACGGGGATTGCTGCACGGGCATATGGCCCGGCCGGTCGCCAGGAGTTACAATTCGAGATTATTCTTATCGGCATGCCGTGGCAAAGGCTTGGAGCGAAGATGGTTAACGGGGGATCCACGGCAGGCGGAAAGGGCGGAATGGCGGCGGACGAACGGCCGTTCTGGCGGGAAAAGACGCTGGATCAGATGACGCTTCCGGAGTGGGAGAGCCTCTGCGACGGCTGTGCGCGCTGCTGTCTCAACAAGCTGGAGGATGAGGACACCGGCGAGATCGCCTGGACCGACATCGCCTGCGTGCTGCTCGACGGCGATACCTGCCGCTGCAAGGACTATCCCAACCGGGCCGCGACGGTGCCGGACTGCATCCCGCTCGATCCCGACACCGTGCGCTCGCTGTCGTGGCTGCCGCCGACCTGCGGCTACCGGCTCGTCTCCGAGGGCCGCGATCTCTACTGGTGGCATCCATTGGTGTCCGGCGACCCGGAGACGGTGCACACCGCAGGGATTTCCGTGCAGGGCCGGACGGTGCCGGAGGAGGAGTGGGAGATCGACGACTGGGAGCAGCGGATCGTGGACTGGCCGATGCGGGTGCCGAAACAGGCGGCGCGACGGGGTGGAGCGAGTAAAGGAAAATAGTCCTATCTCCCCTGGCATAGGAATATAGTCCTTGACAGCGTGACGCTGTCCGGGTAGGTTCACGTCATGATCCGAAAGTTGCGAACGACGGGCCGCCCGGGCAGGGACGGCCCTTTTTCGTGAGCGGGGAGGGGCGATGCCGGGGACGACGAAGCCGGCCGGCGGGGGGCGGGAGAGGCGGTCGAGGGCGCCGAGGGCCTTGCGGTCGCGAGACCGGTGCGGGCCAGCAGGGCCTCCCCGGATGCGAAGATCCCTCGGACCGTGAAGACCGCGAAGGCCGCGCCCTCCGCCGGGACGAGCCAAACCATCCCGACTGCCAAGCCCAAAAGAGTCTCCACCGCCGCCACGGCCGGCGCGTCGTCCGAGGCGATGATCAAGCGGTTGCGGAGCACGCTGGCCCGGCAGATCGAGCGGGTGGAGGCGCATTTTTCCGAGGCGATCGTGATCGACGAGAAGGGCGCGCGCACGCTGTCGACCCTGACCAAGACGCTGGAAAACCTGATCGATCTCGAAACGACCGCGCGGAGGGCCTGTGACGACGACGCCCGACGCGAGGACGCCGCCGCCGGGGCAAGCCGCGCCGACGACGATCGCTTCCGTGACGCGCTTGCGGCACGCCTTGTCGCGATGCTCGGACCCGGCGGCGATCCGCCGGCTTCTGGCGACGCTGGACCGTGCTGATCTGGAGCGACTTTCCGCCGACTGGCCGCTGTTTGCCCGGCCCGACCAGATGCCGCCGCAGGGCGACTGGACGGTGTGGCTGGTGCTGGGCGGGCGCGGCGCCGGGAAGACCCGCACCGGCGCCGAATGGGTGCGCGCGGTGGCGGCCGGGCGGCCGCCGTTTGCGGGCCGGGCCGCCGGGCGGATCGCGCTCGTCGGCGAGACCTTTTCGGATGTGCGCGACGTGATGATCGAGGGCGTGTCCGGCCTGCTGGCCGTGCATCCGGCGGCCGAGCGGCCGCTGTGGAGCCCGAGCCGACGCATTCTGGAATGGCCGAACGGGGCGCAGGCGCAGGCATTTTCGTCCGAAGACCCCGAGGCGCTGCGCGGACCGCAGTTCGATGCGGCCTGGGCCGACGAGCTGGCGAAATGGCGCCATGCGGAGGCGACCTTCGACATGCTGCAGTTCGGGCTGCGCCTCGGCGACCGGCCGCGGCAGGTGGTGACGACGACGCCGCGGGCGGTGCCGCTGCTGCGCCGGCTGCTGGCCATGCCGGACACGGCGACGACGCGGGCACGGACCGCCGCCAACGCGGCCTTTCTGCGCCCGGCTTCCTGACCGCGATCACCGGCCGCTATCGCGGCACCCGGCTTGGCCGCCAGGAACTCGACGGCGAACTGATCGAGGACCGGCCCGACGCCCTGTGGCGGCGCGAGCAGTTCGAGGCGGTGCGGATCGCCGGGCGGCCGGAGCTCTGCCGGGTGGTGGTGGCGGTGGATCCGCCCGCGACCTCGACCGCGCGCTCCGACGCCTGCGGGATCATTGCCGCCGGCCTCGACGCAGATGGGACGGCCTTCGTGCTGGCCGATGCCTCGATCCGCGGGGTGCGCCCCGAGGTCTGGGCGGGCCGGGCGATCGATCTCTACCGCGCCGAGGCTGCCGATGCGCTGGTGGTGGAGGTGAACCAGGGCGGCGACATGGTGTCGGCCGTGATCCGGCAGGTCGATCCCGAGATTCCGGTGCGCCCGGTGCGGGCGACCCGCGGCAAGTGGGTGCGGGCCGAACCGGTGGCGGCGCTCTATGCGCAGGGCCGGGTGCGCCATGCCGGCATCTTTCCCGACCTCGAGGACGAGATGGCCGACTTCGGCCCCGGCGGTCTTTCGGGCGGACGCTCGCCGGACCGGCTCGACGCGCTGGTCTGGGCGCTGACCGCCCTGATGCTCGGCGGCGAGGGGCCACGGGTGCGCAAGCTCGGATGACGACGGCGGAGGTGGCGATGGTGTTCCAGCTTTTCAGGCGGATGCGGCCGGAGACGGCTGATCCACAGGCGGCCGCTCCACAGGCGGGGGGCCCGACGCCGCCGGAGGGCGAGGCGAAGGCGTCGCGGACGGCGGCGCTCATTGCCTTCTCCCGCGCCGGCCGCCCGGTCTGGACGCCGCGCGACTATGCCTCGCTGGCCCGCGAGGGCTTTGCGCGCAATCCGGTGGTCTATCGCGCCGTGCGGATGGTGGCCGAGGCGGCAGCCTCGCTGCCGCTGCTGCTGATGGTCGGCGGGCGGGAGCAGGAGACCCATCCGCTGCTGGATCTGCTGGCCCGGCCGAACCCCGGCGAGGGGCGGGCCGACTTTCTGGAGGCACTCTACGGCCACCTGCTGACGGCGGGCAACGCCTATGTCGAGCGGGTGGGCACCGGCGGCGTGCCGTCGGAACTGCATGCGCTGCGGCCCGACCGGATGAAGGTGGTGGCCGGGCGCGACGGCTGGCCGGAGGGCTACGACTACACGGCGGGCGGACGGACGGTGCGCTTTCGCGACGAGGGCGATGGCCGGAGCGACGGACGCCAACCGGTGCTGCATCTGAAGCTGTTCCATCCGCTCGACGACCACTATGGCCTGTCGCCGCTGGAGGCCGCGCAGGTGAGCCTCGACATCCACAATGCCTCGGCCGGCTGGAACAAGGCGCTGCTCGACAACGCGGCGCGGCCCTCCGGGGCGCTCGTCTACCAGGGCACCGGGGGGCTCAGCGAGGGACAGTTCGAGCGGCTGAAGCAGGAGCTGGAGGAAGGCTACCAGGCGCCGTCAACGCCGGCCGGCCGCTGCTGCTGGAGGGCGGGCTCGACTGGAAATCGATGAGCCTGTCGCCGCGGGACATGGACTTCATGGAGGCGCGCAACGGGGCGGCCCGCGACATCGCGCTCGCCTTCGGCGTGCCGCCGATGCTGCTCGGCATTCCAGGCGATGCAACCTATGCGAACTACCAGGAGGCGACCCGGGCCTTCTGGCGCCAGACCGTCCTGCCGCTCGCCGGGCGGGTGACGTCCCGTCTCGGCGGCTGGCTTGGTCCTGCCTTCGGCGAGGATCTGGAGCTTGTGCCGGACCCCGACCAGGTCTCGGCGCTGGCCGGCGAGCGCGGCGAGATGTGGGACCGGGTGGCGACCGCCGGGTTCCTGACCGTCAACGAACGGCGGGCGGCACTCGGCTACGGGCCGGTGGAGGGCGGCAATGCACCGCCGGCCGATCTGCTGCGACCCGGCACGGCAGAGGCCGGTCCGCCTCTCAACGGGAGGGATCGCGAATGACCGAGATCGGCGGCATCTTCGCCGAACGCGGCGACCTTGCGCATCTGGCGCTGTTTCTCTGGGCGTCGGGCGCGAGCGCGCTTTTGACGGTGACGCTGCGCGAGCTGGCCGCGGCCCACCGGCGGTTCAACGACTTCGTGGCGGAGATCGCCCGGCTCAACCAGCATTTCAGCATGCGGGACCGCGAATGAACAACGGGCCGCAGAGTGCTGAAAAGACTCGCGAAACGGCGGGCGGATGCAACCTCTGATTCCACGCGAGGGGTACAACTGGAGGTGCTGGCCGCCTTCATTGAATCACGGCATCGGCAATGCACCGCAAGTCGATGAATTCAAATGAAAATCCACCCGACTTCAGGTGGATTGACAAGCCGGAGGCGCTGGATGCGCCGGCGGAAACGGAGGGGAAGGTGACTCGCCTGACTCAACTTGTCAACGTCCTGACTCACCTCGTGAGCCGGACCCGTCCGAGCGGCCGCCACGAGGTGGAGGCGGCGGCGCACGAGGTGTTCGCCGCCTTTGCGGCCATGCTGAAAACGCACCTCTCGCAGGCCCGGCCCCGCGCCCGTGGCTCTGCCGATGCGAGGGGCAGGAGCCGGGCATGAAACGCCGTTCCCTCTCCCTCATGCTCCCGCGCGCCTTGCCGCCGGAGCATCGGGCGCTCCTTGCCGGCGATCTCGGCACGGGAGCGACCGGCCGCTTCGGCGGCTACGCCAGCCTGTTCGGCAAGGCCGACCTGGCAGGCGACGTGGTGATGCCGGGGGCCTTCGCCGCGAGCCTGAAGCGACGCGGGACGGGCGGCGTGAAGCTGCTCTACCAGCACGATCCCTGCGAGCCGATCGGCCGCTGGCTCAGCCTGTTCGAGGACGGGACGGGTCTGCGTGCCGAGGGGGAAATACACGCGGGAATTGTGCGCGGCCGCGAGGTGAGCAGCCTGATCCGGGCCGGGATTCTCGACGGACTGTCGATCGGATTCCGGGCGGTGCGGGCCGAGAAGGACCCGCGCACCGGCCTGCGCCGGCTTCTCGAGATCGACCTCTGGGAGATCTCGCTGGTGACCTTTCCGATGCAGCCGGGCGCGCGGCTGAGCGCGTCGGCCTCTCTGCCGCGTGCCGGTCAGAGCCGCCCCGGCAGCCTTGCCGGAACGATCCGCCGCGCCGCCCGCCGCATCGCCCCGGCCTGATGCGGGCAGCCTGCCGTCGGCACCCGATCCGACGACCCGGCGCCTGGCCGGGCCATGGCCTGCTCCGCCAGACGACAAACCCTCCTTCCCTGACCATGAGGATGTCACCCGATGACGATGGACCTGCAGCCTGCTCCCGAGACCAAGGCGGGCGACGATGTCGCCGCGGCCTTCGGCGAGTTCATGATCGCCTTCGAGGCCTTCAAGGAGACCAACGACGCGCGGCTCGACGAGATCGAGCGCCGGGCGCCCGACCCGCTGACGATCGACAAGCTGACGCGGATCGACCGCGATCTCGACGCCCGCAAGGCGGAGATCGACCGGCTGGCGCTGCGGGCGCAGCGGCCGCCGATCGCCGGCCGCGAGGGCCGCGACGACCGGCAGGTCGGCGAGCACCGCGATGCCTTCCACGCCTATGTGCGCGGCGGTGGGGATGCGGGGCTGAAGGGGCTCGAGACCCGGGCGCTGTCGGTCGGCTCCGGTCCGGACGGCGGCTATCTGGTGCCCGAGGAGACCGAGGCCGAGATCGGCCGGCGGCTGGCCGCGCTGTCGCCGATCCGGGCGTCGCCGGGGTTCGCACCGTGTCGTCGGCGCCTACCGCAAGCCCTTCTCGGTGGCCGGGCCGGCGGTGGGCTGGGCGGGCGAGACCGCCGCCCGGCCGCAGACGGCGGCACCAACGCTGGCCGAGCTGACCTATCCGACCATGGAACTCTACGCCATGCCGGCGGCGACGCAGACGCTGCTGGACGACGCCGCGGTGGACGTCGACGCCTGGCTTGCCGACGAGGTGGAGCAGGCCTTCGCCGCGCAGGAGGGGGCGGCCTTCGTGTCCGGCAACGGGGTCTCCAAGCCGACCGGGTTCCTGTCGGCGACGCTTTCGGCCGAGGCGAGCTGGAGCTGGGGCACGCTCGGCTATGTCGCCACCGGCGCGGAGGGCGCCTTTGCCGCGAGCGATCCGGGCGACGCGCTGGTCGACCTCGTCTATGCGCTGAAGGCCGGCTATCGTCAGAACGCGACTTTCGTGATGAACCGCCGCACCCAGGCGGCGGTGCGCAAGCTCAAGGACTCCGACGGGGCCTATCTCTGGCAGCCGCCGGCGACCGCCGGGGCGCGGGCGAGCCTGATGTCCTTCCCGGTCGCCGAGGTCGAGGAGATGCCGGACATCGACGACGACGAGACGGCGATCGCCTTCGGCGACTTCCGCCGCGGCTATCTGGTGGTCGACCGCACCGGCGTGCGGGTGCTGCGCGATCCCTATTCCGCCAAGCCCTACGTGCTCTTCTACACGACCAAGCGCGTCGGCGGCGGCATCCAGGACTATGACGCGATCAAGCTCCTGAAGTTCGGCACGGCCTGAGCACGGCGCGCCTCCCTCCGCGCCAGACCTGCCGAAGGCGGCCCCGTCGCATCTCCCGCGGCGGGGCCGCAGCCGTTCCGGACGTCGCCTGCGGATGACCGCAGGCGTGCGTCTCAGGACAATATTCCCAGGATCCGATTCCCAAGTCAGGTGACGCCATGTCTGTCGAACTGATGATCCAGCCGGCGACGGAGCCGCTGACGCTGGCCGAGGCGAAGGCGTTTCTGCGCCTTGGCGGCGATGCGGAGGACGAGCTGGTGACGGCGCTGATCCTTGCCGCCCGGCTCGCCGTGGAGCAGCTGTCGCGGCGCCGGCTGATTGCCCAGACGCTGCGGGCGCGCTTCGACCGGCTGCCGCGCACGCGGACGCTGCGGCTCGCCGCCGGGCCGGTGATCGAGGTGGCCGCGCTCGAAGTGGCGGGGCCTGACGGCGAGCTCGTGCCGATCGTGCCCTCGGCCTACGCGGTGGATCTTGTCGGTGAAGTGGCGCGGATCGACGTGAAGGTGCCGCTCTCGCCCGGCCTGCGCTTCGGCGGGATCGCCGTGACCTATGTGGCCGGCTTCGGAGCGACGGCCGGCGACGTGCCCGAGCCGCTGCGCCAGGCAATGCGGCTGCTGGTCGCCCACTGGTTCGAGAACCGGGGCGACGCGCGAGCGGCCGGGCTGCCGGAGGCCGTGGTCGGCCTCGTCGCGCCGTTTCGCCGGACGGGTCTTGCGGCATGAGGACGACCGCGTCGATCGGCGCGCTGCGCCACCGCCTGTCCGTCGAGGAGCCGGTCGTGATCGCCGATGATGTCGGCGGGGCGACCACGGTGGACGTGGTCACCGCCGACACCTGGGCGGCGATCGAGCCGGTGGGGCTCGCCGAACGGGTGGACCCGGCCGCTCGCGCCCGCGGGATCGCCACCCACCGCATCCTTCTGCGGGCCGACGTGACGCTGCGGGCGGGCTGGAGCCTTGCGGGCGGCGGGCGGCGTTACCGGGTGCTGGGCGTCACCGGTCCCGACTGGGGTTTTCTCGCCTGCCTTGCCGAGGAGGAGAACGGATGACCGGTTCCCGAAGCGGGGTGGCGCGCGCCTTCCAGAAGGCGCTGCACGGGCGTCTCGGCGCCGATCCCGACCTTGCCGGCCTGCTCGGCGGGCGGATCTTCGATGGTCCGCCGCCGGCGGGCGCCGTCTTTCCCTGCCTCGTGCACGGCGCGGCCCGCACCGAGGACTGGAGCAGCGACGAGGCGGGCGGGCTGAGGCTGCGCCTCGATCTCGAGGCTTTGTCGCGGCAGGGCGGACGCGGCGAGGCGCTTTCCATCATCGCCGCCGCCGAACAGGCGATCGGCGCTGCCGCGCTGGTGCCGGAGGACGGGCGGCTGGTGCTGCTGACGTTCGGCGAGACGACCACCGAGCGGCTGCGCGACGGGCGGACCTGGCGCTGCCGTCTGCGGCTGACGGCGCTGATCGAGTGCTGACGCGCCTGCCGCGTCCCCCCCGAATTCATGGATCGAGGAGACCGACATGGGCGCACAGCGCGGCCGCGACCTCTTGCTGAAGGTCGATCCGGCCAACACGGGCAGCTTCACCACGGTGGCCGGGCTGCGCGCCCGGCGCCTCGCCTTCACGCCGCCGCCGTGGACGTGACGGACGCCGACAGCGCGGGGCGCTGGCGGGAGCTGCTGGAGGGGGCCGGCGTGCGCCGGGCGAGCCTTTCGGGCAGCGGCATCTTCCGCGACGGGGCCTCGGACGCGGCGGTGCGGCAGATCTTCTTCGACGATCGATCCGGCCCTGGCAGGTGGTGATCCCCGATTTCGGCACCGTCGCCGGACTGTTCCAGGTGACGGCGCTCGACTACGCCGGCAACCACGACGGCGAGGTGACCTACGAACTGGGTCTGGAATCGGCCGGGGCCCTCAGCTTTTCGGCGGCGTGAAACGGGAGGCGAAGATGGTCAACAGGCTGCGCGGCGAGATTGCCGCCGAGATCGGCGGCCGCCGGCGGACGCTGTGCCTCACGCTCGGCGCGCTCGCCGAACTGGAGTCGGCCTTCGCGGCCGAGGACATGGGGGCGCTCGCCGCGCGCTTCTCGCACGGCCGGCTTCGGGCCGCCGACGCGGTGAAGGTGATCGGCGCCGGATTGCGCGGTGCAGGCGAGCCGATCTCAGACGCCGAGGTGGCGGCGATGCAGGCCGAGGGCGGGGCGGCGGGCTATGCCCGCATCGTCGCCGAGCTTCTGGTCGCCACCTTCGGCGGAGCGGAGCGCGGGGAGGTGGCCGAGGCGGGCGGCCCGCGCCCTTGAGCGGCGCGCGCGCGCGGCCTTTCCCTGGGCGGCGGCAATGCAGGCCGGCCTCGGCCGGCTGCGGCTCGCGCCGCGGGAGTTCTGGGCGACGACGCCGCGCGAACTGGCCGCTGCCTTTAGCGGACCGGCGGGGGCCGCGATGCGTCGCGGCCGGCTGGACGACCTGATGGGCCGATATCCGGACACGGTTCCTGATGCGGACGGGGGCGCGTGCCGGGCGTCGGCACGACGTGGTGACAGCGGACAGGGGGCGGGCGATGGCGACGACGGGCGATGAACTGGCGGCCTTCGGTGAGGAGGCCGACCGGATCGAGGCGCGGCTCATCGACCTCGAACGGGTTTCCAACCGGTTCTCGGCCTCGCTGAGCCGGGGGCTTGCCGCCGCGGCGCTGGAGGGCCGGTCGCTCGACGACGTGTTGCGGCAACTGGCACTGAGCCTGTCGGCGTCGATGCTGAACGGGGCGCTGCAGCCGATCGTGTCGGGGATTTCCAGCCTGGCCGGCGGCCTACTCGGCACGTCCGGCGGCGTGGTGCCCTTTGCCGATGGCGGCGTGGTGGCGTCGCCGAGCTATTTTCCGATGGCGGACGGGCGGACCGGCCTTGCCGGCGAGGCAGGTGCCGAAGCGATCCTGCCGCTGGCGCGCGGCACCGACGGCACGCTCGGCGTGCGCGCCTCGGGTGGCCAGGTCGCCGTGACCTTCCACGTGACGACGCCGGATGCGGCGAGCTTTCGCCGATCGGAGGCGCAGATCACGGCGCTGCTGGCGCGGGCGGTGGAGCGTGGACGGCGGGGGCTGTGAATACGGGACGATCTGGCTTGTCGGGCCGGCGGGTTCCGAAAGGGCTAGCCCGCGCCGCCGGACGGGGACAGCGCGGGCTATAGCACCGGCCCGACGAGGAGGGGGTCAGGCGGCGCGTCGGCGGGCGTCGATCATCCCCAGGATCTCCTCCCGGAACATGACGCGCTGGGTCTTGAGTTCGGCGAGAAGCTGCTCCGAGATCCCGGCCCGTTCGCGTTCGACACTGTCGATACGCTCGACAATGCCGGAAAAGAGTTCGGCCAGATCGGCATCGAACCGACGGATGGCATCAACGAGCGCGAGGTCCGGAAAGGCCGGACCATTGCAACCGTCGTTTGCTGTCTCCACCGCGAAGAGAGCCATGTCCCGCTCCTCTCTTTTCAAAGGATGCCTCCGTGGCCCGTGGTCGGCCTTGAGGTGAATCAAACTGGCAGGGAAAAATGTCGTCATCAGGCCCATTCCATGACGTGCTGTTTCCGATGCGGATTGCCTTCGGCGCCAGCGGTGGTCCGGAGCGACGGACCGAGGTGGTGACGCTCGGTTCGGGGGCGGAGGTGCGCAACAGCCGCTGGGCCCATGGCCGCCGCCGCTACGACGCCGGCCAGGGCATCCGGTCGCTCGACGATGTTCACGCGGTGATCTCGTTCTTCGAGGAACGGCGCGGGCGGCTGCACGGCTTCCGCTTTCGGGATCGCAGCGACTGGAAGTCGTGCCCGCCCGGGCAGACGGCTTCGCCTCTCGATCAGGTCATCGGGACGGGCGACGGCGCAACGCGGCACTTTCAACTCCTCAAGACCTACGGCACGCTCCGGCCCTACGCGCGGCCGATCACATGCCCCGTGGAAGGCAGCGTCCGGATCGCCGTCGGCGGAGTCGAGGCCGAGGGGGAAGCTGTCGAGATTTCCCCCGGTGGCATCGTCGCGCTGGCGTTAGCACCGGACCCTAACGCGGAAGTGACAGCCGGGTTCCATTTCGATGTGCCGGTTCGCTTCGACAGCGACAGCCTTGTCGTGAACCTGGCCGCCTTCGACGCCGGCGACATCCCCTCGATCCCGCTCGTCGAGATCCATCTCAGCTGAAGGACGAACAGGCATGCGCGCGATTCCGCCCGCTCTGGCCAGTCATCTGGCTCAGGGCGCGACGACCCTTGCGACGCTGTGGCGGCTGACGCGCCGTGACGGCACGCGGCTCGGCTTTACCGATCACGATCGCGACATCGTGATCGGCGAGGAGACCTTTGCGGCGGCGACCGGCTTCGATCGGTCGGCTGCGTCGGCGAGCAGCGACTTCGCGCCGGGCGACGAGGATGTGGCCGGGGTGATCGATGCGGCCGCCCTCAGCGAGGAGGATCTGCTGGCCGGGCGCTGGGATGGGGCGCGTGTCGACGTGCTGCTCGCCGACTGGACGGCGCCGGAAAACCACTTGCCTCTGCGCACGGCGACGATCGGCGAGGTGACGCGCCGCGACGGCGCCTTCCGCGCCGAACTGCGCGGCCCGGCCCATGCCCTCGACCGGATCGGCGGGCGGCTGTTCGGACGCGGCTGCGATGCCCGCTTCGGCGACGCGCGCTGCGGGATCGACGCGGCGTCCGACCTCTACACCGGCGACGGCGTGGTCACGGCAACGGCGGGGCGGGCGGTGCTTTCCGTGTCCGCCCTCGACACCTATCCGGACGGATGGTTCACGAGCGGCGAGCTGCGCTTTCTCGGCGGGCCGCTCACCGGCCTTGTTGCCGGGATCGACCGCCACGAGACGACGGACGGAGATGCCCGGGTCACGCTCTGGCGCGGCCTGCCGCTGGCCGTGGCCGACGGCACGGCGGTGTCGCTGGTTGCCGGTTGCGACAAGCGCTTTGCGACCTGCGCCGGCAGGTTCGCCAACGCGATCAACTTCCGCGGCTTCCCGCACATGCCTGGCAACGACTTTGCCTTTGCCTATGCCCGTTCGGGCGGCGACAACGACGGAGGCGTGCTGTTCGAATGACCCTGCGTGACGCCATCGTCGCCGAGACCCTGAGCTGGCTCGGCACGCCCTACCGGCATCAGGCTTCGCTCAAGGGCGCCGGCTGCGACTGCCTCGGCCTCGTGCGCGGGGTCTGGCGCGCGGCGATCGGTCCCGAGCCGGAGACGCCGCCGGCCTACACGCCCGACTGGGCGGAGGCGGGGGCCGACAGCCTGCAGGCGGCGGCGCTGCGCCATCTGTCGCCGGTGGACCTGAACGACATCACCCCGGGCGACCTGCTGCTGTTCCGCTGGCGTGCGCATCTGCCGGCCAAGCATGCGGCGATCCTCGTCGCCCCCGGACGCTTCGTGCATGCCCAGCATGGCGCGGCGGTGGCGTCGGCCTGGCTGTCGCCCTGGTGGCGGCGGCGGCTGGTGGCGGCCTTTGCCTTTCCCGGTGCCTGACCGGGCGGCGCCGATCTTCTTCCATCCCGGAGACATGTCCGATGGCGACCCTCGTGCTGGCCGCGGCCGGCGCCTTTCTCGGCCAGAGCTTCGGCTTCTTCGGCCTTGTCGCCGGCCGGGCGCTCGGCGCGCTGGCAGGTGCCGCCCTTGATCGCAGCCTGTTCGGCTCGTCCTCGACCGTGGAGCGCGGGCGCCTCTCCGACCTCTCCGTGCAGGCCTCCAGCGAGGGGGTGCCGGTGCCGCGCGCTATGGCCGCGCGCGGATCGCCGGCCAGATCATCTGGGCGACGCGGCTCACCGAGACGGTGACCACGGAGTCGGCCGGCGGCAAGGGCGGCGGCGGCACGCGGGTGCGGACCTACGATTACAGCGCCAGCTTTGCGGTCGGCCTCTGCGACGGGCCGATCGCGAGGATCGGGCGGGTCTGGGCCAACGGCGCGCTGCTCGATCTGACGCGCGTGACCATGCGGGTGCACGCCGGCAGCGAGGACCAGATGCCGGACAGCCTGATCGAGGCGATGCAGGGGCCCGAGCGGGCGCCGGCCTATCGCGGTCTGGCCTATGTAGTGTTTGAGAACCTGCCGCTGGCGGAGTTCGGCAACGCCCTGCCGCAGCTGACCTTCGAGGTGATGCGCCCGGTCGGGCGGCTGGAGCGGATGATCCGCGCGGTGACGCTGATTCCCGGCGCCACCGAATTCGGCTACGCCACGTCGCCGGTGACGCGGGCGCCGGACGACGGCGTGACCGAGCGCGAGAATGTCCACACCTCCGTGGCCCCCAGCGATGTCGTTGCCGCGCTCGACGAGTTGCAGGCGCTCTGTCCGGCGCTCGAAAGCGTGGCGATCGTCGTCGCCTGGTTCGGCGACGACCTGCGCTGCGGCGCCTGCCAGATCCGGCCGAAGGTGGAGAGCGATGACAAGGTGACGCGCGGCGCCACCTGGCGGGTGAGCGGGCTGACCCGGACCACCGCGGCGACGACCTCGACCGTCGACGGGCGTGCGGCCTTCGGCGGCACGCCATCGGACGCCAGCGTCATTGCGCTGATCCAGGAGATCCGCGATCGCGGGCTGAAGGTGACCTTCTATCCCTTCGTGATGATGGACATTCCCGCCGGCAACGGACTGCCGGACCCTTATGGCGCGGCGGATGGCCAGCCGGCTATCCCTGGCGCGGGCGCATCACCTGCGATCCGGCACCTGGCCGGCCCGGCTCGCCCGACCGTACGTCCGCGGTCACATCGCAGGTGGCGGCCTTCACCGGCGCCGCTGTGCCGGAGGACTTCTTTGCCTTCGGCACGGCGGTGTCCTACGGCGGTTCGGAATGGTCCTACCGGCGGATGATCCTGCACTATGCAACGCTGTGCGATGCGGCCGGCGGCGTCGACTGCTTTCTGGTCGGCTCGGAGATGCGCGGGCTCACCGCGCTGTCGGACGGCTTTGCCAGCCACCCGTTCGTGGACGATCTCGTTGCTCTCGCCGGGGACGTCAAATCGGTACTCGGGCCCGCGACCGAGGTGAGCTATGCCGCCGACTGGACCGAGTGGGCCAACCATCGCCCGGTGGATGGCTCCGGCGACGTGACCTTCCATCTCGACCCGTTCTGGGCGAGCCCCGACATCGATTTCGTCGGCATCGACGCCTATCTGCCGCTCGCCGACTGGCGCGAGGGCGACCATGCGGATGCGGCGATCGCCGACGCGCCGTCGGACCGGGCCTATCTGGCGGGCAACGTCGCGGGCGGCGAGAATTTCGACTGGTTCTATGCCAGCGAGGCCGACCGCGCCGCGGGGTTGCGCACGCCGATCACCGATGGGGCGGCGGGCAAGCCATGGACCTTCCGCGTCAAGGATCTCGCCGGCTGGTGGGGCAATCTCCATCACGACCGGCCGGGCGGCGTCGAGAGCCCGGTGCCGACCGCCTGGGTGCCGGGACTGAAGCCCATCCGCTTCACCGAGGTGGGCTGCCCGGCGGTGGACAATGGCGCCAACGAGCCGAATGTCTTTCCCGACCTCGTCTCCTCTGAAGGCCGGTCACCGCGCTTTTCGCGCGGGCGGCGCGACGACCTGATGCAGCGCCGCTATCTGGAGGCGATGCTCGGGCATTTCGATCCCGGACATCCGGATTTTACGGAGGAAGCCAATCCGGTCTCGCCGCTCGACGGACGCCGGATGGCCGACTGGCGCGGCGCCCATGTCTGGACCTGGGACGCGCGGCCCTATCCGGCGTTTCCGGTTCATGCCGACGTCTGGGCGGACGGCGCCAACTGGAACACCGGCCACTGGCTGAACGGACGGCTGGGCGCCGCCCCGCTCGACGATCTCGTCGCCGCGGTGCTCGCCGACCACGGCGTTGCCGGCGCGACGACGGACGGCCTTGGCGCCGTCATCGATGGCCTCGTCGTGCCGGGACGCAGCTCGGCCCGCGAGATCCTCGAGCCGCTGGCGACCCTGTTCCGCTTCGACGTGATCGAGCGGGGCGGAACGCTGGTGTTCCGCGACCGCGGCGGCCGTGCGGTCGCGGGTGTCGGCGAGGGCGACCTTGTCGAGGAGGAGCGCCAGCCGCTGTTCGAGGTGACGCGCACGGGCGACGGCGAGGTTCCGGCGGCGGTGACGGTCGCCTTCCTCGACGGGGGTGCCGACTATCTCCAGACCAGCGTCGCCGCCGGGCGCGCCGGCGGTGACGGGGCAAGAGCCCTCGACCTGTCGCTGCCGGTGGTGGCAGCACCCGCCGCGATGGCCGGGTATGCCGAGGCCCTCCTGAAGGATCTTGATGCTGCGCGTGAGCGGGTGACGTTCGCCCTGCCGCCGGCCCATGTCGGGATCGAGCCCGGCGACCGGCTGTCGCTCGCAATTCCCGGCCTGCCGGACCATGTGGTCGTCGCCCGGATCGAGGAGGCCGAGGCGATCCGGATCGAGGCGCGGGCCTGCGACCCGTCGATCACGCCCCATGCGGCGGCGGCACCCGTGCGCACGAGAGCATCGGCGGCGGCGGGTGTGTTCGGGCCGCCGCGGGTGGCGATCCTCGACCTGCCGGGCGGCGATCCGGGGCTTGCGCATCGGCCGCGCATTGCCGCGGCGGCGCGGCCCTGGCCCGGAACGCTCGGCGTTCACCGGGCCGCGGGCGGCGGCTTCGTTCACCAGCAGAGCCTCGACAGGCCGGCGACGATGGGACGTCTGACGGCGCCGCTGGGACCCGGTCCGCTGTGGCGCTTCGACCGCGTGAGCAGCATCGAGGTGGCGCTTCTGTCCGGGACGCTGGCGAGCGTGACCGAGGCCGAACTGCTGGACGGTGGCAACGCCGCAGCGATCGGCACGTCGGATGGTGCCTGGGAGATCATCCAGTTCCGGGACGCCGACCTGATTGGTCCCCGGACCTATCGCCTGTCACATCTCCTGCGCGGCCTGCTCGGCACCGGTGACGTCACGGCCGGCGGACACGGGGAGGGGGCGACCTTCGTCCTGGTCGATGCGGCCGTTGCCCCGCTCGATGTCGCCCTCTCCACGATCGGACGCGGCTTCACGCTTCGGGTGGGACCGCTCGACCGCGATGTCGGCGACGCGAGCATGGCCGAGGTGACGGCGACGGTGCGCGGGCGCGGGCTGCGGCCGCTGCCGCCGGTGCGGCTCACGGCGCGGCGGGTTGCCGGCGGCGACATCGCGATCGGCTGGATCCGCCAGACGCGGGTCGGCGGCGATGCCTGGGAACAGGTGGAGGTGCCGCTCGGCGAGGATACGGAGGCCTATGCGGTCGACGTGATGGCCGGGGCGGACGTCGTGCGGACCCTCGCGAGTGCCAGTCCCTCCGTCGTCTACACGGCCGCCGCCCAGAGCACCGACTTCGGCGCGCCGCCGGCCTCCCTGACGATCGTCGTCCACCAGCTTTCGGCCACTCACGGCCGCGGCCTGCCGGCGACCGCCAGCTTCTCGTTCTGACCTGGCGATCTCTGACCGGACGGCTGCAACGGGCCGTGCGCCCCCTTCGAAAGGTTCCGATCCATGACGCAGACACCTCGCGCCGGGCTGCCGCTGCTGGCCGCCGCGCAGGCGCAGAAACACGTGACCCACAACGAGGCGCTGGTCGTCCTCGATGCCTTGACGGGCTTGTGCATCCTCGACCGGGATCTGACCGAGCCGCCATCCGGGGCGGCGGAGGGTGAATGCTGGCTGGTCGCGGCCGGGGCCACCGGCGACTGGGCCGATGAGGACGGGCAGATTGCCTGCCGCATCGACGGTGGCTGGCGGTTCCTCTCTCCGTTTCCCGGCCTCGTCGCCTATGTCGCCGACGAGGCACGGCTGCTGATCCGGCGCGCGGCGGACTGGGCGGATGTGACCACCATCGTTGCCTTTGGCGATCTGGAGGCCATCGGCATCGGGACCGCCGCCGACACGGACAATCCGCTTTCGGCGCGTCTCAACAGCGCCCTTCTGGCCGCGCGGACGGTTGCCGAGGGCGGCGATGGCGATCTGCGGCTGACGTTCAACAAGGAGACCGCCGGCGACACCGCCTCCCTGATCTTCCAGACCGGATATTCCGGCCGGGCCGAGGCCGGTCTGCTGGGGAGCGACGGGTTCGCGGTGAAGGTCTCGGCCGATGGCGCCGCGTGGACGCAGGCGCTCGCCATTGCGCCCTCCACCGGCGCGGTCACGCTCGGCGTCGCGCTGCCCGTCGGCTCGGGCGGGACCGGCGCGACCACCGCCCCCGACGCGCTGGCCGGCCTAGGCGGACTAGCGAAGGCCGGCGGCACGATGACCGGCCCGCTGGAATTTTCCAACGGCTATGTAGTGGTTCGGCTCGGCGCCCAGTTCGACCCGTCCGATGTCGGCAACGGCTTTCGGGGCGGTATCCTCCTCAGCGCGATGGAGAGCGGCGGCACGACCGGCGAGGGCCAGTTCGGCGGGTCGATCGCCTTCGCGGGCATCAACACCAACCGCCGGCGGGCGGCGATCACGACCGTGGAGGGCCCCGACGCCGATCAGGCCGGCCTGGTGTTCTTCGGCCGCAACGCGACCACCACGTCGTCCAACCTGCTGAACGAACTGTTCCGCGTGCTCTACAACGGCCACGTCGGCCTCGGCACCACCACGCCGACCGAAAGACTCACGGTGGCCGGCAATGTGGCGCCCGCCACCGACAATGCCCGCACGCTCGGCAGCGCCGCCTTGCGCTGGTCCACCGTCCATGCGGCGAGCGGGACGATCAACACCTCGGACGCACGCCAGAAGCAGGTGCGCGGGCGCCTCTCGGAGGCGGAACTCGCGGCCTGGGCCCTGGTCCGGCCGCAGGTGTTCCGCTGGCTCGATGCGGTTGCCCTCAAGGGCGACGACGGGGCGCGGCTGCATGCGGGCTATGTCGCGCAGGAGGTGGCCGAGGCCTTCGCGGCCTGCGGTCTCGACCCCGGGCGTACGGGCTGTTCTGCGCCGACGAGGTCACCACCGAGCAGCGGCGGACGGAGACCCGCACGGTGCGGCGCCCGAAGATGCGGCGCGAGACGCGGCAGGTGGAGGCGGTCGAGATCCGCGGCGAGGTGCCGGTGCGGGTGATGCGCGAGGAGATCGCCGAGGAACCGATGGTCGAGATGCGGCCGCTGGTCGTTGAGGACGGAGCGCCCGTGACCGCGGCCGACGGCCAGCCCGTCTTTCACCCGGTGCCATTGTTCGAGACCGTGGACGAGGAGGTGGAGGTGATCGAGCGGATCTCGGCCGGCACGCGGTTCGGCCTGCGCTACGACCAGTGCCTCGTCTTCGAGACGGCCTTCCTGCGCCGGGTCGCCGACGGACTGGAGGCGCGCCTTGGCGCCCTCGAGACGATCTGCGGCCTCGATCCGGCGAGGTGAGGTCCGGTCAGCCGACATGTCGCGCGGCACGCGAGTTTCATGTTTTTCAATGGGAGACGTTCGATGACCGAAGAAAAGTCCGTCCTCGCCTCGCGGGGTGTGTGGGGTGCCCTCATCGCCATTCTGGCGGGTGTGGCGGCTCTGTTCGGCCTTGTCGCCGACGAGGCGATGCAGGCCGATGCGGTTCGTCTGCTGGAAGCGGCGGCGGCTTTGGTCGGCGGCGCGCTTGCGCTTTGGGGGCGGCTCGCCGCGACCAAGCGGCTGCGGCAGGGCAGCCTCGGGTCGGTTCGGAGGGATCCGGACGGCACACGAGGATCAGGATCGTGAGGACCGACCGATTTCCTGCTCGTCGGGCGATTTCGCCCGGGCACAAAGCGCTCTAAGGTTTCGCGACGCGTCCCGTGTCGCCGGACGGGGAAGCCGGCGCCTATTCATCGCCGGTTCAGGGGCATTCCGGTAGCAAGGGGCAAAGGAGCGCGGGATCGATGCAGCCAGCGGGCAGGGGGATCAGGCGGATTGCGGGTGCACTTGCGGCGGCCCTGTTCGGGGCGTTCGTGCTTGCATCCGGAACGCAGCCTGCCGAGGCCGCCTGCCTGTCGCCGCGCGAGGCCCGACAGGCCGTGGCGAGCGGCGAGGCGATGCGCCTCAGCGCGATCGCCCGGCGGGTCGGCGGCGACATTGTCAACGCGCAGCTGTGCGAGGCCCGGGGCGGGCTCGTCTATCGCCTGGCGGTGATGAGGCGGGGCGGACGGGTGGCGACGCTGGTGGTCGACGCCCGCAGCGGCGCAGTGCTCAACCGCTGACGTGATCGGCGATCTGGTCGGAGAGGACGGAAAGGCGATGCGTATCCTGATCGTCGAGGATGACCCCGACCTCCGGCGGCAGCTCGAGGGCGCCTGCAAGGAGGCGGGCTACGTGGTCGATCTGGCGAGTGACGGCGAGGAAGGACATTTTCTCGGCGACACGGAGCCTTACGACGCTGTCATTCTCGATATCGGCCTGCCGAAGATGGACGGCATCAGCGTGCTGGAAGCCTGGCGCCGCGGCGGCCGGCTGATGCCGGTGCTGCTTCTGACCGCGCGTGACCGCTGGAGCGACAAGGTGGCGGGCATCGACGCCGGTGCCGACGACTATGTCGCCAAGCCGTTTCACATGGAGGAGGTGCTGGCGCGGCTTCGGGCGCTGGTGCGCCGGGCCGCCGGCCATGCCTCCAACGAAATCGAGGCCGGGCCTCTGCGGCTCGACGTCAGGAGCGGGCGCGTCACCGTCGACGGCGCGCTCGTGAAGCTGACCTCGCACGAGTTCCGCCTGCTGCAGTATCTGATGCATCACCGCAACCAGATCGTCTCGCGTACCGAACTCATCGAGCATCTCTACGATCAGGACTTCGACCGCGACTCCAACACGATCGAGGTCTTCGTCGGCCGGCTGCGCAAGAAGCTGGCGGTCGACGTGATCGAGACCGTGCGCGGGCTCGGCTACCGCATCGGCGCGGGCGAGGGATGACCTTGATGCCTGCCAGGCGACTGAAGGCGCTGCTGTCCTCCGATTCGCTGTCCGCGCGCATGGTGCTTGCCGCCGCGGTGTGGAGCGTGATCTCGCTCGTGGTTGCCGGGATCGTCCTGACCGCGCTCTACAGGTCAAGCGTGGAGCGCAGCTTCGATGCCCGCCTCAACGTCTATCAGAAGGCCCTGGCCGGATCGCTGGCTGCGAGCCCGGACGCCGACGCGCCGGATGACGGCCGCATGGGCGAACCGGGCTTCCTGCTGCCGCTTTCCGGCTGGTACTGGCTGATCCGCGATCCCGACAGCGGCGAGACGCTGTCGATGTCGCGCTCGCTGTTCGGCGATGTGCTCGACCTCGAGCCGCCGCCTGCCGACGGCGAGAGCCGGGCCGGCTATCTGGAAGGCCCGGGCGGCATCGAGCTCAGGGTGGTGTCGCAGGTCGTCCATCTCGACGGCGACCGCAACTACGATGTGGTCGTGGCCGGCAACGCCGACGAGTTGCGCAGCGACGTCGCCAGTTTCAGCCGCAGCGTCTTCGTCACGCTCGCGGTGTTTGCCGCCGGACTGGTGATCGGCACGATCTTCCAGGTACGGGTCGGGTTGCGGCCGCTGGCGGCAGTGAGCGCGGCGCTGGCGGAGATCCGCAATGGCGCCGCCGACCGGCTGGTCGGGCAATTTCCCCGCGAGATCGAGGGACTTGCGGCCGAGCTCAACGCGCTGATCGAGGCCAATCGCAAGGTGGTGGAGCGGGCGCTCGCCAACACCGGCAACCTTGCCCATGCCTTGAAGACACCGCTCAGCGTGATTCTCAACGAGACGCGGGCCGACAACGGGCCGCTGGCGGCGAAGGTGCGCGAACAGGCCGGACTGATGCGCAGCCGGATCGAGAGCGACCTCGACCGCGCCCGCATCGCCGCGGAGCGCCGCGTCGTCGGCGCCGCCAGCGAACTGGCACCTTCGGCCGAGGGTCTGGCCCGGGTGCTGCGCCGGGCCTATCCCGAGCCGCCCGTCCGCATCGACATCGCCTGCCCGCCGGACATGCGCGTGCGCGTCGAGAAACGTGACCTGGAGGAAATGCTCGGCAACGTCATGGACAATGCCTGCAAGTTCGGGCGCGGCCATGTCGTCGTGTCCGCACGTGCGGGGGCTGCCGACGCCAGCGGGCGTTCGATGGTGGCGATCCGGGTCGAGGACAATGGCCCCGGGCTGGAGCCGCAACAGCGCGGCATCGTGCTCCAGCGTGGCCGGCGTCTCGACGAGAGCATCCCGGGGTCGGGACTCGGACTTTCCATCGTCGACGAATTGGTCGAAGTATATGGCGGTCGGCTGATTCTCGACAAATCGGCAAAAGGTGGGCTCGCGGTCGAGCTGATCCTGCCGAGAAGCTGAGGATCGGCGCCGGCAGGGCCGTCGATGGGCAGGACATTCGTATTTCGGCCATGTTCTCGCGCTTCGATCATGCAGCAATTCAGGATTTCAGGCGACCGGCACGGAGGCCGTGCGGTCCGCCTGCGAGAGATGGGTGCGGGCTGTCCGGAGACGCTCGCGACAGCCGGTAGAGAGCGGGAGAAATCATGGTGATGAACAAACTGGTGATGGTCGGCCTGGTCGGAGCGGTGCTCGCCGGCTGCGCGTCCGACCCCTATGCGGGCGGCGGCAACAAGGCCGTCCTCGGCACGCTCGGCGGCGCGGTCGCGGGCGGCGCGATCGGCAGCGCCTTCGGCAGCGGCAGCGGCAAGGTGGCCGCGATCGCCGGCGGCGCGCTGATCGGCGGCTTCCTTGGCAATCAGATCGGCGCCCAGCTCGACGCGCAGGATCGCCAGTATTATGGCAATGCCCAGTACCAGTCGCTGGAGTCCGGCGCGCCGATGCAGTGGCAGAATCCCGATTCCGGCCGCTACGGCACGGTGAACGTCGGCCCGGTGCAGCAGGTGAACAGCTCGCAGTGCCGCGACTATTCCAGCACGATCTACATCGACGGCCAGCCGCAGGTGTCGCGCGGAACCGCCTGCCGCAATCCGGACGGCACCTGGCGTCAGGTGAGCTGAGGCGCCACGTCGGCTGACCCCAGACAGACGAGCTGCAGAGCAAAAAGCCACCCGGACCCGAAAGGTCCGGATGGCTTTTTTCGTTTTCTGGCCGGCTGATCCCGGCCGGGCCGCCGATCACGGATCTGCGACTGGCCCTGCAGGCGGATTGACCGCATCCTTTCCGGGACGCGTCACGCATCGCAGCCGGAGGAACAGCGCCCATGTGGAGGAAGCTCGTCGCAGCCGCCATCGCCCTGACGGTTGCCGGAGGCGCCGGGTTCTGGCTGCTGACCCGGCCCGTCGTTCTTGCCGCGTCCGACCTTCCCGCCCATGTCGCCGATCTCGCCAATGGCGAGCGCATGTTCCATGCCGGGAGCTGCGCCTCGTGTCATGCGGCGCCGGGCGCCGTCGGCGCCGACAAGACGCGGCTGGGGGGCGGACTGGACCTGCGGACCGACTTCGGCCTGTTCCGGGTCCCGAACATCTCCCCCGATCCGGACACCGGGATCGGCCGCTGGACGGCGGCGGAATTTGCCACGGCGATGCTGCACGGCGTCGGCCCGGACGGGCGGCACCTCTATCCCGCGTTTCCCTACACCTCCTATGCCCGGATGACGCTGCCGGACGTCCTCGATCTCGGCGCCTATCTGCGCACGCTTCCGCCGGTGACGAACACGGTCCCCGGTCACGATCTTGCCTTTCCGTTCTCGGTGCGCCGCGGGATCGGCCTCTGGAAGCGGCGCTATCTCGACCCGTCGCCCGTCCTCGCCATTGCCGCGGACAACGATCTGCTGGCGCGTGGTCGCTATCTGGTCGAGGGGCCGGGCCACTGCGGCGAGTGCCACACGCCGCGGGATGCCTTCGGCGGGCCTGACCGCACCCGCTGGCTGGCCGGCGCACCAGATCCGGAGGGCAAGGGCCGCATCCCGAACATCACGCCGCATGACGAGGGAATCGGCGGCTGGGCGGAAGAGGACATCGCCTATGCGCTCGAATCGGGCTTCACCCCCGACTTCGACACCTTCGGCGGATCGATGGTGGCCGTGCAGGAGAACTTCGCGGCCCTCGGCGCCGGGGACCGGGCCGCCGTGGCGGCCTACCTGAAGGCCGTGCCCGCGCTCGCGGATGCGCGGTAATCGGCCCGACGCAGGACAGCGCGCAGATCCGCCGGCGCCCCGCCAAGCCGGTTAACAAATGATTGATGGACAAGAATAAATTCGTCCTGATCCCATCATCGTTAACCTCGCTTTTACTTCTTGCCGATCCGCCCCGGAATGCTCGTGACATATCTGCAACAACGGGTTTCAAAAGGCCTTTCCGGCGGTTCCTCGGCCATCTTCCTCGTTGAACGGGCCGGGCCGATGCGTATGGTGAAAACACGAGTTCGGGCAACCGGGCTCACCTGTCGCAACGCTGGCTGTCAGGGGTGGCAGCTCGCAACAGGCGAGGCGACAAGACTTCATAGCCGGCCGATCCTCAGATGATCGGACTGACATCGGGTGGTCGGCAGGTTAGATGATTGACTTTGGAGGTCAGGACATGAAACTCAAGAGCATTCTGCTCGGCACTGCCGCCAGCCTCGTCATGACGTCGGGCGCTCTTGCCGCCGACGCGATGGGCGAAGCCGTTGTTCCGGTTGCGTTACTACGTCAAGGTTTGCGACGCCTACGGCGAAGGCTTCTTCGTCATGCCGGGCATGGAGACCTGCCTCAAGATCGGCGGTCGTGTTCGTACCGGTATCGAGTATCTCGAAGACGAAGGCGAAGACGGCGAAGACGCCTACACTGGTTCGCCAACGGCCGCGTCGACTTCGACGCCCGCACCGCTTCGGACTTCGGCCCGGTCCGCTCGTTCTTCCGCGTGAAGTACGGCAAGGACAGCTACGACGGCAGCGTCAGCGGCATCGTGTCTGAAGACGAGATTTCGAGCGGCACCGGCATCGAGGGCAACGCCGTCGTGTCGATGGCCTTCGTTCAGGTTGGCTACCTCCTGGTCGGCTACAACGAAGACGGCGACACGCTGTTCAACGACGACGTCCTCTACGGCAACTTCTACGACGACGGCATCAACATCCTCGGTGGCGGCCTTCAGCTGAACGTCTTCGCTGATGACCTCGGCGGTGGCATGTATGCCGGCGTGCAGGTCATGGACGGTTCCGAAAGCGACGGTGGCTTCGTCACCGACCTCAACGCTGACGGCAACAGCGTTGCTGTCGCTGGTATCATCGGCATCGGTGACCAGCCCTGGGGCGGTGCTGACCTGTCGGCTGCCTACGACGACACCACCGAAGAGTTCCTGGTCAAGCGACCGGCAACTTCGTCATCTCCGAGGGCTTCGATGCCCGTCTGAGCGCCGCCTACTACGGCATCGACGGCAACGACAGCGACAACGAGGACGTCGTCTACGTCGGCGCGGCTCTGTCGTACGACGTTACGTCTGACGTCAACGTGTTCGCTGGTGGCTTCTACGGCTTCTCCGACGGTGAAGATCTCTGGGAAGCTAACGGTGGCGTCGGCTACACCATCTCCGAGGGCCTGACCCTCGCCGGTGAAGTCAAGTACATCGACGAAGGCGAAGACGATGGCAACTTCAACGCCATCCTCGGCCTGATCCGCACCTGGTAATATCTGTCTCTCACGAGATGGAACGGAAAGGCCCGGGATTTCCCGGGCCTTTTCTTTTTGCGTCCGCAGGCGACACCTCTGATTCGCGAGCACCGCATGATGCGGGGATCGCATCCGTGGTGTCCTGCCGTTCGGCGGATTGAAAGGTGCTGGCAAGAGTGAGATCGCGGTCCGGACGGCTGGCTCAAACGGATGGGCGGGAATGATGACCGACTCATGCGGTGATCGGTGGACGTCCGCACTCCCGTGCCTGATCAGCGCGCGAGATCCTCGGTGATCTGTAGCGGGGCGTCGGCGAGGCGGGCGCGATAGACCTGCAGGTTCTCCATCACCCGCTGCACGTAGTTGCGCGTCTCGCCGAAGGGGATCTTCTCGATCCAGTCGACCGTGTCGACGGCCGGATCACGCGGATCGCCGAAGCGGGCAATCCACTCCCGTGCCCGGCCCGCGCCGGCGTTGTAGGCCGCAAACGCCAGCACATAGGAGCCGTCGAACCGGTCGGCGAGTTCGCGCACATGGGCCGCACCAAGCCGGGCATTGTAGGCCGGATCGGTGGTGAGCCGTGACGTGGCGTAACCCGTGCCGAGCTTGCCGGCGGTCGCGCGGGCAGTGCCGGGAAGAAGCTGCATCAAGCCGAGCGCCCCGGCCGGCGAAACGGCGGCCGGATCGAACGCACTTTCCTGACGCGAGATGGCGTAGACCACGGCCGGCTCGACGGCACCGCCCGTTCGGGCGCTTTCGGGAATCGCTTCCAGCGGGAAGGCGAGGGGAACGGCCTCGGGATGGGTATCGTGCGCAAGCTTGCCCACCTGAAGGGCGATGCGATGCGCGCCACCCTCCTCGGCAAGGCGTGCGAGAAGGGCGATCTGACCGGGGCTCTTCAGCGTGCGGGCAAGCTCGGTGAAGAGCAGCGCGGCGTCGCTGCCGCGGCCGAGGGCCGTCAGCCGCTGCGCGGCGCGCACCAGTTCATTCGCCGCAAAGGCCTCATGGTCGGCCGCCGTCGGCTCCGGGGCAGGGGGCAGGTCAAGCCGGGTGCGTCCGAGGCCGGTCGCGGCGATCTGCCCGTAGAAGGTGGTGACGTCTTCCGCAGCCCTTTCGTAATGGCGCCGGGCTTCCGCCTTGTCGCCGAGGGCATCATGGGTGCGCCCCAGCCAGTAGGCCGCGCGCGACCGGCTGATCGGCCGGGTCGAGATCTCCGAAAGCTGCCGGAAATGTCCGAGCGCACGCGCCGGGTCCTCGAGGAACCGCAGGGCATACCATCCGGCGTGAAAGGCCGCCTCGGTGCGCGTCAAGGCCGTGCCGCCCCGCTGGGCGGCGGCGAGCTCGTAGGCAAGGCGCGCGTTCCCCTCCTCCAGAAGGCTCCTGGAGACGATGCGGCGCTGGATCCACCACCGGTCGGGATCGTCTTCCGGCGTCAGAACGGTGGCGGCAAGGATGCGGCCGGCCGCCACATCGTCGTCGGCCCTGCGGGCGAGATCGACGCGGCTGATCTGGGCGATCGGGTCGGTGCGCACCGAGACGGGCAGGGCGTCCAGCAGCCTTCGGCCATTCGGAAGGCGGCCCACGACGGACGAGCGCGCCTCGGTCAGGGCACTCCAGTCCGCTCCGAGCTGCGTGGCGACGATCCGCGCCTGCCGCAGGCGATCCTCGTAGACCAGCATCCGGTAGCGCGCGAGATGGTCGGCGCGCGTGAGAACCGCCGCAAATTCCTTCGCCAGAACCGGCTCCTGCGCGAGACTGAACGTCGCTCCTCGCCACAGGGGTGCGAAGGCGGCAGCCGCCTTCTCCCGGTCGCCGGCCGCAAGATGGGCCCGGGCAAGCGCCAGCCGGCCCGTTTCGCTGAGCGGAGGCTGGCGCGAAAAGGCGTCGATCAGCGCGGCGTCGCCAGGGCGGGATCGCAACAGCACCGCCTCGGCCCGCCTGCGCACGAGATCGGCGGACGGCCAGGCCGGCGCCTCGCGACCGAAGCGCTGGATCTCGTCGACGGTCAGACCCGGCAGATCGCGCCGCAGCGCGATCCAGTCGGCGATGCGGCGGTCGAGCGGCGCAAGGCGCGGAGCGAGATCGCGATAGGCAGCGCTGTCGCGGCGGCCGATGGCGGCGAACGCGGCCCGCAGGGCGGCCGTCTCCGCGTTTTCGGCAGTGACAGCCTGCCGTTGTGCCGGGGCCGGCACGGGAAGGGGCACCGTGGCCTGCGACGGGCTCGTCGCAAGGACGGTCGAGGCCAGCAGGACGCAAACCACGGGGCGCAAGGAGAGGCTCCGGAAGGACCGGCCCTCCGCCTTGCCGCACCGCCTCGTTGCCACGACCATGGCCTCCTCCGCGGCATGGGACGTCCGGTCCGGCGTGCCTGCCGGGGCACCGACGCGATCCCGTGTGTTGTTCTCCATACTGCCTGTCACGACCCTCGCCTTCAAACTCCACATATGGGGGCAACCGCAGATTTCGCCAGTTCGGGCCGCGGGCAGGGGGAGATATTCCCCCCGGGGCCGGCTTGTTCTGCCGGAGGCATCCGATTATTGTCCCGGCGATATCCGGCGGGGGCGATCGATGCCGTCGCCGCAAGAGGAAGACGGCTGGACATGTTCAAGGGTTCGATCACGGCGCTGGTGACGCCGTTTCGTGACGGTGCGTTCGACGAAGCCGCCTTCGAGGCCTTCGTCGACTGGCAGATCACCGAGGGCACCCACGGTCTCGTTCCGGTCGGCACGACCGGCGAAAGCCCGACGCTGACCCACGCCGAGCACAAGCGCGTGGTCGAGCGCTGCATCCGCACCGCGGCCGGCCGGGTCCCGGTCATCGCCGGCGCCGGCTCGAACAACACCGCCGAGGCGATCGATCTTGCCGTCTTCGCCGAGAAGGCCGGGGCCAATGCGCTGCTGGTCGTGACGCCTTATTACAACAAGCCGGGTCAGGAAGGTCTCTATCGCCATTACAAGGCGATCAACGACGCGTCGGCATTCCGATCATCATCTACAACATCCCGCCGCGCTCGATCATCGACATGTCGGTGGAGACGATGGCGCGATTGTTCGAGCTGAAGAACATCGTCGGCGTCAAGGATGCGACGGCCAAGCTCGACCGCGTCAGCGCCCAGCGGGCAGCGATGGGCCCGGAGTTCATCCAGCTTTCGGGCGAGGACGGCACGGCGCTCGCCTTCATGGCCCATGGCGGCCACGGCTGCATCTCGGTGACCAGCAACGTCGCCCCGCGGCTCTGCTCGCAGTTCCAGGAAGCCTGCCTTGCCGGCGACTATGCCGCGGCGCTGGCGATCCAGGACCAGCTGTTCCCGCTGCACCAGGCGCTGTTCATCGAGCCCAATCCGCAGGGCCCGAAGTTCGCCCTGTCCGAGCTCGGCAAGATCCGCAACGAGGTTCGCCTGCCGCTGGTGCCCGTCTCGGCGCCGACCGAGACGACGATCCGCGCTGCGATGGTGCATGCCGGCCTCGTGAACTGACAAGACAGACCCCATGGCCAACCCGAAGCCGGTTTCAACCATTGCCAAGATCGTGGCGGACAACCGCAGGGCCCGCTACAACTACGAACTCGGCGAGGTCATCGAGGCGGGGATCATGCTGACCGGCACGGAGGTGAAGTCGCTTCGTGCCGGGCGCAGCACGCTGGGTGATGCCTATGCGGCGGCCAAGGGCGAGGAGATCTTCCTCTACAACGCCTTCATTCCCGAATATCTGCAGGCGAACCGCTTCAACCACGAGACCAAGCGGCCGCGCAAGCTGCTGCTCAACAAGCGGCAGATCAACCGCCTGATCGGCGCCGTCGAACGCGACGGCATGACGATCGTGCCGCTCAAGATCTATTTCAACGATCGCGGCCGCGCGAAGATCGAGATCGCCCTCGGCAAGGGCAAGAAGCTCCACGACAAGCGCGAGACCGAGAAGCAGCGCGACTGGAACCGCGAGAAGTCGCGGCTTCTGAAGGAGCGCAACTGACAGGTGCCGGGTCTGCCCGGGGTTCTGCAATCGGCTTCCGCCCCGCGCCTGTAGGGTCTCTGCAGTGTCCCTGACGGTCGTGAGCCGGAACAGAGCCTGTCATCTCGCAAGGGACAGCAAGCGATTCGGATCACGGCGGCAAGGTTCGTCTCTCAAGGCTGACCGCTGTCACGGGCCCACCTTGCGGTGCGTTGTCCGCATCGCGCAGCGCAGGCTTGTCCGCCTTGATCGGGCCGTGTCCCACCCGCGAAGCCGATGCAATCGGAAGCCGCGGCACGGCTCTCATCGGATGCTGGCAAGGAACATGATCAGGTGAACTGACTGTCACAATGCCGTGATTTTGTCGTGAGTATTCATCACGAACATATGATAAAACATTGATTTATCACACTGTTTCCATTTATGGGGCTAATCGTATGCCTCGGGTTGGCCTATCTCTGGATCATCGTAAGGGCAGTGGCCGCGCATCAGCGAGACCCCCTGTTACGTCATGATCGATATTTTCGGGAGATGGACCATGTCCTTCAAGATTGTCACGCTCGCTTCGGCTCTCGTCCTCGGCGTCTCCGGCGCCGCGCTGGCCGCCCCCTATCATCCCGGCTATTCCACCAGCGACATCCGTCTGCAGCAGAAGGAAGCCGCGGTTTCGACCACTGCGGTCGGAACCCATGGCTCGGCGGCGCAGGCCTCCGCCAGTTCGGGCGTTTACACCCCTGGCTACTCGGACAGCGATGTTCGCCTGATGGAGCGCACGTCTTCGCACACGCTGCCCCACACGTCCGCCGTTTCGAGCAACTACGCTCCCGACTGACACCCTGTCCGAAGTGTGGAGGCTTCAGCCTTCATCCTGATGATGAAAAAGGCGCCGGATACGGCGCCTTTTTTGCGTTCACCCGGCCTGAAGAATGGCCGGCCCGTCAGTCGAGGCGTTCCCATCCGCGTGGCATCAACTGCTCCTGCGGCCGGTAATCGACCTTGTAGTTCATCTTCGGCGAGCCTTCGACCCAGTAGCCGAGATAGACGTAGGGCAGGCCGCGGCTGCGGGCGCGGCGGATGTGGTCGAGAATCATGAAGGTGCCGAGACCCCGCCAGGCGATGTCGGGATCATAGAAGCTGTAGACCATCGACAGCCCGTCGGAGAGCACGTCGGTGAGCGACACCGCCAGCAGATCCCCGGCGCCCTGTCCGGTGATCATCGTGTCGGGACCACGGCGACGATACTCGATCAGCCGGGTTTCCACATGGGTGTCTTCCACCATCATCGCGTAGTCGAGCATGCTCATGTCGACCATGCCGCCATCGGAGTGGCGGGCGTTGAGATAGTGGCGGAACAGGCTGTATTGCTCGGATGTGGGGGCGGACGGCGCCTCGCAGCCGACAAGATCGTCATTCTGCGCCAGATTGCGCCGGAAGCGCTTGGACGGCCGGAACTCGTCGACGAGAATCCGCACCGACACGCAGGCCCGGCAGCTCTCGCAGGCCGGTCGATAGGCGATGTTCTGGCTGCGCCGGAAGCCGCCCTGGGTCAGCACGTCGTTGAGCGTGGCGGCCCTGTCCCCGACCAGATGCGTGAACACCTTGCGTTCGAATCGGCCCGGCAGATACGGGCACGGCGAGGGGGCCGTCAGATAGAACTGCGGAGCGTCAGTCGGATGATGCGTCATTCGTCGTCCGATCCCACGAGCGCAACCGTTCCCGCAAGACGAAGGGCGAGTGCGGTGGACGCACGCGCCATCCGATCATGATCCTGACATGACCCGTTCTGCCGCGCGACAGCAAAGATTGTGCGCCGCGCGGCCAGGGACAATTTCACTTACCGCCGGTTGATCACCACGGTGCCCAGCAGAAGATCGTGCAGCAGGCGTTTGCGATCGGTGAACAGCGCGACGAGAACGATGAACGGCGTCAGGATCGACACCGAGGCGTAGAACAGCACCGAATGCACGGCGGCAAGCCCCGGCGACATCCGCCCGCCATCGACCTGGCGCATCTCCAGCCCGAAGGCGCGCATCCCCACGGTCGCGGACTTCGGCCCGCCGAGCGTGAAGGCGCAGTAGAGCAGCGCCATCAGCGGCCACAGGATCGCATAGATCGCCCAGCCCAGCCCCAGGGTCGCAAGGCCGATGAAGAAAACGACGATCCCGGCCATGAAGGTCAGGACCGCGACAATGGTCACATCGATCAGGAACGCCATGAACCGGCGGGTCCGCACGCCGCTGTAGAGGCGGTGGTCGGTCAGCGGATCCGGCTGATAGTCGATATCCGGCGCGATGTGGCTCATGCGTCCTTCCTCATGTTCCGGAGCAGGCCACCGACGGCACTTCCGCCGGGTGGCACCCCTCCCGATCTATATGGTCGTGGATCGGACGGTCGCAATGCCGGATCCGGGGGCATTGACGCGGGGCAAACCTTCGTCAAGGCGGAGAAACGCCTTCTCCCGCCGGAAAGCGGCAGACGTCACAGCCGCGTCACCTCGTAGCCGCGCGCCCGCAGCGCCTCGCAGACTTCCTCGGCGTGCTGGCCGTTGCGGGCCTCGAAGGTGATGTCCAGCGAGGCGCCCTTGGCGGGGATGTCGAGCACGGTGCGCCGGTGCGAGACCTCGAGGATGTTGCCGCCGCGCCCGCCGATCAGCGTGGAGAGATCGCCGAGCACGCCGGGACGATCCGGCAGGTTCATGCGGATCGCGACGATCCGCTCCTCCCGGGCGAGTTCGCGCATCAGCACCGAGGCGAGCAGGCGCGGGTCGATGTTGCCGCCGCACAGGACGAGGCCGACCTTGCGCCCGGCAAAGCGCTCGGGCTCCGTCAGCACGGCCGCCAGCCCGGCCGCACCCGCCCCCTCCGCGATCGTCTTCTGGGCGGTGAGATAGAGGCTGACGGCGCGCTCGATCGCCGGTTCGTCGACGAGGATGATGTCGTCCACCACCTGCCGCGCCGCCTCCAGCGTCAGCTCCCCGACGTTGCGAACCGCGATGCCCTCGGCCAGCGTGTTGCCGCCGCAGGGCTGGTCGAGATCACGCAGTCTCGCCCACATCGCCGGATAGAGCCGCGTTTCCGCGCCGATCACGGCGATGTCCGGACGCAGCGCCTTGGCCGCGATCCCCATGCCGGCGATCATGCCGCCGCCGCCCACCGGCACGACCATCGCGTCGAGATCGGGCCGGTCCTCCAGCATTTCCAGCGCGATCGTGCCCTGGCCGCGGATCACGTCGACGTCGTCATAGGGATGGACCCAGACCCGGTCCTCCTCCACGGCGATCCGGGCTGCGGCCACCTGCGCGTCGGACACGAGTTCGCCCTCGAGCACCACCTCGGCCCCGAAGGCCTCGGTTGCCTGCACCTTCACGTGCGGCGTCGTCACCGGCATCACGATCTTGGCGCTGATGCCGAGCCCCGCCGCGTGGTAGGCGACCGCCTGCGCGTGGTTGCCCGCCGACATGGCGATCACGCCGCGCCGACGGTCCGCCTCCGGCAGCGCCAGCAGCTTCACCAGCGCCCCGCGCTCCTTGAAGGCGTTGGTGACCTGCATGTTCTCGTATTTGACGAAGATCTCGCAGCCGGTGATCTGCGACAGCCGCGGGGCCGCCACCAGCGGGGTGCGCATCACCTGGCCGGCGATGTCGGCGGCGGCGGCGCGAATGTCTTCGAGGGTCGGCAGTCTGGGCATGAGCGGTTTCCCGGCAGGCGTCATGAGTAAGATCCCGGACCCCGGACGGCGCCATGCGGGGAGGGGGCCGGAGCAGGGGATTCGGCGGGGGGACGCCGGTCTGCCCGGAACGGAAAAACACCTTGCGCGACCCGTATCGTATCGCGGGATCGGCGCGTAGCAGAAGGCCTGTCCGCCTTCAACCGATATGGTCGCCGGGGAAAGAATTGCAGCGTGTCTGCGCACTTGCGAAACCGCAGGGCGTGAGATAGTGGTCGGCCACGAGACGTGCATCCGGCCGACAGGCGGGAGGGTGCGCCGGGGCGGTGATGTTGACCTGTCGCGCCCAGCCGATGAATAGTCGTCTGGCATCGACGGGCTGCGACACACTGTCCTCCCCTCCGATCCGGTACCAGTCCAGGGCAGGGCAGAATGGACGAGCTTCTTCGGGAATATCTTCCCATCGTGGTCTTCATGGGCGTGGCACTGCTGATCGGCCTCGCCCTCCTGGTGTCGCCCTTCCTGCTCGCCTTCCAGAATCCGGATCCGGAGAAGCTGTCCGCCTACGAATGCGGCTTCAACGCCTTCGACGATGCGCGCATGAAGTTCGACGTGCGCTTCTATCTGGTGTCGATCCTGTTCATCATCTTCGACCTTGAGGTGGCCTTCCTGTTCCCGTGGGCGGTGCCTTCGGCGACATCGGCCTGTTCGGCTTCTGGTCGATGATCGTCTTCCTCGGCGTGCTCACGATCGGCTTCATCTACGAATGGAAAAAGGGAGCACTGGAATGGGATTGACCGGTCAGCCGACCCTCATTGCCCCGGCTCCGAAGGGCGTGATCGATCCCGCCACCGGCAAGCCGGTCGGCGCCAACGATCCGTTCTTCCTGCAGATCAACGACGAGCTCGCCGACAAGGGCTTCCTCGTCACGGCGACGGACGATCTCATCAACTGGGCGCGCACCGGCTCGCTGATGTGGATGCCTTCGGTCTGGCATGTTGTGCCGTCGAGATGATGCAGATGTCGATGCCGCGTTATGACGCGGAACGATTCGGCTTCGCCCCGCGCGCTTCGCCGCGCCAGTCCGACGTGATGATCGTCGCCGGGACGCTGACCAACAAGATGGCCCCGGCCCTGCGCAAGGTCTACGACCAGATGCCGGAGCCGCGCTACGTCATCTCGATGGGCTCCTGTGCCAACGGCGGCGGCTACTACCACTTCTCCTATTCGGTGGTGCGCGGCTGCGACCGCATCGTGCCGGTGGACATCTACGTGCCCGGCTGCCCGCCCACGGCGGAAGCGCTGCTCTACGGCGTGCTCCTGCTCCAGAAGAAGATCCGCCGCACCGGCACGATCGAACGCTGACGACCCTGCGGCACGGCGCATCCCGCGCCCGCCGCGACCGACAGGACCCAGCCTGGCTGGACCCGGACCGACTGGACAAGGACGCGAGACTCCATGGACGAGAGCCTGAAGGAACTCGGCAGCTATATCGAGCAGGCGTTGGGCCCGGCCCGCGTTTCGGTCGAGATCGTGCACGGAGAATTGAACCTGACGGTGCCGGCGGCCGACGTGCTGTCGGTGTTGCGTTTCCTGCGTGACGATTCACAGTGCCGCTTCTTCAGCTTCGTCGACCTGTGCGGTGTCGATTATCCGGCGCGCCAGCGTCGCTTCGACGTCGTCACCCATCTCCTGTCGCCGACGCTGAACCTGCGCCTGCGCGTGAAGGTCGAGACCGACGAGGTCACGCCGGTGCCCTCGATCACCCCGATCTTCCCGGGCGCCGACTGGTTCGAGCGCGAGGCCTACGACCTCTACGGCATTCTCTTCACCGGACATCCGGAGCTGCGCCGCCTCCTCACCGACTACGGTTTCGAGGGGCATCCGCTGCGCAAGGATTTCCCGACCACCGGTTTCGTCGAAGTGCGCTACGAGACGAGGCCAAGCGGGTGGTCTACGAGCCGGTCCGGCTCAACCAGGAATTCCGCAACTTCGACTTCCTGTCGCCTTGGGAAGGCACCGATTACGTGCTGCCCGGCGACGAGAAGGCGAACTGAACAGGATCCGGCCGCGAACGCCCTGAAGGGGCGCCGCGGCGGGACGTCGAACGAGAGGCTCGTCAAGGCGCTGGACAGCGAACCGAGACCGGTCGGAACCAAGACAACCTCCGCCGCGAGGCAGGAAGCTCAAGATGGCTGAAAGCGAAGTCCGCAACTTCAACATCAACTTCGGCCCGCAGCACCCGGCGGCGCACGGCGTGCTGCGCCTCGTGCTCGAACTCGACGGTGAGGTGGTCGACCGCGTCGATCCGCATATCGGCCTGCTGCATCGCGGCACGGAGAAGCTGATCGAGACCAAGACCTACCTGCAGGCGGTGCCCTATTTCGACCGGCTCGACTATGTCGCGCCGATGAACCAGGAACACGCCTTCTGCCTCGCGGTCGAGAAGCTCGCGAAGATCCCGGTGCCGCGCCGCGCCCAGCTGATCCGTGTGCTCTACTCCGAGATCGGCCGCATCCTCTCCCATCTCCTCAACGTCACCACGCAGGCGATGGACGTCGGCGCGCTGACGCCGCCGCTGTGGGGCTTCGAGCCCCGCGAGGAGCTGATGGTCTTCTACGAGCGCGCCTCCGGCAGCCGCATGCACGCGGCCTATTTCCGGCCGGGCGGCGTCCACCAGGACCTGCCCGACGCGCTGATCGAGGACATCTGGGAGTTCTGCGATCCGTTCCTGACCACCCTCGACGACATCGAGGGCCTGCTCACCGACAACCGCATCTTCAAGCAGCGCAACGTCGACATCGGCATCGTCAGCCTCGAGGAGGCCTGGGCCTGGGGCTTCTCGGGCGTGATGGTGCGCGGCTCCGGCGCGCTCTGGGACCTGCGCAAGTCGCAGCCCTACGAGTGCTACGCCGAGATGGATTTCGACATCCCGATCGGCAAGAACGGCGACTGCTACGACCGCTACCTGATCCGCATCGAGGAGATGCGCCAGTCGGTCCGCATCATGAAGCAGTGCATCCAGAAGCTGCGCGTCGAGCGCGGCCCGGTGACCACGGTCAACGGCAAGTATGCCCCGCCGAAACGCGGCGAGATGAAGCGCTCGATGGAAGCGCTCATCCACCACTTCAAGCTCTACACCGAGGGCTTCCACGTTCCGGCCGGCGAGGTCTACACCGCCGTCGAGGCGCCCAAGGGCGAGTTCGGCGTCTATCTCGTCGCCGATGGCACCAACAAGCCCTACCGCTGCAAGATCCGCGCTCCGGGCTTCGCCCACCTTCAGTCCATGGACTTCATGTGTCGCGGTCACATGCTCGCCGACGTGTCGGCGATCCTCGGCTCGCTCGACATCGTGTTCGGAGAGGTTGACCGCTGATGGCCGTCCGTCGTCTGCACCACGTCCAGCCCGAAAGCTTCGCGTTCTCCGACGAGACGCTGGCCTTCGCCGAGGCTTGCGTGAAGAAATATCCGGAAGGCCGGCAGGCGTCCGCGGTGATCCCGCTGCTGTGGCAGGTCCAGCTTCAGGAAGGCTGGGTCAGCGAGCCGGCGATCCGCGCGATCGCCGACTATCTCGCCATGCCCTACATCCGGGTTCTGGAAGTCGCGACCTTCTACACGATGTTCCAGCTGGCGCCGGTGGGCCGCAAGGCCCATATCCAGGTCTGCGGCACCACGCCCTGCATGCTGCGCGGGTCGGAAGACCTGCTGGCGGTGTGCAAGCGCCGCATCTCCCCCCATGCCTTCGAGCTGTCCGCCGACGGCGACTTCTCCTGGGAAGAGGTGGAATGCCTCGGCGCCTGCGTGAACGCGCCGATGATCCAGATCGTCAAGGACACCTACGAGGACCTGACGCCGGAGAGCTTCGAGGCGATCCTCGACACCATCGCTGCCGGCGACATGCCGACGCCGGGCCCGCAGAACGGCCGCCACTTCTCGGCGGCGGCGGGCGGCGCGACGACGCTGACCGACCCCGATCTCTATCGCCGCCGCCCCGCGCCCGCGCAGGACGATCACCATGACGACGTGATGGTGGCCGAGGCCCCCCCGGCCTCGACCCAGACCCCGACCGACCCGGCGACGCCCGAGGCCCGCGCCCAGAACGCCGGCCGGCCCGGCGGCGAGGAACGGACCGAGGAAGAGATCGCCCGCACCGCGGGGGCCGATCTGGCCAGCGGCGACGAGACGGTGCCGGACGAGTTCAAGCCCGCGCTCATGTCCGCCCCGCGCGAGGGCACCGGCGACGATCTCAAGCTGATCTGGGGCGTCGGCCCCAAGCTGGAAACGCTGCTGCACGAGCTCGGCGTCTACCACTTCGACCAGATCGCCGGCTGGAACGAGATGAACCTGCGCTGGATCGACCAGCATCTCGGTGCCTTCCGCGGCCGCGCGGTGCGCGACAAGTGGATCGAGCAGGCCGGGCGGCTGTCCGGCGGCTGGCGCCCGACCGACAAGGACGGCGAAAAGCGGCCTGAGGAACGACACGGCCGGACGGAACGGTTCCGCCCGGATGATGACCTGAAACGCGGAAGATGATCGTCAGAAGGGGCCGGCACGACCGGCAGCGGCGGCAGGCCCCTCTGAAATCCACAGGATCCGATGTCATGCTGACCGATAAGGACCGCATCTTCACCAACGTCTACGGCTTCCACGACTGGGGCCTCGACGCGCGCGCCAGCGCGGCCAGTGGGATGGCACGAAGGACATCATCCTGAAGGGCCGGGACTGGATCATCAACGAGATGAAGGCGTCGGGCCTGCGCGGCCGCGGCGGCGCCGGCTTCCCGACCGGTCTGAAATGGTCCTTCATGCCGAAGGAAAACGACGGCCGTCCGCATTACCTGGTCGTCAACGCCGACGAATCCGAGCCCGGCACCTGCAAGGACCGCGAGATCCTGCGCCACGACCCGCACACCCTCGTGGAAGGGTGCCTGGTCGCCGGCTTCGCCATGAGCGCCCACGTCGGCTACATCTACGTGCGCGGCGAGTTCGTGCGCGAACGCGAGCGGGTGCAGGCGGCGATCGACCAGGCCTACGAGGCCGGTCTCCTCGGCAAGAACGCCTGTGGCTCGGGCTGGGACTTCGATCTCTACGTCCACCACGCGCCGGCGCCTACATCTGCGGCGAGGAGACCGCGCTGCTGGAAAGCCTCGAGGGCAAGAAGGGCCAGCCGCGCCTCAAGCCGCCGTTCCCGGCCAACGTCGGCCTCTACGGCTGCCCGACCACGGTCAACAACGTCGAATCGATCGCCGTCGCCCCGACCATCCTGCGCCGCGGCGCCGGCTGGTTCGCCGGCCTCGGCCGCCCGAACAACACCGGCACCAAGCTCTTCTGCGTCTCCGGCCACGTGAACAAGCCGGCGACCTTCGAGGAAGAGATGGGCGTGCCCTTCCGCGAGATGATCGACAAGCACTGCGGTGGCATCCGCGGCGGCTGGGACAATCTCCTTGCGGTCATTCCAGGTGGCTCGTCGGTGCCGATGATCAAGGCCGAGAGCATCATCGACTGTCCGATGGACTTCGACAGCCTGCGCAACCTCGGCTCGGGTCTTGGCACCGCCGCGGTGATCGTCATGGACAAGTCAACCGACGTCATCAAGGCGATCGCCCGGCTCGCGCACTTCTACAAGCACGAGAGCTGCGGTCAGTGCACCCCCTGCCGCGAGGGCACGGGCTGGATGTGGCGCGTGATGGAACGTCTCGTCACCGGCGAGGCGGAAAAGCGCGAGATCGACATGCTGTTCCAGGTCACCAAGCAGATCGAGGGCCACACCATCTGTGCGCTCGGCGATGCGGCGGCCTGGCCGATTCAGGGACTGATCAAGAATTTCCGCGACGTGATCGAGGCGCGGATCGATTCCAGGGCCCGCCGGTTCCCGGTCGCGGCGGAGTAGGGCGACACCGGCGGGCGCGGCATGAGGAGATGGACATGGCTGATGATCCAGACAATGTCCTTCTCGTGTTGCTCCGCCGCATCGATACGGAGGTCGATCGCCTGATCGACGATGTCCAGGGTCAAGGTGCGCGTCATCGGCCTTGAAGAGAATACGGCCGGCATACACCGGCGCCTTGACCGGCAGGAGGTCCGGATCGACCGGATCGAACGCCGGTGGGATCTGGTGGATACGCATTGAGTCTGCCCGCAGGGGCGCAAGGCACGACACGGTTCGGAAGCGGGTAACACGGCATGGCAAAGATCAGTATCGACGGGATCGTGGTGGACGTCGCGCCGGATTCGACGCTGCTGCAGGCCTGTGAGGCCGCGGGCGCGAGGTGCCGCGGTTCTGCTTCCATGAGCGGCTGTCCGTCGCCGGCAACTGCCGCATGTGTCTCGTCGAGGTGAAGGGCGGCCCGCCCAAGCCCGCGGCCTCCTGCGCCATGGCGGTCAAGGACCTGCGTCCCGGCCCGAACGGCGAGCCGCCGGAGGTCTTCACCAAGACCCCGATGGTCAAGAAGGCCCGCGAGGGCGTGATGGAATTCCTGCTGATCAACCATCCGCTCGACTGCCCGATCTGCGACCAGGGCGGCGAGTGCGACCTGCAGGACCAGGCGATGGCCTATGGCGTCTCCGGCTCGCGCTTTGCGGAAAACAAGCGCGCCGTCGAGGACAAGTACATCGGCCCGCTGGTCAAGACGATCATGACCCGCTGCATCCACTGCACGCGCTGCGTCCGCTTCACCACGGAAGTCGCCGGCGTGCGCGATCTCGGCCTGATCGGCCGCGGCGAGGATGCGGAGATCACCACCTATCTCGAACGCGCGATGACCTCGGAGCTGCAGGGCAACGTGATCGACCTCTGCCCGGTCGGCGCGCTCACCTCCAAGCCCTATGCCTTCCAGGCCCGTCCGTGGGAACTTGGCAAGACCGAATCCATCGACGTGATGGACGCGGTCGGCTCGGCGATCCGGATCGACACCCGCGGCCGCGAAGTCATGCGGGTGATGCCGCGTCTCAACGAGGCGGTGAACGAGGAGTGGATCTCCGACAAGACCCGCTTCATCTGGGACGGCATCCGCACCCAGCGCCTCGACCGACCGTATGTCCGCGAGAACGGCCGCCTCAAGCCGGCCACCTGGGGCGAGGCCTTCGGCCTGATCAAGGCCAAGGTGTCGGCGACGTCGGGTGACCGCATCGGTGCGCTCGCCGGCGATCTCTCCTCGGTGGAGGAGATGTTCGCCCTCAAGCAACTGATGACGGCGCTCGGCAGTGCCAATCTCGACTGCCGCCAGGACGGCACGAAGCTCGACCCGAAGCATGGTCGCGCCTCCTATCTCTTCAACGCCACCATCGAGGGCATCGAGCAGGCCGACGCAATCCTGATCGTCGGCGCCGATCCCCGCCATGAGGCGGCCGTGCTCAACGCCCGCATTCGCAAGGCCTGGCGCGGCGGAGCGGTGCAGGTCGGCGTCATCGGTGAAAACATCGATCTGACCTACCCGACCACCTATCTCGCGCCGGCACGGAGACGCTCGGCAACATCGACGGCGCCTTCCTCGACACGCTGAAGGCCGCGACCCGTCCGCTGATCATCGTCGGCCAGGGCGCGCTCGCCCGTGCCGACGGTCTCGCGGTGCTCTCGGCCGCGGCCCGGCTCGCCGTCGACGTCGGCGCGGTCGGCCCGGACTGGAACGGCTTCTCGGTCCTGCACACGGCGGCCAGCCGCGTCGGCGGCCTCGACATCGGCTGTGTCCCGGGGGAGGGCGGTCTCGATACCGCCGGCATGATCGCGGCGGCCGGCACCGGCGCGCTCGACGTGCTGTTCCTGCTCGGCGCCGACGAGATCGAGACCTCCGGCCTCGGCAGCGCCTTCGTGGTCTACATCGGCAGCCATGGCGACGCCGGTGCCCACCGCGCCGACGTGATCCTGCCGGGCGCGGTCTATGCCGAGAAGTCCGGCACCTATGTCAACACCGAGGGCCGGGTCCAGGTCGGCCAGCGCGCCGCCTTCCCGCCGGGCGAGGCCCGCGAGGACTGGGCGATCCTGCGCGCGCTGTCGGATGTGCTCGGCCAGCGCCTGCCGTTCGACTCGCTCGCGCAGCTTCGCGCGCAGCTCCATGCGGCCTTCCCGGTGATGGCGGAGATCGACGAGATCGTCGCCGGCGCGCCTGCGGACATCGAGGCGCTCGCCTCGGTCGGCGGCACCATGGACGGGGCCGCCTTCGTCGGCACCATCAAGGATTTCTACCTCACCAACCCGATCGCCCGCGCGTCCGCCATCATGGCGGAATGCTCGGCGCTTGCACGCGGGTCGGTGAAGGCGGCGGCGGAATAAGGGGCGGCACTGATGGATGGTTTCTGGTCTTCCTTTCTCTGGCCGCTGATCGTGATGATCGCGCAGAGCCTCCTGCTGATGGTGGTCCTGCTCGTCTGCGTCGCCTACATCCTCTATGCCGATCGCAAGATCTGGGCGGCGGTGCAGATCCGCCGGGGCCCGAACGTGGTCGGCCCCTGGGGCCTGTTCCAGTCCTTCGCCGACCTTCTGAAGTTCGTGCTGAAGGAGCCGGTGATCCCGGCGGGTGCCTCCAAGGGCCTGTTCCTGCTGGCGCCGCTCCTCACCGTGGTCCTGTCGCTGCTCGCCTGGGCGGTGATTCCGGTCAACGCCGGCTGGGTGATCGCCGACATCAACGTCGGCATCCTGTTCATCTTCGCCATCTCGTCGCTGTCGGTCTACGGCATCATCATCGGTGGCTGGGCGTCGAACTCGAAGTATCCCTTCCTGTCGGCGCTGCGTTCGGCGGCGCAGATGGTGTCCTACGAGGTGTCGATCGGCTTCGTGATCATCACGGTGCTGCTCTGCGCCGGCTCGCTCAACCTCACCGAGATCGTGGAAGCCCAGCGCACGGGCCTTGCCTCGGCAATCGGCCTGCCGTGGCTCGGCTTCCTGAACTGGTACTGGCTGCCGCTGTTCCCGATGTTCGTGATCTTCTTCATCTCGGCGCTGGCCGAGACGAACCGGCCGCCCTTCGACCTCGTCGAGGCCGAATCGGAGCTGGTCGCGGGCTTCATGGTCGAGTACGGCTCCACCCCGTACATGATGTTCATGCTCGGCGAGTATGTCGCGATCACCCTGATGTGCGCGATGATGGCGATCCTGTTCATGGGCGGCTGGCTGCCCCCGTTCGACTTCGCCCCCTTCACCTGGGTTCCGGGCATCGTCTGGTTCGCCCTGAAGGTTCTGCTCGGCTTCTTCATGTTCGCGATGGTCAAGGCGATGGTGCCGCGCTACCGCTACGACCAGCTGATGCGCCTCGGCTGGAAGGTGTTCCTGCCGATCTCGCTGACGATGGTGGTCATCGTCGCCGGGGTGCTGCAGTTCACCGGCTGGGCGAACTGAGGGACGACGATGGAACTCTCCCTTCCCGTGGTCATCGGCGCCGCCGTCGGTCTCGGGGTGGGGATCCTCGACTACGGGATCGTCGCGGCGATCCTGAGAAAGTTTCTTGCCGGCCGGCGATCGGGACGCGATACACCGCCCCTGTCAGACGGCCGCCACGACTTCGTGTTCAAGGTGCTGTTCGTGGTGAACGCGGTCGCGTTCGCCGGGCTTGGCGCCTTCACCGGAGCGCAGCTTGCGGGCTACGGCCTTTGAGCGCGCACGGCCGGGAATTTTGCGAGAGGTTTGAAAGATGAGACTCGATCAGGCCGCAAGGTCCGTATTTCTCAAGGAGTTCGTATCGGCGTTCTTCCTCGCCATGCGCTACTTCTTCAAACCGAAGCCGACGATCAACTACCCCTTCGAGAAGGGGCCGGTGTCGCCTCGCTTCCGCGGCGAGCACGCCCTGCGCCGCTATCCGAACGGCGAAGAGCGCTGCATCGCCTGCAAGCTGTGCGAGGCGATCTGCCCGGCGCAGGCCATCACCATCGAGGCCGGCCCGCGCCGCAACGACGGCACCCGCCGCACCACGCGCTACGACATCGACATGGTGAAGTGCATCTACTGCGGCTTCTGCCAGGAAGCCTGCCCGGTGGACGCGATCGTCGAGGGACCGAATTTCGAATTCGCGACCGAGACGCGCGAGGAGCTCTACTACGACAAGGACAAGCTGCTCGCGAACGGCGATCGCTGGGAACGCGAGATCGCACGCAACATGGCGATTGATGCACCTTATCGCTGACGGAAATGGACGCGGCCCGATGCCGCGTCTAGAAGACTTCGAACTTCGCCTGGCCCGGAGACGGCGGCCCTCCGGGTGTCACGCGCGAAAGAGACGATCGGGGCACCTTCCGACATGACCCTCACAGCCTTCTTCTTCTACATCTTCTCGGCGGTGACCATCGCGTCGGCCGTGATGGTGATCGCGTCGCGGAACCCGGTGCATTCCGTGCTGTTCCTGATCCTCGCCTTCTTCAACGCGGCGGGCCTGTTCCTTCTGCTCGGCGCCGAATTCCTCGCGATGATCCTCGTGGTGGTCTACGTCGGCGCGGTGGCGGTGCTGTTCCTGTTCGTGGTGATGATGCTCGACGTCGATTTCGCCGAGCTGCGCCAGGGCTTCCTGCAGTATCTGCCGATCGGCGTGCTGATCGGTGTGGTCTTCCTGGTCGAGCTGATCTTCGTGGTCGGCGCCTGGGTGATCGCTCCGGAAGTCGCGGGGCACGGCGCCCTGCCGATCCGGAACCCGGACGAGGTCTCGAACATCGCCGCGATCGGCGAGGTGCTCTACACCCGCTACGTCTACTTCTTCCAAGCCTCCGGGCTCGTGCTTCTCGTCGCGATGATCGGCGCCATCGTGCTGACCCTGCGGCACAAGCCGAACGTGAAGCGCCAGGATATCGCCACCCAGGTCGCGCGGTCCCGCGAGACTGCCATCGAAATCCGCAAGGTGGAGCCGGGCAAGGGGCTCTGATCGCGTCGCGCCGGCTCCCCGCCCCCTCCCGAAGCACTTGAAGAGGCATGACGCCATGACGATCGGGCTGTCTCACTATCTGTCGGTGTCCGCCATCCTGTTCACGCTGGGCATTCTCGGCATCTTCCTCAACCGCAAGAACGTGATCGTCATCCTGATGTCGGTCGAACTGATCCTTCTGGCGGTGAACCTGAACTTCGTGGCCTTCTCGTCCTTCCTCAACGACCTCGTCGGCCAGATCTTCGCACTGTTCGTGCTGACGGTCGCCGCCGCCGAGGCCGCGATTGGCCTCGCCATTCTCGTCGTCTTCTTCCGCAACCGCGGCTCCATTGCCGTGGAAGACATCAACATGATGAAGGGCTGATGATGTATTCCCTCATCGTCTTCCTGCCGCTCGTCGGCTTCCTGATTGCCGGTGCCATCTCCCTGAAAGGGGCGATGGACAAGACGGCGGCGGCCGGCGGCCACGACGGCCACGGCCATGACCACGGCGATCACGGTCACGGCCATGCGGGCCACGGTCATGCCGGCGGCCACGACGCCCATGGCGCGGCCCATGGCACCCATGCCGCGGCCCACGACGACCATGGCCACGGCCATGACGACCACCACGAGGAGGCGCCCGGCTCGCGGCCGGCCGAACTCGTGACGACCGGCCTGATGGCGGTCACGGCGCTGCTGTCCTGGGTCGCCTTTTTCTCCGTCGCCTTCGGCGAGGGCGAGGCCTTCACGGTGCCGGTGCTGTCGTGGATTCATTCCGGGGCGCTCGCGACCGAATGGGCCTTCCGCATCGACACCCTGACGGTGGTGATGCTGGTGGTCGTGAACACCGTATCCTTCCTGGTCCATCTCTATTCGATGGGCTACATGAGCCATGATCCGGCGCGCCCGCGCTTCTTTGCCTACCTGTCGCTGTTCACCTTCGCCATGCTGACGCTGGTGACCTCCGACAACCTGCTGCAGATGTTCTTCGGCTGGGAGGGCGTGGGTCTTGCCTCCTACCTGCTGATCGGCTTCTGGTACCAGAAGCCTTCGGCCAACGCCGCGGCGATGAAGGCCTTCGTGGTCAACCGCGTCGGCGACTTCGGCTTCCTGCTCGGCCTGTTCGGCGTCTACGTCCTGTTCAACTCGATCTCCTTCGACGCGATCTTCGCCAACGTCGGTTCGCTCGAGGGCGCGCAACTCACCTTCCTCGGCTCGTCCTGGGACGCGGCGACCATCGTCTGCCTGCTGCTGTTCATGGGCGCGATGGGCAAGTCGGCCCAGTTCCTGCTGCACACCTGGCTGCCGGACGCGATGGAAGGCCCGACCCCTGTGTCGGCGCTGATCCATGCCGCAACGATGGTGACCGCCGGCGTGTTCATGGTCGCGCGCATGTCGCCGGTGTTCGAGATGTCGCACACGGCGCTGACCGTCGTGACCTTCATCGGCGCCACCACGGCCTTCTTCGCGGCCACCGTCGGCCTCGTCCAGAACGACATCAAGCGCGTCATCGCCTACTCGACCTGCTCCCAGCTCGGCTACATGTTCGTCGCCCTCGGTGTCGGCGCCTATCCGATCGCGGTGTTCCACCTGTTCACCCACGCCTTCTTCAAGGCGCTCCTGTTCCTCGGTGCCGGCTCGGTGATCCACGCCGTCTCCGGCGAGCAGGACATGCGCAAGATGGGCGGCCTTCGCACGGTGATCCCGGTCACCTTCTGGATGATGACGATCGGCACGCTGGCGCTGACCGGCTTCCCGTTCACGGCCGGCTTCTACTCCAAGGACGGCATCATCGAGGCGGCCTTCGTCGGCGAGAATGCCTTTGCCGGCTACGCCTTCGGCATGCTGGTGATCGCTGCCGTCTTCACCTCCTTCTACTCCTGGCGCCTCGCCTTCCTCACCTTCTTCGGCAAGCCGCGCGCCTCGGCCGAGGTGATGAAGCACGCCCACGAGAGCCCGCAGGTGATGCTGATCCCTCTCTACGTGCTCGCGGTCGGCGCGCTGTTTGCCGGCGTCGCCTTCTCCGGGGCGTTCATGGGCGAGGGCGTCGAGGAATTCTGGAAGCAGTCGCTGTATCTGCCCCACGGCGAGCACTCGATCCTCGAGGCCATCCACCACGTGTCCTTCTGGGTGAAGATCTCGCCCTTCATCGCGATGCTGATCGGTTTTGCGGTGGCGGTGTATTTCTACATCGTCAACCCGGAAGCCCCCAAGCAGCTGGCGGCGCGCCACGACGCGCTCTACCAGTTCCTGCTCAACAAGTGGTACTTCGACGAGCTCTACGACATCCTCTTCGTGCGCAGCGCCAAGTGGATCGGCACGAAGCTCTGGAAGGTCGGTGACGGCCGGATCATCGACGGCCTCGGACCGGACGGCATCGCCGCCCGCGTCCAGGACGTCACGACCCGGGTCGTGCGCCTGCAGACCGGCTACCTCTACCACTATGCCTTTGCCATGCTGATCGGTGTTGCCCTGCTCGTGACCTGGGCGATGTTCTACGCCGGAGGAATGTGAGCCCCATGAGCGACATGCCGCTCCTTTCGATCGTCACCTTCCTGCCGCTCGCCGGCGTGTTCCTGATCCTCTGGAACCGCGCGAACGACGAGGTCGCGATCCGCAACATCCGCATGGTGGCGCTGGTCACCACGGTCTTCACCTTCCTCGTCTCGCTCTTCGTCTGGGGCCGGTTCGATCCGTCGAACCCCGGCTTCCAGATGGTCGAGGAGGCCGCCTGGATGGGCGACTTCGTCGGCTACCGCATGGGCGTCGACGGCATCTCGATGCTGTTCGTCATCCTGACGACCTTCCTGATGCCCTTCTGCATCCTGGCGAGCTGGAATTCGGTCGAGTACCGGGTGAAGGAATACATGATCGCCTTCCTCGTGCTCGAGACGCTGATGATCGGCGTCTTCTGCGCGCTGGATTCGGTGCTGTTCTACGTCTTCTTCGAGGCCGGCCTCATTCCGATGTACATCATCATCGGCGTGTGGGGCGGCAAGCGGCGGATCTACGCCTCCTACAAGTTCTTCCTCTACACCCTGCTCGGCTCGGTGCTGATGATGGTCGCCATCATGGCGATGTACTTCGATGCCGGCACCACCGACATCGCCGTGCTGCTCCAGCACAGCTTCCCGGCGGAAATGCAGACCTGGCTGTGGATCGCCTTCTTCGCCTCCTTCGCGGTGAAGATGCCGATGTGGCCGGTGCACACCTGGCTGCCCGACGCCCACGTCGAGGCGCCGACCGCCGGCTCGGTGATTCTGGCGGGCATCCTGCTGAAGATGGGCGGCTACGGCTTCCTGCGCTTCTCGGTGCCGATGTTCCCGCTGGCCTCGGCCGACTTCGCGCCCTTCATCTTCGCCCTCTCGGTCGTTGCCATCATCTACACCTCGCTGGTGGCGCTGATGCAGCAGGACATCAAGAAGCTGATCGCCTACTCGTCGGTCGCCCACATGGGCTTCGTGACCATGGGCATCTTCTCGATGAACGTGCAGGGCATCCAGGGCGCGCTGTTCCAGATGATCTCGCACGGCATCGTGTCCGGCGCGCTGTTCCTCTGCGTCGGCGTCGTCTACGACCGGATGCACACCCGCGAGATCTCGGCCTACGGCGGCCTCGTCAACCGGATGCCGGCCTATGCGGTGGCCTTCCTGATCTTCACCATGGCCAACGTCGGCCTTCCGGGCACCAGCGGCTTCGTCGGCGAGTTCCTGACGCTGATGGGAGCCTTCCAGGCGAACACCTGGGTGGCCTTCTTCGCGGCCACCGGCGTGATCCTGTCGGCGGGCTATGCCCTCTGGCTGTTCCGCCGGGTGGTGTTCGGGGTGCTCGACAAGGACAGCCTGAAGTCGATCCTCGACCTGTCGCTGCGCGAGAAGGTGATCCTCGCGCCGCTGGTCGTGCTGACGATCTTCTACGGCGTCTATCCGGCGCCGATCCTCGATGCCACCGCCGCCTCGGTCGACCTGCTGGTGAAGAACTACCAGGCCGCCATCGATCTGGCTTCGCAGACGGCGCAGGTCGTGCCCTGAGGCCTTCAAGCGGATGTCCGGGGCCGATCGCTCCGGGACCTGCGGGTCGGCGCGCCCCTCTGCGGAGGGTGGGTGCACCGCCCGGCAGACCAAGAATGACACAGTCACGATTGACCGGCCCTTCCGGGGATGATGCGAGGGGCGGGTGCAAGAGGTAAACGCGATGATGGCCTTTCCCGATCTGATGCCGGCTCTGCCCGAGATCCTTCTGGGCGTCGGCGCGCTCGTCCTCCTGATGGTCGGCGTGTTTCGCGGCGAAAATTCGACCAATGTCGTCACGGGCATGGCCGTTGCGCTGCTGATCTGCGCCATCGGCGTGCTGGTTCTGGCCCCCGCGGACGGGGCGACCTTCGACGGCTCGTTCATCATGGACGGTTACGGCCGCTTCCTGAAGGTGCTGGTGCTGATCGGTTCGGCGGTGGCGATCGCCATGTCGGTCGCCTTCGCGCGCGCCGAGAAGTTCGAGCGCTTCGAGTATCCGGTGCTGATCGTGATCGCCACGCTCGGCATGCTGATGATGATCTCGGCCAACGACCTGATCGCCGTCTACCTCGGCCTCGAGCTGCAGTCGCTCGCGCTCTACGTGATTGCCGCCATCAACCGCGACCAGCTCCGCTCCACCGAAGCCGGCCTGAAGTATTTCGTCCTCGGCGCGCTGTCCTCGGGCATGCTGCTCTACGGCGCCTCCCTGGTCTACGGCTTCACCGGCCACACGAATTTCGCCGGCATCCACATGGTGCTGGAGCGTGACGGCGCCTCGCTCGGCTTCGTCTTCGGCCTCGTGTTCATGATGGCCGGCTTTGCCTTCAAGGTCTCGGCCGTGCCGTTCCACATGTGGACGCCGGACGTCTACGAAGGCGCGCCGACCCCGGTGACGGCCTTCTTCGCCGCCGCGCCGAAGATCGCGGCCATGGGCGTGCTGATGCGGATCGTGATCGACGCCTTCCAGCCGGCGACCGCCGACTGGCAGCAGATCATCGCCTTCGTCGCGCTCGCCTCGATGATCCTCGGCGCCTTCGCCGCCATCGGCCAGACCAACATCAAGCGCCTGATGGCCTACTCGTCGATCGGCCACATGGGCTTCGCGCTGGTCGGCCTTGCCGCCGGCACCGAGACCGGCATCCAGGGCGTGCTGATCTATCTGGCGATCTATCTGGCGATGACCGTCGGCGTCTTCGCCTGCATCCTCGCCATGCGCCGCGAGGACGGCAGCATGGTCGAGGAGATCTCCAGCCTCGCCGGCCTGTCGCGCACGAATCCGGTGATGGGCACGCTGCTGGCGCTGCTGATGTTCTCGCTGGCCGGCATCCCGCCGCTCGGCGGCTTCTTCGCCAAGTATTTCGTCTTCGCCGCGGCGGTGGACGCCGGGCTCTACTGGCTCGCCGTGATCGGCGTGATCGCCAGCGTCGTCGGCGCCTACTACTATCTGCGCATCGTCAAGCTGATCTTCTTCGACGAGGCCGCCGGGACGTTCAAGCGATGCCGGGCGAATTGCGCGTGATGCTCGGCCTGTCGTCGCTGTTCGTCGTGCTGTTCGTCCTCGTGGCCGGTCCGGTCACCTCGGCGGCAACCACCGCGGCAAGGACGCTGTTCTGAGCGGATGCGCGACCAGGGACCGGCGCTGCCGCAGGGCTACAGGGCACTCCGTCTCGAGACCGTCGGCTCCACCAATGCCGAGGCTCTGGAGCGCGCCCGCGAAGGCGATCCCGGTCCGGTCTGGATCACCGCGCGCCGCCAGGAGGGCGGGCGCGGCCGCCAGGGCCGGCGCTGGACGTCGGAGCCCGGCAACCTCTACGCAAGTCTGCTGCTGACCGATCCGGTCGAGGCCGCCCGGATCGGCGAACTGCCGCTGGTGGTCGCGGTCGCCGTGCATGATGCGGTGGCCGAGGTCCTGCCGCCGCCGCTGCGGCCGCGGCTGGCGATCAAGTGGCCGAACGATCTCCTGTTCGACGGCGCCAAGATCACCGGCATCCTGATCGAGGGCACGACCGTGCCCGCCGGCCGTGCCGTGGTGATCGGCATCGGCATCAACTGCGCCCACTATCCGGACGACGCCGGCTATGCGGCCACTGACCTTTCGCGCATCGGCGCGCCGGTCACGCCCGATGAATTGTTCGCGATTCTGGCGGAAAAGATGGCGGCACGGCTCGCCATGTGGCAGACACGAGGCTTCGCTCCGCTGCGTGACGCGTGGATGGCGCGTGTCGTCGGCATTGGCACGACGATCCGCGTCCGCCTGCCGCGCGAAGAACACACCGGCCGTTTCGAGGCTCTCGATGCCGGGGGCCGCCTGCTCCTGCGCAGACCCGACGGTCGGCTGGAAACCATTTCCGCCGGAGACGTGTTCTTCGGCGACTAGATCGGACGCGCGTGTCCGGGCAAACGACGCCCGGAATCTGAACGCGTCCCTACCGGATCGGCAGAATGACAGACTTTTCAGAACACCACGGACTGCGCCGCACGGGCGCCGTCATGACTTCGGGAGCCGCACGATGAACGCTCCCGTCCAGGACCTCGTCTTCCTCCCGCTCGGCGGCGTCGGCGAAATCGGCATGAACCTCGCGCTCTACGGCATGGGTCCGCCCCGTTCGCGCAAATGGCTGATGGTCGACTGCGGCGTCAGCTTCGGCGGCGACGACATGCCCGGCGTCGACCTGATCATGCCCGACATCCGCTTTGTGGAAGGCATCAAGGACAATCTCGCCGGCATCATCATCACCCATGCCCACGAGGACCATTACGGTGCGCTCTACGACCTGTGGCCGCGCCTCGGCGTGCCGGTCTACATGTCGCCCTTCGCCTCGGCGCTGCATGTCGCCAAGCGGGTGATGGAATACAACGCGCCGAAGATCGAGGCGGAGGTCTTCCGCCAGGGCGAGCGCCGCATGATCGGCGACTTCGACGTCGAGTTCGTTCCGGTCTCCCATTCGCTGCCCGAGCCGAACGCGCTGGTGCTGCGAACCCCCTTCGGCACCGTGCTGCACACCGGCGACTGGAAGATCGACAACGATCCGCTCGTCGGCCGCCCGATCGACCTGGACCGCCTTGCCGAGATCGGCGAGGAGGGGGTCCTCGCCATGGTCTGCGATTCCACCAATGCCACCCGCGAGGGCACCAGCCCGTCCGAGGGCGAGGTCGCCGTCGGCCTGCGCGAGGTGATCGCCGCCGCCGAAGGCCGGGTCGCGGTCACGATCTTCGCCTCCAACGTGGCGCGCATCCGTGCCGTGGCGCTGGCTGCGGCCGAGACCGGTCGCGAGGTCGTCGTCGTCGGCCGCGCGATCCGCCGGGTGATCGATGTCGCCGGCGAACTCGGCTATCTCGACGATCTGCCGGCCTTCCGCGAGGAGGAGGCCTACGGCTACCTTCCGCCGGAAAAGGTCGTGGCGCTCGTCACCGGCAGCCAGGGCGAGAGCCGGGCCGCCCTTGCCAAGATCGCCTTCGGCGAGCATCGCAACGTGACGCTGTCCAAGGGCGACGCCGTGATCTTCTCGTCGCGCACCATTCCGGGCAACGAGAAGGGTGTCGGCGCGATCAAGAATGCCCTCGCCGACCAGGGCGTGCGGATCATCACCGACTCCGATGCGCTGATCCACACCTCCGGCCATCCGCGCCGCGAGGAGATGCGCCGGCTCTACGGCATGATCAAGCCGCGGATTTCCGTGCCGGTCCATGGCGAGCCGCTGCATCTGGCCGCCCATGCCGAACTCGCCCGCTCCAGCGGCGTCGAGCAGGTGGTGTCGGCCCGCAACGGCCGCATGGTGCGCCTTGCGCCGGGCGATCCGGTCCTGATCGACAAGGTCGGCGCCGGCATCCTCGTCAAGGATGGCTATCTGCTCGCCCCGCCGGAGGCGTCGGGCGTGCTGGAGCGGCGCAAGGTCGGCTATGCCGGCGCGATGTCGATCGTGGTGATCCTCGACGGCCAGTCGGACCTCGCCGACGAGCCGGTCGTGACGCTGTTCGGCCTGCCGGACGCCGATGCCGAAGGCCGGCTTTTCCAGGGGCTCGTCGAGCAGGCGGTGGAGGGGGCGATCCTGTCGATCCCCAAGCCGCGTCGCCGCGACGAAGGGCTGGTGGCCGAGGCCGTGCGCCGCGCGGCCCGCGCCCGGGTCAACGAGAAGTGGGGCAAGAAGCCGCTTTGCGAGGTGGTCGTCACCCGGATATGAGCATCTGGCGGCCGGCCCTGCGCACCCTGCGCCGGGCCGGGTCCCGCCCGTTTCCGGCCGCTGTCCCTCAGGGCGCGGCCCTGCCGCGGAGGATGCTCATGATCGGACGCCTCAACCACGTCGCCATCGCCGTCCCCGATCTCGAGGCGGCGACCGCGCTCTACCGCGACACGCTGGGCGCGGTGGTCACCGCCCCGACCGCGCAGCCCGACCACGGCGTCACCGTGGTCTTCATCGAGCTTCCCAACACCAAGATCGAGCTTCTGGAGCCGCTCGGCGAGAATTCGCCGATTGCCGCCTTCCTCGAGCGCAACGCCAGCGGCGGCATCCACCATGTCTGCTACGAGGTGGACGACATCCTGGCCGCCCGCGACCGGCTGAAGGCCAGCGGCGCCCGCGTGCTCGGCAGCGGCGAACCGCGCATCGGCGCGCACGGCAAGCCCGTGCTGTTCCTGCATCCGAAGGACTTCAACGGCACGCTGGTCGAGCTCGAAGAGGCCTGACCGGCATCCGCGGTCCCCGTCATCGCCCCTGACCGGCAATGCCGGAGGATCGCGCTCGCCTCCTGCGTGTCTTGCGCATGTGGTACGTTCCGGTCTGCCGGGCTTTGCGCTAGGTTGGCGCGGAAAATCTCCTGGCGCGTGCCGGTGAGGCGTGGAGTGTGCTGGCATGTCGCTGTCGTCTTCGGGCCCTGCTTTGCCGGAATCCGCGGTCCGGATCATCTACGACCGCGGCCTCAGCGTGATGCGCTATGCGGCGTCCCGCACGGGCGATCGCGATACCCTGTTCGTGACCTTCACCGGCTTCGAGGGCAACCGCAACGACCGGCCTGGCTTCGGCGAAATCTTCCTCGGTCGCGAGGGCGTCAGCTGCCTGGCGGTCAAATGCGTCAACCGCAACAATTTTTCGGACATCTCGCTCGAGGAGATGCGGGAGGCGACGCGGGACCTGCGCGGCGCCTACCGGCGCGTGGTGACCTATGGCCAGAGCGGGGGCGGCTTTGCCGCGCTCTATTTCGCCTCGGCCCTGTCGGCCGATGCGGTGATCGCGATCAGCCCGCGCAACAGCCGCGACCCGAAGTACCGCCATAAGCGCACGGTCATTCCGGACGAATGGCAGGACACCCAGCGCCCGCTGCGCGAGGTGGATGACGGTACGCCGCAGAAGCTGGTGATCTACGACTGCTTCGAGCCGCAGGACCGGCAGTTCTTCGACAACGAGATCGCCGGGCTCGCCGGTCTGCGCACCATCGTGGTGCCCAACGCCGGCCATCCGGTGACGCAGTATCTGTCGGAAATCGACGTGCTGAAGCTGATCGTCCGCCAGATGCGGCGCGCCGACGACCCGGACCTGGTCGTGGCGGACCTGCGGGCGACCATCCACAGGACCCACCGTCAGAAGCGGCGTGCCAACCTGCATTATCTGACGATTCTTGCGCGGAGGGCCGCGATGCGCAAGAAGGCGGCGGCCTTCGACGGCATCGTGGCGCTGCTGGATGGTCGGCGCGGCAACGATGCCCACGTCCGCCGGATCGCCGGAGGTTACCGCGCCCTGCATCGTCCGGCCGCGTTTCGCGCCGAGGTCGCCGACGGGCTGACGCGGTTTCCGCAGTCCGAGAGGCTGCGCGAACTTGCCGCCGAGATTGCCGCACGCCGCGGGGAGCGGCCGGCGCCCGGAACAGGCGACAGGACGGGCGAGCGGGCCGGTGTCGGGCCGGACCGGCAGGTCCCGGGGAACGGCAAGCGCGGCCTGATCAAGGCCTTGCGCGGCCTGTTCGAGGCGGGTCCGCCCGGCAAGGAAGAGCAGACCTGACGTCTGCCGATCCTCCCGCAGACGGCGACCATGCCGGCAATCTGCGGCTCTCGCCGCTGCTTCAGTCTGTCCGTTCGTCCGGTGTGAACACCTCGAGCATGCCCCGGCCGCGCACGTCGATCCGGCCGAGCGAACGGAACGGTTCGTCCGGCAGACGCGCCCGGAACGCCGGGCCGACGCAGATCGTCGTGCCGAAGGTCTTGTTCAGCGCCTCCAGCCGCGCGGCGGTGTTCACCGCGCTGCCGTGGGCGGTGTAGTCGAGCTTGTCGCCGGCGCCCACATCCCCCAGCACCACCTCGCCGCTCTCGATGCCGATCCGCGTGCGCCCGAGCCCGGCGCTCCGCGCGGCCTCGTCCTGCGCAAACCGCGCCGCGAAGCTAGCGACGGTCCGGGCTGCGGCGAGCGCCCGCCGCGGATGGTCGCCAAGGTCCAGCGGCGCGTTGAAATAGGCATGCACCGCATCGCCGACGAACTTGTCGACCATGCCGCCCTCGGCGATGATCGCCGCCGTCACCCCCTCGAAATAGCGATCGAGCAGCCGCACCAGATCGGCGGGCGCAAGGCGGTCGGCCACCGCCGTGAAACCCTCGATGTCGGTGAACAGCACCGTGATGTCGCGCCGCTCGCCGTCGAGGCGGACCAGATCCGGATTGTCGACGATCCGTGCGACCACGGCCGGGGCCAGATGGCGCTCGAACCGCCGCCGCACCGCCGCCGCCTCGCGCCGGGCCGCCATTGCACTGACCGTGCCGGCAACCATCATGGCAAGGAGGCCGAGCAGCGGCGGCGACAGCGGATCGACCAGCCAGCCGCTCCGCAGATAGAGCAGCGTCGTCCCGATCGGCCAGAGCAGCGCGGCGAGACCGCCGAGTGTCACGGCCATGAGCGGGCTCGCACTGGCGCCGAGCAGGGCGCCGGCAACGGCCAGCAGCAGGGCGGCGCCGGCCTCGACCATCCAGGCCTTGTCCGGACGCACGGGCACACGATCCGACAGCATGGTCTCGAGGGCGTCGGCCTGAAGCTGCACCGAGGGCACCACCGGGCTCGCCGCGCCCGCTCGCAGCGCCCCGAGCGAGGGCGCCGAGCCGCCGATGAGCACGATCCGATCCTCCAGGCGCTGCGGCGGCACCCGCCCGGCGACGACATCGGCGGCAGAGACGGTGCGAAGCGGCCATGTGTCCGGCCGGCTCGGGCGCAGCCGCAGGGAGAGGTCGCGGCTCACCGGCAGGAGATGGGCGCCGATCCGGAGGTCACCGGTGCCGGGACGCAGGATGTAGCTGCCGGCGGCCTCGGCGGTGCGCAGCGTCTCTGCCGCAAGCCCCGGCACGACCGCTGTCCCCGCGACCGCGAGAAGCGGGACCTTGCGGATCGTGCCGTCGCCCGTGTCCTCCAGCGAGGCAACGCCGAGACCGGCGGCCTCGCCGGCAAGCGGCGCGTGCGGCAGGACCGCCCCGGCGCTGCGCCACGGCGCCACGGTCTCCGCCGCGCCCTCGAGCAGCAGCGGCACGTCGGGGATCTCGGCGCCGGCTTGATCCGACATCAGGACGCCGAGTACGGCGGGCACCGCCGAAAGGGCGACGGCAAGCCGCGCGTCGGGGTCCGGCAGCGCGGCGATCGCGGCGGCGAGCGCCGGATCGCCGGTGTCCTCAAGCAGACGCGCCGCGAGCGTGGCCGGCGCGGTGCGGTCTGCGCCGGCAAACACCATGTCGAAGGCGACGGCGCGCGGCAAACCGGTGGCGATCCGCTCGACCAGCCCGGCCATCGTGTCGCGCGGCCAGGGCCAGGGGCCGAGGGCATGCAGGCTTGCCGCGTCGATGTCGACGACGACGACGCGGCCGGAGGGAGGAGGCGGGTCCGCCAGCAGCAGAAGGTCGGTCGCAGCTTCGCGCCAGCGCTCGACGGTCGCCGAAGGGAAAAGCCCCGTGACGAGCGCGGCGGCCGCCGCCGCGCCCAGTCCGGCCAGCATCGCCCGCAGGCGCAGGCGCAGGCGGAAGCGGGACCGCGCCGGAGCCCGGGTCATCCGCCTTCCGCCGCCGCGGCGAGTGGAGCCAGCCGGCAGAGGAGTCCGGCATCGCTGCGCTGGATCGCGCCGGCCGCTTCCAGATCGAGAAGGGCCCGGTTGACCTTCGGCCGGCTCGCGCCGATCACGTCGCAATCTCGGACTGGGTGAGCGGCAGGTCGATCCGCACCGAGGATGCGTCGGCGCCGGCGACCTGCGGCCTTGCAAGGCCGAGCAGGAAGCGGGCAAGCCGGGCCTCCAGCCGGTAAAGTGCGACCGTCTCGAACTGCTCGGTCGTCTCGCGCAACCGGCCGCAGAGGAAGCGGATGACGGCTGCCGCGATCTGCGGCCGCGCCGCCATCAGCCGGTCGAGATCGGCCTTGGCGATGACGAGACCTTCCGTCTCGGCCGCGGCCGTCGCGTCGGCCGAGCGGGGGCCGCCGTCGAGCACCGCGATCTCGCCGAACAGACTGCCGGCCTCGGCGTGGCGCAGGGTCAGTTCGCGGCCTTCGGGCGACAGCAGCGACAGCCGCACCCGCCCGGAGGTGACAAGGATCATCTCCCGCCCGGCGTCGCCGCGCTGGAACAGCAACGTGCCGGCCGGCCACGCCCGCCGGCGCGCGAGCGCCGCGACCGCGGCGATGTCGGGATCGTCGAGGCCGGCAAACAGGCTCTGGGCGCGGAGAAGATCGGCGATGTCGGTCATGGAGATCATGTCGTGGAGTGCTGCGTCCCGACTATGGCGCAGCTCGTCGCCGATCACGACTCCCGAAGGTGCGATTTTCTCTGCCGATGCCGCCGTCACAGCAGGAAGTCGTCGACGGTCAGCTGATGGAGGCCGGTGAGCTCGACGAAGATGTCGGCGACACCGTCGCTGTCGATGAAGGCCTGGACGAAGGTGCGGTTGCCGGCCTCGTCGAGGATGACCCGGATCTGGCCGGCCGGGTCAGGGTCGGCGACGATCACGAGATCGAAGCCCTGGTCGCCGGCGAGGGCGGGATCGACGTCGATGAAGGAGAAGTCGAGCCGGTCCTCGCCCACCGTGAAGTCGACGATGACGTCCTGTCCGCCGGGCGTGTTGAGCGAGTCGCCCGCCCCAAGGAAGCGGAAGGTGTCCGCGTCCCCGTCGCCGCGCAGCGTGTCCGCACCGCCGTTGCCCGTGAGGATGTCGGCGCCGAAGCCGCCCTCGATCAGGTCGTTGCCGGCCCCGCCGGACATCTCGTCGTCGCCCACGTCGCCGATCAGCCGGTCGTTGCCGCCCTTGCCGAACAGGGTGTCGTTGCCGACGCCGCCGTTGAGCAGGTCGTCGCCGTTGCCGCCATCGGCCCGGTCGTCGTGGAAGCCGGCGAAGATCCGATCGTTGCCGTCGCCGCCGTTCATGATGTCTTCGCCGCTGCCGCCGGTCATCAGGTCGTTGCCGCGGCCCCCCGACATGCGGTCGATGCTCTCGCCGCCGCGCAGGGTGTCGTTGCCGCCCCGGCCGTCGAGCCGGTTCGTGCCGAAACGGCCCTCCAGAACGTTGTCGGCGCCGTCGCCGAGGAGAGTGTCGTCGGAATCGGTGCCGAGCACGGCCTCGATGCCGGTGTAGGTATCGCCTTCGGCGTCGCCGCGCCGCCCGGTCCCCGCCTCCAGGTCCACCGTCACGCCGGTCGAGGGCGCGTCGGGAATCTCGCCGAAAGTGCCGTCGACGGCGTCGGCGGGGGAGTCGGGCGCAACGCCGAAGTCCAGCGTGTCGAAGCCTTCGCCGCCGTCGATCGTGTCGGCATCGCCGCCACCGGCCAGAAGGTCGTCACCCGCGTCGCCGACGAGCTTGTCCGTCCCGAGGCCGCCGAACAGCCGGTCGTTGCCCCGTCCCCCGAGCAGCACGTCGGTGCCGTCGTCGCCGAACAGCAGGTCGTCGTCGTCACCGCCATCCAGCGTGTCGTCGCCGACGCCGCCGTCCAGCGTGTCGTTGCCGCGCGCGCCGATCAGCGTGTCCGTGCCCGAAAGACCGGAGACGAGGTTGCCGGCCTCGTCGCCGGTGATGCGGTCGCTGGAGTTCGATCCGACCACGTTCTCGATGTTGCGATAGTGATCGCCGCCGCGGTCGAGCCGGTGCCGCTGCCGACTCCGCCGTTCGCCACCGTGCCGAGCGTGACGTTGACGCCCGCGGCCGACTGGTTGAAGCGGATGGTGTCGATGCCCGTGCCGCCGTCGTAGACGTCGGCGCCAAGGCCCGCCACGAAGATGTCGTCGCCGCCGCGGCCGACCACGGCGTCGCTGTCGTCGCCGTCGAAGATCAGGTCGTTGCCTTCACCGCCGTCGATGTCGTCGAAGCCGGCGCCGCCGCTGATCTCGTCGTCGTCGGCACCGCCATCGATCTGGTCGTTGCCGGTGTCGCCGACGATGAAGTCGTCGCCGTTGCCGCCGAGCAGGATGTCGTCGCCGGCCCCGCCGTTGACGAGATCGTCGTCATCGCCGCCGTTGATCGCGTCGTTGTTCTCGCCGCCGAACAGCTGGTCGTCGCCGGCATCGCCGGTGATCAGGTCGTTGCCGGTGCCGCCGTCGACACTGTCGCCGCCGCCGCCGGCAAACAGGCGGTCCGATCCGCCCTGGCCGGAGAGGAAGTTGCCGATGCCGTCGCCGATGATCGTGTCGCTGAAGGTCGAGCCGATGACCTCCTCGATGCTGAAATAGCGGTCGCCGGCCGAGAAGCTGGCGGCCGCCCCACCGCCGATGCCCTGCGCGAGGTCCACGGAGACCGCGGTGGTCGAGGCCCGGAAATCGATGCGGTCGCGGTCGGTGCCGCCGTCGATCAGGTCGGCGCCGCGGCCGGCGAAGATCGTGTCGTTGCCGCTGCCGGCGAAGATCCGGTCGTTCGAATTGGTGAAGTCGGCATCGAGATCGAAGATCTGGTCCGCATCCGCCCCCGCGTCGATCCGGTCGTTGCCGTTGAAGGCGCGGATGATGTCGTTGCCGCCGAAGCCGTTCAGGCTGTCGTCGGTGCCGGCATCCACGCCCTTGATCAGATCCTCGACGGTGCCGCCGAGATTGCCGTTCCTGTCGTTGAAGGTGGTCATGGTCCCCGCTCCCGATCATGCTGCCCCGGCGCCCGTGCGCCCGATGACGGCAGTGAACGACAGACGGGGGCCGTGCGCTGTTTCCCCGGGAACAGTCCCCGAGGATCGCGCACGGCGCATCGGCTCAGACCGAGCGGATCGCCCCGCCGTCGCAGCGGATCACCGAGCCGGTGACGTAGCTGGCCGGTACGCCGCAGAGGAAGGCGGCGACGGCGGCGAACTCGTCCGGGCTGCCATAGCGGCCGGCGGGAATGGCCGCGCGCGAGGCGCTGCGCACCGCGTCGATGTCCTTGCCGCTCTTCTGCGCGGCGGCGGCATCGAGCTCGTCGACCCGGTCGGTCTGGATCCGGCCGGGCAGCAGCAGGTTGCAGGTCACCCCGTCGGCCGCGACCTCGGAGGCGAGCGTCTTCGACCAGCCGACCAGCGCGGAGCGCAGCGTGTTGGAGAGCGCCAGATTCGGGATCGGCTGGACGACGCCCGACGAGGCGACGGTCAGCACCCGGCCCCATTTCTCCGCGCGCATGCCGGGCAGCAGGCGGGTGGTGAGGTCGATCACCCGGAACACCATCGCCTGCGCCTGGGTGGCCAGCACGGCGGCGTCGATGGTCGCGGCGCCGCCCGGCGGCGGACCACCGGTGTTGTTGACGAGGATGTCGACCTTGCCGAGCCGGGCGAGTGCCGCCTCGGCCGTGGTCGCGGCGAAGTCGGCGTGCGTGAGGTCGGCGACGAGATGGTCGGCCCGGCCGCTGCCCTGCGCGTTGATCGCGGCGACGGCCTCGGAAAGCGCGGCCTCGTTGCGGCCGGTCAGCAGCACGTCGGCGCCCTCGGCCGCAAGTTTTGTGGCAATGGCGCGGCCAAGGCCGCGCGAGGAGGAGAGGACGAGCGCCTTGCGCCCGGACAGGCCGAGATCCATGGGTCAGAGGTCCTTGAGTTTGTCGGTGGTGCGGGCCATCAGCCGGTCGAGTTCGACCAGATCCGTCGCCGAGAGCCGGGGACCCGGTGCGCGGGTTGCGGCCGAGGCGATGGCGCCGCGCTTCATCAGGATCGCCTTGCGCACCGCAAGGCCGAACACCGGCTGCTGCTCGTGGCGCAGGATCGGCAGATAGGCGTCGAAGATGTCCTCGGCGCGGTCGGCCTCGCCGCCAAGATGCAGCCGCACGATCTCGACGAGCGCCTCCGGATAGGCAAAGCCGGTCATCGCGCCGTCCACGCCGCGGGCCAGCTCCTGCGGCAGGTAGAGCCCGCCGTTGCCCACGAGGATCGACAGCCGCGGCGATCCGGCCTCCTCGGCCTTGCGGATCGTCGTGATCTTCGGCAGGCCGGGGCAGTCCTCGTGCTTCAGCATCACGATCTGCGGCCGGTCGCGGGTGAGTTCGAGGATCGTGCGCGGCGAGACCGGCACCCCGGTGATCTGCGGGAAATCCTGGAAGCAGACCGGCACGTCGTCGCCGAGCGCGTCGCAGACGGCATGAAAATAGTTGACCACCCGGTCATCGCGCGCGGGCCCGCGCGCGGGCGCCACCATCACGCCGGCCGCCCCCTTGTCCATCGCGTGCAGGGCGAGCGCGGCGAGATTGCCGATGCCGGCATCCGACACGCCGACGATCACCGGCAGCGACGTGCGGGCGAGCACGCGCTCCAGCACGGTGATCCGCTCCTCGGCGGTCAGCTTGTCGGCCTCGCCCATGATGCCGAGGATGGTGAGGCCCGTGACGCCCTTCTCGGCATAGAAGTCGATCAGCCGGTCGAGGCTGGCAAGGTCGAGGGCGCCATCGTCCGTGAAGGGCGTGGCGGCGATGATGTAGACGCCGCTGGTGTGGCGGTCGATCCGGTCGGCCATGTCGGGTGTCTCCGAAGAGGTCAGGAAAGGTGGGGCAGGGCGAAAGGAGCGATGTCGACGCCGGCGGCCTCCAGCGCGGCGCGCAGGGCGCGGGCGATGGCGGGGGCGCCCGGCGTGTCGCCATGAATGCAGAGCGTGCCGGCCTCGACGGCAAGGCGCTTGCCGCCGACCGTCGGGATCGCGCCCTCCGTCACCATCGACAGCACCTGCGCGGCGCTCGCCTGCGGATCGTGGATCACCGCGCCCGGCGCGGAGCGCGGCACGAGCCGGCCGTCGTCGAGATAGGCACGGTCGGCAAACACCTCGCAGACGGTGGCAAGCCCCGCCGCCTCGGCCGCCCGCATCGCCTCCGAATAGGGTGGCACGACGAGGACCAGTTTCGGGTCGACCGCCTTGACCGCGCGGGCGCAGACCGCGGCGAGGGTCGCGTCCTCGGCGGCCATGTTGTTGAGGGCGCCGTGGGTCTTCACGTGGCTGATCGGCCAGCCGAGGCTTGCCGCCATGCCGGCGACGGCGGCGATCTGGTAGATGAGTTGCGCCTCCAGATCCTCCGGCCGTTCGCCGGAAATGCGCCGGCGGCCGAAGCCGTAGAGATCCATGAACGAGGGATGGGCGCCGACCGCGACGCCGCGCGCCTTTGCCCCGAGGATCGTGGCGCGGATCACCGACGGGTCGCCGCCGTGGAAGCCGCAGGCGACGTTGGCGCTGGTGACGAGATCGAGCATCGCCGCGTCGTCGCCGACCGTGAAGGCGCCGAAGCTCTCGCCCATGTCGCAGTTGAGGTCGATGCGCCGCGCCATCGCGTGGGATCTCCGTGGAGAAGCGCCCACCGTCTCGATTGCGGCATCGATTGCGACGGGCCTTTCCACCGGGATACCGGCACGGGCCGAACTTCGCAAGTCGGCTTGTATATTATGCGGCATGATGAACAATCTTTGGGCATCGATTTTCCGGTCGTGCGAGTGGCACGGCGCGGCCTTCGCGTCGTAGCATCGCGCCGAAGGGCGAAGCCGGCCCGAGGATCGAAAGGACCATGTGTGACCATCTGGCCGAGACTGCGCAGCGCCGGCGACCGGGCCATCACCATCGAGTTTTCCGACCGCATCGACGATGCGGTCAATGCGCAGGTGGTGGCGCTCGGCCGGACGCTCGCCGACGACCCGATCGGCGGCGTCGAGGAATGGGTGCCCACCTACCGCTCGCTGCTGGTGCTTTATGATCCGGGGACGATCCGCGGGGCGGCGCTCGGCGCGCGGCTGATGGCGCGGGCAGAATCGCTCGATGTGGTCGCGGCCGACGCCCGCCATCTGGAAATTCCGGTGGTCTACGGCGGCGCGGCCGGGCTCGATCTGGGAAGCCTTGCCGCCGAAAAGGCGATGGCGCCGGAGGATCTGGTCGCACTGCATGCGGGCGCGGGCTACCGGGTGCACATGATCGGCTTTGCCCCGGGCTTTGCCTATCTCGGCGGCCTGCCGGAGGCGCTGCATGCCCCGCGCCTTGCCGAGCCGCGCCAGAGGGTGGCGGCCGGCGCGGTCGGCATCGGCGGCCGCCAGGCGGGCATCAATTCCGTGCCCGGTCCGAGCGGCTGGCGCTACATCGGCCGCACGCCGCTGCGGCTGTTCGATCCGGCCCGGGCCGAGCCCTTCCTGCTGCGCGCCGGCGACCGCCTCCGCTTCCGCGCCATCGGGGCCGACGAGGCCGCCGAGATGGACGCACGGATCGCAGCCGGCGAGGCATCGGTGCCTGACGGGGCGACGTCATGAGCGCGGCACGCCTCACCGTGGTCGCCGCCGGCCCGCTCACCACCGTGCAGGACCGCGGCCGCCGCGGCTTCCTCCATGCGGGAGTCTCGGTCTCCGGTCCGATGGACCCGGCAGCGCTCGATCTGGCCAACGCCCTCGTCGGCAACGATGCAGACGCGGCCGGCCTCGAATTCTTCGGGCCCGGCGGTCGCTACCGCACGGACGCCGACCGGCGCATCGCCGTGACCGGCGGCGACGTGGACATCCGTATCGCCGGGCGCAAGGTCGAACCGTGGGAAAGCCATCTGCTGCCCGCCGGCGAAGACCTGGTCGTCGGCGCGTTGCGGGACGCTGTCTGGGGCACGATCGCGGTCTCCGGCGGCATCGACACGCCGCCTGTGCTCGGCGCGCGCGCCACCCATCTGCGCACCGGCGTCGGCGGCCATGAGGGCAGGGCGCTGCAAACCGGCGACGTGCTGCCGCTGGGCGAGGCCGAGGCCGGCCCGCTGCTGCGCCTGCCCGCGCCCTACCGGCGGGAGGCCGGACCGCTGCGCCTCATTCCCGGCCCGCAGGACGATCTCTTCTCTCAAGAAACCTGGGACGCGCTGCTCGGCGCGGACTTCACGGTCTCCGCCCTGCGCGACCGCATGGCGACGGCGCTCGACGGACCGCCGCTTCGCGCGATCGCCGGCCATGACATCGTCTCCGACGGCACGCCCGCCGGCTCGATCCAGGTGCCCGGCTCCGGCCGGCCGATCGTGCTGATGGCCGAGCGCCAGACCGCCGGCGGCTATCCGAAGATCGCGACGCTCGCCTCCGTGGACCTGCCGCGCCTTGCCCAGATGCCGGGCGGGGCCACGGTCCGCTTCGTGACGATCACCCGCGAGGCGGCGGAAGACCTGCTTCTCGCCGAGCGCCGCCGGCTGCGGGATCTCATGGCCGGCCTCGTCACGGCCGCGGCCGGCCCGCCAACGTCGGAATTCCTGCTGTCGGTCAATCTCGTGAGCGGCGTGACGGCGGGGCAGGGGTAGGCGCACGCCCTCACGAGGCGACCTTGCGCGGCTTGCGCGTGGCCGGCCTGTCCTGCGGGTCGGCCTCGTCGAACGCATGGGCGAGATGGTCCTGCATGCGCCGCGAGGCGGCGGCAAGATCGCCGGCCGCGACGGCGTCGATGATCGCCAGATGCTCGCGCACCCAGTCCTTGACGCGGCGGCGGTTGCCGTAGCCGGCAAATTCCAGAAGCCGCCGCAGCCGGTTCTGCTGCTGGATCGCCTGCAGCACGAAATTGTTGCCGCTGAACTCGGCCAACAGTTCGTGAAAGGCGGCGTCGGTCTCGTAGAGCAGCTTGCCGTCCACCTCGGTGATGTCCGGGTGCGAGATCAGGAACAGATGCTGCAGCCGGCAGCGCTCCAGCGCGGCCATGTCGGCGCGAAAGGTCGGCATCAGGAAGCCGGCCGGCTCCAGCGTCAGCCGGAACTGGTAGCTCGCCCTGAGGGTGGCGGGGGAATCGAGCGTCGGCAGGAAGGTCCAGCCGTGGCCCTTGTTGCGGGCGACGAGACCGTCCTCGGCGAGACGGGCCAGCGTGCGCAGCATCACGGCGCGGTCGACGCCATAGCGCCGGGCGATCTCGCTCTGGGTCAGCGATCCGGGAATACGCCCGGCGATCCGGTCGCCGACCAGCTTCTCGAACAGGTCCTGCTCGGCGCTCGCCGGCACCTCGAACTCGATCCGCGTCAGCGCATCGAAGGGCTGGACCAGAAAATAGCCCTGGTTGCGCCGCGCCTCGACCACCCCGCGCTCGGCCAGCAGCGCCAGCGCCATGCGCACGGGCGTGCGCGACACGCCGAGCAGATCGCCGAGCTGCTGTTCGCGCAGATGGTGGCCGGGCTCGAACCGCGCCTCGCGCACGAGGTCGAGAATCTGGTTGGCGAGGCGGAAGCGATTTTGTCCCGGCGAACGGCCCACGGTCACGGCGAAGTATCCATTGATCGCACGATTGTCGGTCTTCGATACAATCTTCGGCATGAGAATGCCATGGCGCCGTCCGGGCGAATGCATGAAAAACGGGCAGGGATGCGAACATATGCAGCTTGACTCAAGGGGGTGTCAGGTTTGTACATTGTTAGTCAGAAAATCCAATAAGAAACCGCCACGCCACCAGAAGGGACCGACCATGCTCCGCAAGACCCTCCTCGCTCTCCTTGCCTCCGTCGTCATGACCGGCGCGGCCTCGGCCGCCGAACTGCCTGCCGACGGTCTCGTCGAAAAGGGCAAGCTCACCTATGGCGTCGCCGCCACCTTCGCTCCCTTCGAATTCCAGAAGGACGGCGAGCTCACCGGCTTCGACATCGACCTGATCAAGGCGCTCGGCGAAAAGCTCGGCGCCGAACTCGTGCCCATGAACATGGAGTTCAAGGGCCTGATCCCGGCGCTCCAGGGCGGCCGCATCGACCTGATCAACTCGGCCATGTACATGAACCCGGCCCGCGCCGAGCAGGTCGACTTCGTGCCCTATCTCAAGATCGGCAACCGCGTCGTCGTCGCCGCCGGCAATCCGAAGGGCATCACCGGCCGTGACGACACGCTCTGCGGCACGACCATCGCCGTCACCCTCGGCGGCATCCAGGAGAGCCAGGCCCGCGCCGACGACGCCCGCTGCAAGGCGGCCGGCCTTGCCGCCGTCACCGTGATGACGCTGCCGACCGCGCAGGACTCGACCCTGACCCTGCGCCAGGGCCGCGCCGACGCGATCTACGATTCCACGCCCGGCGTGGTGCAGATGCTCGTCGAGGTGCCGGACACCTTCGAGGCGGTCGGCGAGGAGTTCGAGTCCGACACCAGCATCGGCATGGCCGTGCGCAAGGGCGACGCCGCGCTGAAGGCCTCGCTCGAGGCGGCGCTGCAGGAAATCGTCGCCGACGGCACCTATGCGAAGATCATCGAGAAGTGGAACCTGCCGGCCACGGTCTCGCTGTTCGACTGACCGAAATCGAAGGTCTCCGCCGCCTTGCGGCGGGGGCCCCTTTCGCGGCGGTCCGCCCGGCTTCGGCCGGGTGGACCCCGGCTCCTCTCGCAGGGGCCTGGCAGAGGAACTCCTGATGTCCCTGGACCTCGTCTTCGACTATCTCGTCTCGCCGGTGTTCCTGCGCGGTGCGCTGATGACGCTGCTCATCACCGTCTGCTCGCTGTTCTTCGGCGTCCTCACCGGCCTCGTGATCGCCCTGGTGCAGGAGACGCGCTCGAAGGCCGGCAACATGGTGGTGCTGGTCTATCTCTGGCTGTTCCGGGGTACGCCGGTGCTGTTCCAGATCATCTTCATCTACAACGTGCTGCCCTCCTTCGGCATCCGCTTCACCGCCTTCACCTCGGCCGTGCTGGCGCTGTCGCTGAACGAGGGCGCCTACATGGCGGAAATCCTCCGTTCCGGCCTCCAGGCCGTGAAGAAGGGGCAGCGCACCGCGGGCCTTGCGCTCGGCATGACCGGCGCGCAGGTGATGCGGCTGGTGGTGCTGCCCCAGGCCGCCCGGATCGTGCTGCCGCCGATCGGCAACCAGATGATCGGCATGCTCAAGCTCTCGGCCCTCGTCTCGGTGGTCGCGGTGGAAGAACTGCTGCTCGTCGCCAACCAGGTCGCCAGCGCCAACTTCCGCTATTTCGAGGCGCTCACCGCCGCCGGCCTCTACTACCTGGCGCTGACCACGGTGTTCATGGTGCTGCAGGGCATGATGGAGCGTTCGCTCGATCCCAAGCGCCGCCGCGTCGGCAGCCGGACCCCGACGCTGATGGAGCGGCTCACCGGCTCGATGGTGCGGGCGAGCGTCCGATGACCGCCGCCCCGCTGTCCACCGCCGTCCTCACGACGCCCCCGCGAAAGGCCGACGCCATGACCACGCCGACCAGAGCCGAGTTGAAGTCGAAACCCCTCGTCGAGGTGATGGCCATCGACAAGAGCTTCGGCCCGAGCCGCGTCCTCAAGCAGTGTTCGCTCGACGTCCGCACCGGCGAGACCGTGGTGATGATCGGGCCGTCCGGGTCCGGCAAGTCCACCTTCCTGCGCTGCCTGAACCTGCTGGAGCCGGTCGACGGCGGGAACATCTTCTTCGAAGGCCGCGACATCACCCGCGAGCGCGACAAGGCGCATCTCGTGCGCCGCGAGATCGGCATGGTGTTCCAGAGCTTCGAGCTGTTCTCCCACCTCTCGGCCGCCGAGAACATCATGCTGGCGCCGATGAACGTGCTCGGCCTGTCGCGCCTCGACGCCCACGATCTGGCCACCGAACTCCTCGGCAAGGTGCGCATTCCCGACAAGGCCGACGCCTTCCCGGACGAGCTCTCCGGCGGGCAGCAGCAGCGCGTCGCGATTGCCCGCGCGCTCGCCATGAAGCCGAAGATGATGCTCTACGACGAGCCGACCTCGGCGCTGGATCCGGAGATGATCCGCGAGGTGCTGGACGTGATGGCCGACCTCTCCGCCGAGGGCATGACCTCGATCGTCGTCACCCACGAGATGGGCTTCGCCCGACGCGCGGCCGACCGGATCGTCTTCATGGAGAGCGGCGAGATCATCGAGGCGGCAACCAGCGAGGCCTTCTTCGGCGGCAGCGTCGGCGAGCGGGCCCGGCGCTTCCTCGACCAGATTCTCCACTAGAGGTTCAGGCGAACGAGAAAATCCGCACTCCCGACAAAAAGTATTTCGGAACAAAGCGTTATCCGGATTTCATGACTCTCTTTCGGGGCTTCGGCCCGAAGGCTCGGAAAGCGGAATCAGAACTTCAGCCGGAGGCAATTCCACCGCCTGCACAAGGCGTTACCTGCAGAACACGACTCTCCGCGATCACCTGAAATCCCGGCGGCGAGATCGCCGACCTCGATACGGCCAGACCCACAGAGCACACCGGACCCCGCTTGCCCATGACCAGCATCGACCCCGCGCGGATGACCCGCGACCTTGCCCGCCTCATCGCGATCGATACCCAGAACCCGCCGGGGCGGGAGACCGAGGCGGCCGATCTCGTCGCCATCCTCCTGCGCGAGGCGGGCTTCTCGGTCGAGATCCTGCCCTATGCCCCGGACCGGGTGAATGTGGTCGCGACCCTCGTCAACGGCGCCGGGCCGACCTTTGCCTTCAACACCCACATGGACGTGGTGCCGGTGGGCGAGGGCTGGTCGTCCGACCCCTTCACCCTGCGCCGTGACGGCGGCCGGCTCTACGGCCGCGGTGCCTGCGACTGCAAGGGACCGCTCGCGGCGATGATCGAGGCACTGCGCCTCCTCGCCGCCGACCGCGCCCGCTGGTCGGGCACGCTGATGGGCGTCTTCGTCGCCGACGAGGAAGTGGCGAGCGTCGGGGCGAAGACCTATGCGGCAAGCCGGCCGTCCATCGACTATGCGGTGGTCGGCGAGCCGACCTCCAACACCGTCTTCTCCGCCCACAAGGGCAGCCTGCGGCCGATGGTGCGCGTCCATGGCCGCACCGCCCATTCCGGCACCCCGCATCTCGGCGAGAACGCGGTCTACCGCGCCGGCCAGCTGCTGGAGCTGATTGCCGCCGAACACGAGACGAGGGTCCGACACATCACCCATCCGCTGGTCGGCGGGGCGAGCCTCACCGTCACGCGCATCTCCGGCGGCGAGGCCGACAACGTGCTGCCGGGCACCTGCGACCTGCTGCTCGACCGGCGCATGGTGCCGGGCGAGGACGAGGAGACGGTGAAGCGTTCGATTGCCGACCTGCTTTCGGCGGCCCGGGACAGCCACGGCATCCGTGCCGAGATCACCGGCTTCAAGCCCACCACCGGCGGGGCCTGCGAGACGGCGGCCGACGACCCGGTGGTGATCGCCAGCCTCGACGCCTGCCGCACCCACGGGCCGGCGAACGCTGGCCCCTTCGGCTTCCAGGGCGCCTGCGATCTCGTCCACTTCGTCAATGCCGGCGCCAAGGGCGTCGTCATCGGCCCCGGCGATCTCGCCGTCGCCCACAAGCCGGACGAATACGTGCCCGAGGACGAGTTCCTTGCCTCGGCGCTGATCTACCGCGACGTCGCCGCCGCGATGCTGGCGCGGGGAGCCTGAGCCATGCGCGTCTCGCTCCACGCCGCCGACCTCTCCTATGCCGGCGGCCTCGGCCTCCACACCGCCTCGTCCGGCGCGATCAGCCATCTCGCCGAACTCTACCTGAAGCTCGACGACGGCACCCATGTCGCGGTCGGCGAGACCCGCACCAACATCGCCTATCTCAACGGGCTGACCCGCGACGCGGTGATCGACGACGCGGTCGCCGCCGTGGCCGCGCTCGATCTGACCGCCGATCCGCGCGACCTCCTCGCCGACCTCGACCGTCTGCTCGCCGGATGTCTTGCCCCGGTGCGGATGCTGGTCGACATGGCGCTGCATGATCTTGCGGCCCGCCGCGCCGGCGTGCCGCTCTGCGACTTTCTCGCGCCCGGCGCCAAGGCCGGGGCCGTGTCGCACCCCACCAACCAGACGCTGTTCTGGTCGCCCTTCGAGACCTTCAGGGCGCAGGCCGCGGCCTATGTCGCGCGCGGCTTCCGGGATCTGAAGGTCCGCATCGCCGCCGGCCCGTTCGAGGACGACCTGGCCCGCATCGGCGCCCTGCGCGCGGCCTTCGGCGACACGGTGAAGATCGCCGCCGACGCCAACGGCATGTGGGGTGAGGACGAGGCGATCGACCGGCTGAAGCGCCTGTCGATCTTCGATCTTGCCTATGTCGAGCAGCCGGTGGCGCCGGGCGACTGGGCGGCGATCGCCCGTGTGGCCGAGGCCAGCCCGATCCCGCTGATGCTCGACGAGAGTCTGGCGAGCGAGGCCGACATCGCCCGCCTCGTCGCTTTCGGCGGCCGGATCTACGGCCATCTGAAGCTGGTCAAGCTCGGCGGCCTCGCGCCGACCTTTGCGGCCGCACGGCGCCTGTCGGCGGCGGGCGTGCCGTTCATGATCGGCCAGATGAACGAGGGGGGCGTGTCCACCGCCGCTGCCCTTCACCTTTGCCGCGCCGCAGGCCCGGACTTCGCCGAACTCTACGGCGCCGACGGGCTGATGGCCGATCCGGCCGACGGCCTCGTCTACGCCGACGGCAACCTGCGCGTCGCCGCACGGCCCGGCCTCGGCATCCACTTCGATCCGTCCAAGACCCACACCATCCGGGAGTTCTGACCATGCAGGTCGCAAACGTCATCCAGGGCCAGGAATCGGCCTTCCCGAAAGCCGAATACGACGCACGTCAGGCCGGCGCCCGCGCGGCCATGGAGCGCGCCGGCATCGACGTGATGGTCGTGACCGGGCCGGAGAACATCTTCTATCTCACCGGCCAGCAGACGCCCGGCTACTACACCTTCCAGGCGCTGGTGCTGCCGGTCGACGGCGACCCGGTGTTCGTCATCCGCCAGCTGGAATATTTCAACTTCATCGCCAACACCTTCATCCCCGATGCCGCCGTCTATCAGGACGGCGACGATCCGGTGTCCTTCCTGACCGCGCTGATCGAGTCCCGCGGGCTGGTGTCCAAGCGCGTCGCCATCGACAAGCGCGGCTGGTTCCTGCCGATCGCCGTCTACGAGCGCCTGCAGTCCGCCCTCGGCACCGTCCATGACGCCGCCGGCATCGTCGAGAGCCTGCGCGCGGTCAAGTCGCCGGCCGAGATCGAGAAGCTGGCGATTGCCGCGACCTATGTGGATGCCGGCCTTCGCGCCGGCATGGCCGAGGTGAAGGTCGGCGCGCGCGACAACGATCTGGTTGCGGCGATGATGAATGCGGCGATCCGCGCCGGCTCCGAATATGTCGGCATGGAGCCGCTCTGCTCGGTCGGCAAGCGCACCGGCGTGCCCCACGGCACCTGGCGGCGCGGCACCATCGGCGCCAACGAGCCGGCCTTCCTCGAAATGGCCGCCAGTCACGACCGCTACCACGCCGCCCTGATGCGCTCGGCCTGGGTCGGCGCCATGCCGCCCGAAGCCGAGGCGATGGAGGCGACCTGCCAGGACGCGCTGGCCGCCGCGCTCGATGCGGTGCGGCCCGGCGAGCCCTGTTCGGCAGTGCATGCCGCCTGCCAGGCGGTGATCGACAAGGCCGGCTTCACCGAGAACTTCCGCAAGCGCACCGGCTATTCGACCGGCATCTCCTTTGCCCCCGACTGGGGCGAGGGCGGCATCCTCAGCCTCTACACCGGCGTCGACCGGCCGCTGGAGCCGGGCATGGCCTTCCACATTCCCCCGGCGCTGCGGATCTACGGCCAGTTCACCGTCGGCGTCAGCGAGACGATCGTCGTCACCGAAACCGGCTACCGGGTGCTCGGCACCTTCGCCCGGCCGCTGACCCGCGTCGCGAACTGAGAGCCACCGCCCGCTCCGCCGCGCGAAAAAGATCAAGAAGATCAACAACAGGACCTGTGACGATGAAAGACATCGACGAATGCCGTGAGCGCCTCACCGGCATCTTCAACATCACCGTGACGCCGTTCATGGAAAACGGCGACTTCGACTGGGCGGGCCTTGCCCGCACCATCGAGCGGGTGATCGGCCTCGGCTACGACGGCATCCTGATCGGCGGCACCTATGGCGAATTTCCGGCGATGACCGTCGCCGAGCGCGCCGAACTGTTCCGCCGGGTCATGGACGTGGTCGGCGACCGCGTGCCGGTGATGCTCTGCTCGGCAGGCTCCGACGCCCGCGACGTGGCGGAACTGACGGGGCTTGCCGGCGATCTCGGCGGCCTGCCGATGGTCACGCCGCCCTATGTGTCGGAGATCACCGACGACCAGATCGTCGCCTTCTTTGCGAAGATGGCGCCGCTGTCGAAGACCGGCATCCTGATCTACAACGCCCCCGGCATCGGCATCACCCTGTCGCCGCAGCTGATCGAGCGCATCGCGCCGCTGCCCGGCATGGTCGGCATCAAGCAGGGCGACCTGTCGCCCGCCGCCATCGACCGCATCGCCGGCCGCCTCGGCGGCAGCATCAAGCTGTTCTGCGCCTCCGATCTCGCCTTCCTCGGGCCGATGATGGTCGGCTTCGACGGCATCAGCTCGACCAACTCGTCGGCCTTCCCGGAGCTGATCCTCGCCAGCTTCCGCGCCGTGCAGGCCGGCGACGCCGCCACGGCCCGCGACCTTCACCGCCTCTGGTATCCGTTCCGCGAACTCGCCCGTGCCTTCGGCCAGCCGCAGACCACCAAGGCGGCGATGGCCCTGCGCGGCTTCGACGGCGGCCACATGCGCGCCCCGCTGGCAGACCTCGGCCCGGCCGAAATGGCGAAGGTCCGAGACGTGCTGGTCGCGCTTGCCGCCGATCCGCGCACGGGCGTCACGCTTTCCGGCTGATCACTTGCGCACCAATTGCTGCCACGCCTCGCCATAGCGCGCGCCGGAAAAGCTCTCCGGCGCCGCCACGGCGTCGATGGCGACGAGATCGGCCGCGGTGAGGACGACGTCCACCGCGGCGACATTCTCCTCGAGGCGGGTGATGCTGCGCGTGCCGGGGATCGGCACGATGTCGTCGCCCTGCGCGAGCACCCAGGCGAGCGCAAGCTGCGCCGGCGTCACGCCCTTCTGCGCGGCCAGCGCCTGCACCACGTCGACGACCGCAAGGTTGGCGGCGAAATTCTCGCCCTGGAAGCGCGGCAGGCTCAGCCGGAAATCGCCGGCGTCCAGCTGGTCCGCCGAGCGCAAGGCACCCGTCAGCATGCCGCGTCCGAGCGGGCTGAACGGCACGAAGCCGATGCCGAGCTCGCGGCAGGTGTCGAGGATCGCCCCCTCCGGATCGCGCGTCCACAGCGAATACTCGCTCTGCAGGGCGGCGACCGGATGAACGGCATGGGCCCTGCGCAGGGTGTCGGCGTCAACCTCCGACAGGCCGATCGCCCGCACCTTGCCTTCGCGCACCAGATCGGCCATCGCGCCGACGCTGTCCTCCACCGGCACCTGCGGGTCGACCCGGTGCAGGTAGTAGAGATCGATCACGTCGGTCCCGAGCCGCTTCAGCGACGCTTCCGCCACCGCCTTCGCCTGTTCCGGCCGGCGTCGACGCCGCTCATGCTGGCGACGCCCTCGGCATTGGCCGCGATCCGGAAGCCGAATTTCGTGGCGATCGTCACCTTGTCGCGCAGCGGCGCCAGCGCCTTGCCGAGCAGGATCTCGTTGGTGAACGGGCCGTAGACCTCCGCCGTGTCGAACAGCGTCACGCCCAGTTCGACGGCGCGGCGGATCGTCGCGATCGACTTGGCCTCCTCCTGTCCGCCATAGGCGTGGCTCATGCCCATGCAGCCGAGGCCGAGGGCGGAAACGGTGAGGCCGGAGCCGAGGCGCCGCATCTTCATGGCAGGGATCTCCCGTCAAAGGCGGGGCAGCCGGCGACAGCCTGCCCCGCGGCCGCCCCGCGCCCGACGGGCGACGGCGACGCATTTGAGAAGGGCACCATAGCTTTAGACCGGATGCTTCGTACAGGGAGGACGCGGCAGAGGGCTGCCCAGCGCGCAAGGCAGATCTGACCCAGCCAAGGGCCGTCTGCGCAGCGCCGGAAGGATCGGCCAGCGTATTGCGCCCACAGGAAATCCTCCGCGAGGGTTGACTCGCAGAGCATGCTGACTAGGTTGGCGCCTTCGATCGATCCGATCGAAACGGACATCGATCTCCGCCCGCATCTCATTCTGTCGACGATCTTGGACAGAACTGTGGCGCCAGCGCCAACTTTGGCGGATGATCATTCTTTGGCCCGGCGGCAGTGCCCCGCCCGGTCCACATCATCCGATCAAAGGGGGCGACCGTGTCGGACGACAGCCACATCACCAGCGACTATGAAGTCGGGCAGGACAACATCCAGGTCTTCGGCCTCGACATTCATAATCCGGTCTTCGCCATATCCTCCGGGCTCATCGTCGCCTTCGTGGTGGCGGTGTCCGTCTTCCAGGTGCCCGCCAACGACTTCTTCGGCTGGCTCCGTCCGGCCGTGACCGAGGCCTTCGACTGGCTGCTCGCCATCGCCGGCAATGCCTTCGTGCTGTTCTGCCTCGTGCTGGCGCTGTCGCCGCTCGGCAAGATCCGGCTCGGCGGCGCGGACGCCAGGCCCGACTATTCCTACACCGGCTGGTTCGCGATGCTGTTTGCCGCGGGCATGGGCATCGGCCTGATGTTCTTCGGCGTCTCCGAGCCGATCTCGCATTTCACGGCGTCGATCGCCGAGGATGCGGGAACGGCCGCAAGCTGGGCGCCGCTCGGCGGCGCGCCGGGCGACTTCGCAGCCGCGCGCGATCTGGCAATGGCCGCCACCATCTTCCACTGGGGTCTGCATCCCTGGGCGATCTATGCGGTCGTCGGCCTCGCGCTCGCCTTCTTCTCCTACAACCGCGGCCTGCCGCTGACCCTGCGCTCGACCTTCTACCCGATCCTCGGCGAACGGGCCTGGGGCTGGCCCGGCCACGCGATCGACACCCTCGCGGTGTTTGCCACGCTGTTCGGCCTCGCCACCTCGCTCGGCTTCGGCGCCGAACAGGCGCTGGCCGGCCTCAACCACGTCTTCGGCATGCCGGTGACCGAGACCAACAAGATCCTCTTGATCATCGGCATCACCAGCATCGCGCTGCTCTCGGTCGTTGCCGGGCTCGATGCCGGCGTCAAGCGCCTCAGCGAGATCAACATGGTCCTGGCGGCGCTGCTGATGGGCTTCGTCCTGGTGCTCGGCCCGACGCTGGCGATCCTGTCGGGCTTCGTGCAGTCGCTGTGGTCCTACATCGCGCATCTGCCGGCCCTCAGCAATTTCGTCGGCCGCACCGATGGCAACTTCTTCGACGGCTGGACCGCCTTCTACTGGGCCTGGTGGATCTCCTGGTCGCCCTTCGTCGGCATGTTCATCGCCCGCGTCTCGCGTGGACGCACCGTGCGCGAGTTCATCACCTGCGTCCTGCTGGTGCCCTCGCTGGTCTGCATCCTCTGGATGTCGATCTTCGGCGGAACGGCGCTCGACCAGATCCTGGTGGGCGGCGGCGCCGCGCTTCAGGACGCCGAACTTCCGCTGCAGCTGTTCGTGATGCTCGATGCGCTGCCGCTGTCGTCGATCACCTCGGTGGTCGGCGTGGTGCTGGTGATCGTGTTCTTCGTCACCTCGTCGGATTCCGGATCGCTGGTGATCGACACGATCACGGCCGGCGGCAAGGTCGATGCGCCGGTGCCGCAGCGGATCTTCTGGGCGGTGTTCGAGGGGCTGGTGGCGATCGTGCTGCTGGCGGCCGGCGGGCTTGCGGCCCTCCAGGCGGCGGCGATCACCACCGGCATTCCCTTCGCGATCGTGCTGCTCGTGATGTGCTACGCGCTCTGGCGCGGGCTCAGCCAGGAAAAGGCCTTCGTCGCCGCACGCGCTGATCCCTGTTGCCGCGGCGCCCCGAGCGGCGCCGCGGCGGCATCCCCGGGCTCGGTGCCGTTGCCGCAGCGCAGCGGACGCATGGCCAATCGGCGACCGACCGATTATAAGGCCTCCCGAAGACAAAGAGGGCAGGGGGCCACCCGCTGCCCCGGATCGACGGGAAGATCGCCGGATGGACATCGCAACGCAGGTCGCCGACCTCAGGCACCGCCTCGCCGGCTTTCGCCGCAGCGGGCAGCGGATCGCCCTGGTGCCCACCATGGGCTATCTCCACAAGGGCCATCTGGAACTCGTCCGCCGCGCCCGCGAGAGCGCCGACGTGGTCGTCGTCAGCATCTTTGTCAATCCGCTGCAATTCGGGCCGAACGAGGATTTCGAGCGCTATCCGAGCGATCTTGCCCGCGACGCGCAGCTGCTCGAACAGGGCGGCGCCGATCTCCTGTTCGCGCCGCCGGTGGCCGAGGTCTACCCGCAGCCGATGCAGACGGTGGTCGACGTGCCGGCGCTGGGCGCGCTGCTGGAGGGTGAAGTTCGGCCCGGCCACTTTGCCGGCGTCTGCACCGTGGTGGCCAAGCTCTTCAACTTCGTTCAGCCCGACGTCGCCGTCTTCGGAGAGAAGGACTACCAGCAGCTGGTGATCCTGCGCCGCATGGTGGCCGATCTCGCCTTCCCGATCGAGATCATCGGCGTGGCGACGGTCCGCGAGCCCGACGGGCTGGCCTGCTCGTCGCGCAATGTCTATCTGAGTGCGAACGAGCGCGCCGCGGCGGCGATCGTGCCGAGGACGCTGGCCGAAGCCGAGCGGCTGCTGGCCGACCCGGCGACGCCGCTCGGCGAGGTCGAGGCGCACCTCCGGGCCTTCGTCGCGGCCGAGCCCCTGGCCGAACCGGAGGTGGTGGCGCTGCGCCATCCGCAGACGCTGGCCGAGCTTGAGGCCGGCGAGACGGAGAGGTGCTGCTTCTCCTCTATGTCCGCGTCGGTGCGACGCGGCTTCTCGACAACAGGGTCATCCGCCGGTCTCTCGGCGGCACCCGGACGAGCGGAGCAGATCGATGAGCGCGACCACCCTGAAGCGGCGCAAGACCACCGGCGAGATCCGGGCGATGAAGGGCACCGGCCGGCCGATCGTCAGCCTCACCGCCTACACGACGCCGATCGCCAAGCTGTTCGACCCGCATGTCGACTTTCTTCTCGTCGGCGATTCGGTCGGCATGGTGATGTACGGCTTCGAGTCGTCGCTGGCGGTCACCCTCGACATGATGATCGCCCACGGCGCCGCCGTGATGCGCGGCGCCGAGAAGGCCTGCGTCATCGTCGACATGCCGTTTGCCACCTACCAGGAATCGCCCGCCCAGGCCTTCCGCAACGCCGCGCGGGTGATGGTCGAGACCGGCTGCGACGGCGTGAAGATCGAGGGGGGCCCGGAGATGGCCGAGACCATCCGCTTCCTCACCGAGCGCGGCATTCCGGTGCTTGCCCACATCGGCCTGACGCCGCAGTCGATCAATGCCTTCGGCGGCTATCGCGCCCGCGGCCGGTCGCAGGCCGAGGCGGATCACATCATGGCCGGTGCCCGGGCCGTCGAGGAGGCCGGCGCCTTCGCGGTGGTGATCGAGGGCACGCTCGAGCCCCTCGCGCAGGCGATCACCGAAGCCTCCGGCATTCCGACCATCGGCATCGGCGCCTCGGTCCACTGCGACGGCCAGGTGCTGGTCTCCGACGACATGCTCGGCCTGTTCAGCGACTTCAAGCCGCGTTTCGTGAAGCACTATGCCCGTCTCGCGCCACAGATCGCCGAGGCCGCCGAGAGCTTTGCCGCGGACGTGCGGGCCCGCAGCTTCCCGGCGCCCGAGCACACCTATCAGCCGAAGAAGGATGGCCCGGCGACCTGAGGGCACCGATCATCCATCCGGCACGCTCGCCCGTACCGGCTTCAGACGCGGACACAAGAGGATCGGGACCCGGCCATGACGATCGGCAGCGCAATCGCCATCTACTTCGTGATCTGGTGGCTCACCCTGTTCATGGTCCTGCCCTTCGGCGTGCGATCCCAGCATGACAGCGGCACCATCGCGCACGGGACCGACCCCGGAGCGCCGGCCGGCGTGAACCTGTGGAAGAAGGCGCTGTGGACGACCCTGCTGTCGGGCGTGTTCTTCGGCCTGTTCCTGCTGGTGATGAACAGCGGCGTCACCCTCGACGACCTGCCCTTCTTCCGCCCGCCGTCGGATCGGTGAGGGGGCCGACATGAGTCGGATCTTCCCTTGGCGGTGCCGGGTTCGATCACATCTGCCCGGTTGATTCCCGGACCACAAGATCGAACCACCCGCCTCGTCCTTCGAGACAGCCCTGCGGGCTTCCTCAGGATGAGGCCCTGGCAATTTCCGGCGCTCGGGACTTCGCATTGCCCTCTCCCCTCATCCCGAGGAAGTCGCGAAGCGGCTGTCTCGAAGGACGAGGGGAAAGTCACCGCGCAGTGTCGCGCGTGCCTGCTCCCCGCTCGAACGCGGCGAGGATGTCTTCCCCACGACATCCCCTGCATCTCTCGATCGGGACGCGACCAGGCGCAGATGTCCGTGGAGCGAGGGTCTCCGCCTGCCCGCAATCTTGCCTCGGGACGCAGATCCCCCGCGCCGCCACGCCGGACGCCACCACGAGGCAAGCACATGCCGCACGGTCGCCGCCGCAAGGATCATGTCAAATTCAAGGATTGATGGGATGAGTCACGCCTGATTGGCGACACTGAAATATAAATCGATTTAAAAAATAAAAAAGCAAGGCCGAAGCCTTGCTTTCCAGTTCGCGTGTCACCCCATTAAAAGCAACTCGGCGATCATTCCTCCCAATCGCAAAGTCACTTCGGCTGCGATTTCCGCGCCCAGGGGGCTTTCCTCCCAAGACATCAGACCGCGTTATTCGGGAATGTCCTTCAGGTAAGCTTGTAGAGAACGTTTTATTGTGTTCTTCAACTTGCTTGCAGGCACTTCCCTGTTGTTATGCTGCTGACCCTACACCGCGTTTTGCCGATTGTCATCCTTTGTGGGAGATCGTGGCAAAAAA
>NZ_MCRJ01000003.1 GCF_001720135.1 Methylobrevis pamukkalensis
GATCCAGCGCGGCGCGGCGGGCCTCGATGTCGTCGATCGGACGGCGGGCGCTGCTGGCGGGCGCGGCGTCGCGGGCCGGTGTTTCCCGGGAGGCGCCGTTCTGGTCGGCGGAAAGGGCGCGGATGCGTTCGCCCAGCCTGTCGAGGGAATCGATGATCCGCCCCACGGCCGGCTCGGCGGGTCGCGGTGCGGCGGCCTGGCCGAAGGCGGCGCTGGCGCCCTCCTGCGAGGTCGCCGCACGCATCATGCCGCTGCCACCATCCGTGTAGCTGCCCTGATACGGCGCGGATCGCGAGTTCATCCCGTCTCTCCCCATGGCGCAAGGCCTGTCCGGCACGCGCCGGACCAATCCCGCCGGGACCGTCCCCTGACGGCCCGCCGGCGCACCGGCCGCCGAGCGGATGCTGCCGGACGACAGACCGACCGGGCCGATGCTTCACCCTCGACTTTCGCCAAACAGGGTAAACGAGTGGTAAACATTTCCGGGCCATTGTCGCATTCCGGTAAGAACCATGAAGATTTCCTTCCTTTTCTGCCTCATCCCGGCCGCCGCCCAGCCGAACAACCCGGGCTGATGGACTGGACGTTGACGCAAACGTAAGCTATGCCAGTCGCTTCACGCCAATGCCGCCGGCCGCACGGCCGGTCGGCCGCAAGGGATGTGTTGCGACGATGACGGAAAAGCTTTCGATCGCCCAGGCATCGGCGATCGCCGCGGAGGACTTCGCGGGCGAGGGGGACGACACCTCGAAGTCCAACATGTTCACCATCGGTGATCTGGCCCGCGAGTTCGGCGTGACGCTGCGCACGCTGCGCTTCTACGAGGACAAGAACCTGATCACGCCGCATCGCGACGGCCTGAACCGGCTCTACACCCGCCGCGACCGCGCGCGCCTCAAACTGGTGCTGATGGGCAAGCGCGTGGGGTTTTCCTTGAGTGAGATCAAGGACATGCTCGACCTCTACGACTTGCGTGACGGTCAGGTCACCCAGCTCAAGGTCGCGCTCGGCAAGTTCAACGAGCAGATCTCGATCCTCGAGCGCCAGAAGAAGGACATCGAGCAGGCGCTGACCGAACTGCGGCGCACCGTGGCGGTGGTCTCCGGTCTCCTGAAGGAAAAGGAACAGGCCGGCGCCACCTGACGACGGTGGCACCGGCCGCGTGACGCTGCCGGACCGGATCTGCCGTCTTGACGTTTACGCAAGCGTCATCATCTGCGTGAAAGGCTTTCGTTGCAGAATGCAACGATCGCCGCCGCCAGAATGCAGATCCGCCGCCCCCGGCGTCGAAACGAAAGGTCCGGAGCGTCCCATGCCCTCCTATCGTATTCCCGCCGCCGACGTCCGGTTCCTGCTCGCCGATGTCCTGCGCCTCCCGGACCATGCGGACCTGCCGGGTTTTGCGGATCTCGCGCCCGACACCGTCGACGCGATCCTGTCGGCCAGCGGGCGCTTCTGCGAGGAGGTGCTGCTGCCGCTGAATCTCTCCGGCGACGCCGAGGGCTGCCTGCGCCAGGCCGACGGATCGGTGACCACGCCCACCGGCTTTCGCAAGGCCTTTGCGGAGTACCGCGCACAGGGATGGATGGGCCTGTCGACCGACCCGGACCATGGTGGCAGCGGCCTGCCCTATCTGATGACCGTCGTCCTCAACGAGTTCGCCAGTTCGGCCAACATGGCGTTTGCCACCTATACCGGCCTGACCCAGGGCGCCATCGCCACGCTGGCGCGCCACGGGTCGGACGCGCAGAAGGCCGCCTATCTGCCGAAGATGGTCGACGGTGCCTGGACCGGCACGATGAACCTCACCGAGCCCCATTGCGGCACCGATCTCGGCCTGATCCGCATGAAGGCGGTGCCGCGCGACGACGGGACGTTCGCGCTGACCGGCACCAAGATCTTCATTTCCGGCGGCGAGCACGACCTTGCCGAGAACATCGTCCATCTGGTGCTGGCCCGCATCGAGGGCGCGCCGGAGGGCACCCGCGGCATCTCCATGTTCGTCGTCCCGAAACACCTGCCGGGGCCGGACGGGGAGCCGGGCGCCCGCAACGCCGTCTCCTGCGGATCGCTGGAGGACAAGATGGGCCTCCACGCCAGCGCCACCTGCGTGATGAACTATGACGGCGCCATCGGCTCCCTGGTCGGTGAGCCCGGCGCGGGCCTTCGGACCATGTTCACGATGATGAACGAGGCCCGGCTCGGGGTGGCGGTGCAGGGGCTGGCGATCTCGGAGATCGCCGGCCAGAACGCCGCCCTCTGGGCCCGCGAGCGGCTGCAGGGCCGGGCGATCACGGGTGCTGCCGCGCCCGAGCGGCCCGCCGATCCGATCATCGTCCACGCCGACGTGCGCCGGATGCTGATGACGATCCGCGCCACCACCGAGGCCGGCCGCGCCCTCCTGCTGTGGACCGCGCTGCAGTCGGACATCGCCGCGCGGTCGCCGGACCCGAAGACCGCCGCTCGCGCCGGCGACATGCTCGGCCTGCTGACGCCGGTGGTGAAGGGCGTCCTCACCGACCGCGGCTTCGAGAATGCCGTGACCGCCCAGCAGGTGTTCGGCGGCCATGGCTACATCACCGCCTCGGGCATGGAGCAGTTCGTGCGCGATGCCCGGGTCGCCATGATCTACGAGGGCGCCAACGGCATCCAGGCGCTCGACCTCGTCGGCCGCAAGCTGCCGAAGGACGGCGGCCGGGCGATCATGGCCGTCCTCGCCGAACTCGGGCTCGCCATCGCGGCGGCCAGGGACGACGAAACCCTCGCCCCCCTTGCCGCGGCGCTTGCGCGCGGCGTGCAGGATCTTCAGGCGGCCACCATGTGGTTCATGGCCAACGCCATGAAGAAGCCCGACAATGCGGCGGCGGGCGCCACCGACTACATGCATCTCTTCGGCCTCGTCGCCTTCGGCTGGATGTGGCTGAAGATGGCGCGGGCGGCAACGGAGCATCTTGCGGCCGGCGAGGGCGACCGGGCCTTCTACGAGGCGAAGATCCTCACCGCCCGCTTCTTCATGGAGCGGCTTCTGCCGGAGACGGCCCTGCGCCGGACCCGGATCGAAAGCGGCGCGGCGGCGACGATGGCGCTGCCCGCCGACCTGTTCTGAACGCGTCTTGAGGCGCGCCGCGGAGGAAAGCATGGCCGAGGCCTTCATCTACGATCACGTGCGCACCCCGCGCGGCCGCGGCCGCAAGGACGGCGCGCTCCACGAGGTCTCGTCCGTGAAGCTGGCCGCCGCGCCGCTGGCAGCGCTGGAACGGCGCAGCGGCCTCGACACCCGGCTCATCGACGACGTGATCCTCGGCTGCGTCGATCCGGTCGGCGAGGCCGGGGGCGACATCGGCCGCGCGGCGGTGTTTGCCGCCGGCTGGGCGATCGAGGTGCCCGGCATGCAGATCAACCGCTTCTGCGCCTCCGGCCTCGACGCGGTGAACCTTGCGGCTGCCGGCATCATGTCCGGCCAGAGCGATCTCGTGGTGGCCGGCGGGGTGGAATCGATGAGCCGCGTCGGCCTTGGAGCCTCGGGCGGGGCGTGGCCGATGGACCCGGCCGTGGCTCTCCCGTCCTATTTCATGCCGCAGGGCGTCTCGGCCGACCTCATCGCCACCAAATACGGATTCTCGCGCGACGACGTCGACGCCTACGCCGTGGAGAGCCAGCGGCGGGCCGCGGCCAGCTGGGCGGAGGGCCGCTTTGCCCGCGCCGTGGAGCCGGTGCGCGACGGCAACGGTCTCATGATCCTCGACCGCGACGAGCACATGCGCCCCGGCACCGACATGCAGAGCCTTGCCGCGCTGAAGCCCGCCTTTGCCATCTTCGGCGAAATGGGCGGCTTCGACGCGGTGGCGATCGCCGCCCATCCGGAGGTCGAGCGGGTCGAGCATGTCCACCACGCCGGCAATTCGTCGGGCATCGTCGACGGCGCCGCCGCCGTCCTCGTCGGTTCGAAGGAGGCGGGTGCCGCAGCCGGGCTCCGGCCGCGCGCGCGCATCCGCGCCTTTGCCAGCATCGGCTCCGATCCGGCCTTGATGCTGACCGGCCCGGTCGACGTCACCGAGAAGCTGCTGCGCCGCGCCGGGTTGACCATCGGCGACATCGATCTCTTCGAGGTCAACGAGGCCTTTGCCGCCGTCGTCCTGCGCTTCATGCAGCATTTCGAGGTCGATCCGGGCCGGGTCAACGTCGCCGGCGGCGCCATCGCCCTCGGCCATCCGCTCGGCGCGACCGGGGCGATGATCCTCGGCACGGTGCTCGACGAACTGGAGGCGCGCGATCTCGGCGTGGCCCTCGTCACGCTCTGCATCGGCGCGGGCATGGGCACGGCGACGCTGATCGAGCGGGTCTGAAGGAGATGGCGATGACGTACACCCACTTCACCTTCGAGGCCGGCGCCGACGGCATTGCCCTCCTCGTCTGGGACTCGCCCGGCCGGTCGATGAATGTCTTCACCGCCGAGGTGATGGACGAGATCGAGGCCGTGCTCGCCGCGATCTCGGCGGACGACGCGGTGACGGGCGTCGTCGTCACTTCAGCCAAGAGGGATTTTTCCGGCGGCGCCGATCTCAAGATGGTCGAGGCGCTGCTCGCCGACTATGCCCACCTCAAGGACGCCGACCCTGAGGCCGCGATGCAGCGGTTGTTCGTGGAAGGCGCGCGCATGTCGCGCCTGTGGCGCAGCATCGAGACCTGCGGCAAGCCGTGGGTGGCGGCCATCAACGGCACCTGCCTTGGCGGCGCCTTCGAACTGGCGCTCGCCTGCCATGGCCGGATCGCCGCCGAGGGCGACTTCCGGGTCGGCCTGCCCGAGGTGAAGATCGGCCTCTTCCCCGGTGCCGGCGGCACCCAGCGGGTGATGCGCATGGCCGAGCCGCAGGCGGGTCTCACCTTCCTGCTGCAGGGCCAGACCGTGGCGCCGAAGAAGGCACTCGCGCTGAGGCTGCTCGACAAGGTGGTGCCCGCGGCCAGCCTCGTCGCCGAGGCCCGGGCGATGATCGCCGCCGGCCTTTCGGCGAAGAAGCCCTGGGACAGTGACGGCTTTCGCGCGCCCGGCGGCGCGGTCTACTCCCCGGCCGGCTTCCAGGTCTGGCCGGCCGCCAATGCGCTCTATCGCCGCGAGACCCACGACAATTATCCGGGCGCCCGCGGCGCGCTGGCCGCCGCCTTCGAGGGCCTGCAGCTGCCGATGGATCTCGCCCTGAAGGTCGAGGCGCGGCATTTCGCCGGGGTTCTGGCCTCCCCCGAGGCACAGGCGATGATCCGTTCGCTGTTCGTCTCGATGCAGGATCTCGGCAAGGGCGCCCGCCGCCCCGTCGCCGAGCCGCCCGCCACGCCGCGCAAGGTCGCATTCTCGGCGCCGGCTTCATGGGCGCCGGCATCGCCTATGTGACGGCGGCGGCCGGGATCGAGGTCGCGATGATCGACCGGGACGCCGACAGCGCGCGGAAGGGCCACGCGCTCTGCGAGAAGCTCGTGGCCGACCGGGTGCGCAAGGGCCGCGCGAGCCCGGCCGACCGCGACGCGCTGCTGGGTCGGATCACCGCCGGCGACGACTACGCCGCGCTCACCGGCTGCGATCTCGTGATCGAGGCGGTCTTCGAGGACCGGGGCGTGAAGCGCGCGGCCATGGACAAGGCCGCTGCCGTGCTCGGGCCGGACACGGTGTTTGCCTCCAACACCTCCACCTTGCCGATCACCTCGCTGGCGGAGGGCTGGCGCGCGCCGGAGGACTTCATCGGCATCCACTTCTTCTCGCCGGTCGAGAAGATGATGCTGGTCGAGGTGATCCTCGGGGCGAAGACCGGCGACCGGGCGCTCGCCGTGGCGCTCGACTATGTGCGGGCGCTGCGCAGGACGCCGATCGTCGTCAACGACAGCCGCGGCTTCTACGCCAACCGCTGCGTGACGCGCTATCTGCTGGAGGCGCATCTGATGCTGGCCGAGGGCGTGCCGCCGGCGATGATCGAGAATGTCGCGCGGATGGCCGGCATGCCGGTCGGCCCGCTCGCCCTCAACGACGAGATCGCCCTCGATCTTGCCTGGAAGATCCTGCAGGCGGCGAAAGCCGATCTCGGCGACGACGCCGTCGATCCGCGGCAGGAGGCCCTGCTGCGCGAGATGGTGGTGGCGCGCGGCCGGCTCGGCCGCAAGAGCGGCGCCGGCTTCTACGACTATCCGGACAAGGGCCAGAAGCGGCTCTGGCCGGGCCTTGCCGAGGTGGTCGGCCCGTCCCGCCCGGCGGATGAATTCGACGTGGCCGAGCTGAAACGGCGGCTTCTCGTGACCCAGGCGCTGGAGGCGGCGCGCTGCGTGGAGGAGGGCGTCGTGACCGACATGCGCGAGGCCGACGTCGGCGCGATCCTCGGCTTCGGCTTTGCCCCTTTCACCGGCGGTACGCTGTCCTACATCGACGGCATGGGCACGCCGGCCTTCGTCGCGCTCTGCGACCGGCTCGCCGAGGCCCATGGCGCGCGCTTTGCCCCGCCCGCCCTCCTGCGCGAGATGGCGGCGCGCGGCGAGAGCTTTTACGGTCGCTTTCCCCCGTCGGTCCGGGCGGCGGCGTGAGCGGTGCATGGCGGCCGAAGGGCGTTCGCGCTAGACTTGCCGCCCGCCTGACCGCGCAGACGGGGGCCGCTTCGGGAGGAGCAGATCGATGAAGACGCCGACGATCGCCGCGCAGACGCTTGTCGTCGCGATGACATTCGTCGCCGGCGTGAGCGCCGCGCAGGCGCAGGAGGCTCCGGGCTATCGCTTTGCCAGGCCGCCCGAAGCCCAGAAGCCTGTCGCCCCGGCCGCGCCCGTTCCCACCCTCGCCGAGCAGGCCGAGCGGCGGACCCGGGCGCTGGCCGCCGATCTCGACGCGCCCGGCGCCGCAGCGCCGTCCTTGCCAGGGATCTCGCCGCGGTGACCGAACGGCTTCGCGCGATCGAGGCCGGCATGGCCGGGCGCGACACGGCGATGGCCGAACTCCGGAGCCAGGTCGAAGCCGCCGAGACGGAGGCCAGGACCGCGCGGGCGTCAGTCGCCATCCTCACCGGCGAGCTGGAGCGGGCACGGGCGGCGATGGACGCCGATCGCACCACGCGCGACGCGGCCGCGGAGGCGCGGATCGACGAGTTGGAAGGCCGGATCGCGGCGCTGGAGGCGCGCCTTGCCGAGGTCGAGCGGCCACCCGAACCCGCCCCGGAACCGACGCCCCCGCTCGCCGAAGCCCCGCCGGAAGAGGCCCCGCGCCTGCCGGGCGCGGAGGAGCTGGACCGCGCCCTCGATTTGGCCGACCAGGCCTTCCGCCGCTTCTTCGGCATGGTCGAGGACCTGAAGCGCGATTACGACGAGCAGCGGATCTGACGGCGCGGCCTTACCCGTGGTCGGGCCCCAGCAGCCACCAGGCGCAAAGGCCCGCCGCGGCAATCCAGATCAGCACCACCGCGACCGCCCCCGCCCGGCTTCCGGGCCGCGTGGTGATCGCGTCGGCTTCGCCGCGCAGACGCGCCATCGTCGGCGGTGGGACCAGCCGGACCACGGCGAGGATGCCGAGGGGGACGAGGATCACGTCGTCGAGATAGCCGAGGATCGGGATGAAGTCGGGCACGAGGTCGAGGGGCGAGAGGGCATAGGCGGCGACGATGGCCGCGAGCAGCTTGGCAACCAGCGGCACATGCGGGTCACGCGCCGCCAGCCACAGCGCAACGACATCGCGCTTGATGCGTCGCGCCCAGTCGCGGGCTCTGCGGAGCAACGGCCTCATCCCTCGGCGCCCAGCCCCTTCAGGAAGGCGGCCATCCGCCCAAGGCTGGCGGTGGTCGCCGGGCTGTCGAAATACTGGAACACATGCGCGCCGCCGGGGGTGACGTCGAGGTCCGCCGCATTGCCGGCGGCCAGCCAGCGCCCGGCCATGAACAGGCTGTCGTCGAGCAGCGCGTCGGCGGTGCCGACCGAGAACAGCGCCGGCGGCAGGCCGCCAAGGTCGGCGTGGATCGGCGAGATGTCCGGATCGGCCCGGTCGGCGCCGTCGCCGAGGAAGCTGCGGGCGAACAGCTCCACATCCCGCGTCGTCAGGATCAGCGGCGTCGGCCCGTAGCGGCGGGCGCTGGGCGTGAGAGCAAGGTCATAGCAGCCGGCGACGAGGTTGGCGCCGTGGAACGGCTGGATGCCGTGGCGGTCGCGCAGCCTGAGCAGGGTGACGACGGCAAGATGGGCGCCGGCGCTCTCGCCGCCGATCGCCAGCCGCCGCGTGCCGAAGCGGGCGGTGCATTCGGCCAGCAGCCACAGCGCCGCGGCCTCGCAGTCGTCGGGGCCGGCCGGATAGGGATGCTCGGGCGCGAGCCGGTAGTCGACCGAGACGACGGCGTAGCCGGACAGGTCCACCAGTGGCGTGAGGATCTGGTCCTGCTGGTCGTGGGCGCCGAGCGTCCAGCCGCCGCCGTGGAAATGCAGGTAGACGCCGGCGGGCGCCGCGTCCGTCGGCGCGATCACCCTGGCCGGAACCAGGCCGTCCCGGCCGGGGATCTGGATGTCGACGGCGCGCGGGTCGCGCGGCGCGAGCGGAAACGGACCCTTGCCGGCGGCCCGGGCCGCCCGCAGGTCGGCGGGCGGGAACGCCCACTTGTCGGGCAGGGCGCCGAGCGCCGCGATGATCCGGTGATTGAGAGCCTGGGTCTCGGGCGCGATGGCCTCTGGCCGGAACAGGGCCGGATCGATGGTGAACACGGTCGGATCTCCGCTGGAAGGCATGCTTCTGCTATAGCCGATCCGGGGTGCGCAGGGCCACGGGCCGATCCGCCTCTTGCCCTCTTTGTCTCGGGCGCCCGTTGCCTCAGGTCCCCCGGCGAACGCCGTCCGCCTCCGGCCGCCGCGGGCGGCGGAACGAGCGGCCGATGGCGAAGGCGCCGGTCCAGCCGGCGGCAAAGCCGGCCGCCGCGATCGCGAGCCCGGCCGGCGTGGTCGGCACGGCCGGGGCGAAATCATCCCAGGTCTTCGAAAGGAGTTCGGGATCGGGATAGGCGACGAGTGCGGCAACCCGGCCGATCGGCCCGGCATCCTGCATCGCCGCGCGCTGGCGCTGAAGATCCTCGTAGCGATCCACCGCATAGACCGTCGAGCGCCCGGCCGCATCCTCGACGCTCGCGCCGTCGCGCTGCAGCCGGGCCAGAGCGGCGGCGCGGTCGGCGCCCTCGGCCTCGACCGCGTCGTAGAAGTTCTGGGCGATGGGCCGCAGCGCGTCGATCGCGCCGCCGATCCGCTGGAAATACTGTTGCGAGAATTCCGGCGACTGGGCGAAGCCGACGGCGACGAAGACGCCGGCAAGGATTCTCGGCAGCCCGGCAAGCATGGACATCCTCCGACAGATTGAGTGTGCAGGATAACACGCGCGGCGCGCCGAAGGTCCGTTGCATCGCCGACTGGCCGCGGGTCGCGGCCGCATCGGGCCAGGATCGGCAGATTCCGCCGTCAAAACATGTGCAAACCGCAGGGTGGGCGTTGCACTTCCCCGCGTGGCCCTGTCAATTCCGGAAGGCGCGGGAAAATCACCTGTGCCGCAGCGTTGCCGGCCGGGCGCCGGCCGCCGTCACGGTCCGGTCAAGTCAGGAAGGCGTTCCATGTTCCAGGAATTCAAGAAATTCGCCCTCCGGGGCAACGTGATCGACCTTGCGGTCGGCATCATCATCGGCGCGGCCTTCAGCGCCATCGTCTCGTCGCTGGTCGACGACGTGATCATGCCGCCGGTCGGCGTGATCCTCGGCAACGTCGACTTCTCGGACCTGTTCGTCGTCCTGCGCGAGGGCACGACCCCCGGCCCCTATCTCACCCTTGTCGCGGCCAAGGCGCGGGCGCGGCCACCTGGAACCTCGGCCTGTTCATCAATGCGATCGTCAAGTTCATGATCGTCGCCTTCGCCCTGTTCCTCGTGGTGCGCGGCATGAACAAGCTGCAGCGCAAGGAAGAGCAGGCACCGTCGGCTCCGCCGCCGCCCACCAAGGAGGAAGTGCTGCTCACGGAGATCCGGGACATCCTCGCGCGGCGGTGACCTGTGCAGGTCGGCCGGGGGGCGCGCGCGCCGGAAGTTCCTGCACGGCGCTCCTTCCTGTATCCGCCCGCTTCTGCTAGTCAGGATTGCAGAGGGTCGGTGGCCGGCCTCGCCGGTTGGGCCGGCCGGCCTCCCCCTCCAGCGCAGCCATGAACGGCAAGGCATGTTGCCGTCGAGGACGTCATGAGTCAGGACTTCGCGAGCAATCTGCGTCAGGCCGCGGTGGATGCGCCGCCGAGCGGCATCGTCGAGGTGATGAACCACGGCTTCGGCCGGCCCGGCCTCGTCGCGCTCTGGGCCGGCGAGGGCGACCTGCCGACCCCGGCCTTCATCTGCGAGGCGGCGACCCGGTCGCTCGTCGCCGGCGAGACCTTCTACACCCGCCAGACGGGCATTCCCGAATTGCGCGAGGCGCTCGCCCGCTATCACGACCGCAACTGGGGCGCGCTTGCCGGCAGGCCGTTCGATCCGGAGCGGTTCATCGTCACTGCGTCGGGCATGCAGGCGATCCAGATCGCCATTGCCGCGATCGCCGGCGCCGGCGACGAGATCCTCGTGCCGACGCCGGCCTGGCCCAACGTGGCGGGGGCGCTGGCGGTGGCCGGCGGGCGGCCGGTCGAGGTGCCGATGACCTGCGGTCCTGGCGGGTGGCATCTCGATCTTGACCTTCTTGCCGCGGCGATCACCCCGGCAACCCGGGCGATCTTCGTCAATTCCCCGTCCAATCCGACCGGCTGGACCGCGGATCTCGCCACGCTGCAGGCCCTCCTCGATCTGGCGCGCGCGCGCGGCCTGTGGATCCTCGCCGACGAGGTCTATGCCCGCTTCGTCTACGACGGCAGTCGCCGGGCGCCGTCCTTCTACGACCTGATCGAGGCCGACGACCGGGTGATCTTCGTCAACACCCTGTCGAAGAACTGGGCGATGACCGGCTGGCGGGTGGGGTGGATCTCCGCGCCACCGCAGCTGGCGGGGCTGCTGGCCAATCTCGTGCAGTATTCGACCTCGGGCGTTGCGGTGTTCCTGCAGCGGGCGGCGGCGGCCGCGCTCGACCGGGGGGATGCCTTCATCGACCATCAGGTCGCCCGGGCCCGCCGCGGCCGCGACATCATCCATGCGGCGCTGACGGGCAGCGGCCGGGTGCATGATGCGCCGCCGCCCGGCGCCTTCTACTACTTCTTCGCGATCGATGGCGAGCCGGACACCCGCCGGCTCGGTCTGCGCCTCGTCGACGAGGCCAACGTCGGCCTCGCGCCCGGCACGGCCTTCGGCGCGGCCGGCGCCGGCTACATGCGGCTCTGCTTTGCGCGCGGCGAGGAGAGCCTGACGCTGGCGGCCGGCCGTCTGCGCACCTGGCTGGATGCGGGCGGGCGGACGTCGACATAGGATCGCGGACGGCGGCAGAACCGCCGCCGGACGAGCCGGAATGCCGGCAGGAGTGGCGAGACGATGCGGGACAGGGCGGTCGAGGGAGACGACAGCGGAGCGGGCGAGCCCGGCCCCGGGTCCACCGTGTCCGGCGCCCGCTTTGCCAGCGTGCTCGACACCGCGGTCGACGGCATCGTCGTGATCGACGACCGGGCGCGGATCCTCGCCTTCAACAAGTCCTGCGAGAAGATGTTCGGCTATGCCGCGGCGGACGTGATCGGCGAGAACGTCAAGATCATCATGCCGCCGTCCTTCTCCGTCCATCACGACGGCTATCTCAACCATTATCTCGCCACCGGCGAGCGGCGGATCATCGGCATCGGCCGCGAGGTGACCGGCCAGCACCGCGACGGCACGGAATTTCCGGTGGAGCTCTCCGTCGGCGAGGCCGAGACGCCGGAGGGCCGCCAGTTCATCGGCATCCTGCGCGACCTGCGCAGCCGCAAGGCGGTGGAGCAGCGGCTGATCGAGCTGCAGGCGCAGGTGGTCCACATGGCCCGGCTGTCGGCCATGGACGAGATGGGCGCGGCGATGGCCCACGAACTCAACCAGCCACTGACCGCGCTCATGCTCTATCTGCAGGCGGTCACCCGGCAGGCGCGCCAGGCCGGCACGGCCATGTCGCCGACGCTGGTGCAGATCCTCGAGAAGGCGCTGCGCGAGGCCGAGCGCGCGGCCGGCATCATCGAGCGGATGCGCAACTTCGTGGAGCGGCGCGAGCCGGAGCGCCAGCCGGTGGATCTGGTCGCGGCCGTCGCCGAGGCGCTGGACCTGATCATGGTGGTCGCCCAGGGGTCGACGGTGCCGGTGCATTTCGTGCCGCCGGACGCGCCGGTGATGGTGGATGTCGATCCGATCCAGATCCAGCAGATCGTGGTCAATCTGGTGCGCAACGCCGTCGAGGTCGCGCGCAACATGGCCGACAAGTGGGTTCGGGTCGAGCTGGAGGCGGACGAGGAGCAGGCGCGGGTGATCGTCACCGATTCCGGGCCGGGCATCCCGAAGGACGTGGCGCGGACCATGTTCCGCACCTTCGCCACGACCAAGAAGACCGGCATGGGGCTGGGCCTCGCCATCTCGCGCTCGATCGCGCAGAATCACGGTGGTGATCTCACCGTCGTCCCGGGCGGCAACGGCACGGGTGCGCGCTTCGTGCTGCATCTGCCGCGCCCGGACAAGAAGGCGGACGGCAGGGACGACAAGCCGCCGGGTGCCGCGTGAGCGGCCGGCGAGACTGACAGAGAGGACTGGGAGATGACCGCAGAGGCAAGGGACAGCGTCTTCATCGTCGATGATGACCCGGCGGTACGCGATGCGCTGTCGGTGGTGCTCGAGCTGGAGGGGTTCGACACGCGCGGATTCGACGGCGCGGAACCCTTCATCGAGGCCCTCAAGATCCAGCAGCCATCCTGCGTGCTGCTCGACGTGCACATGCCCGGCCGCTCCGGCCTCGACGTGCTGAAGGCGATCGACGTGGCGCATTTTCCGGCGCCCGTGTTCATCATCTCCGGCCAGGGCGACATTCCGATGGCGGTCAACGCCATCAAGCTCGGGGCCTTCGACTTCATCGAGAAGCCCTTCGACGCTGACTTCGTCGTCGGCCGGATCCGCGAGGCGCTGGCCGCCTTCCGCCAGGAGCCTTCGGGGGTGCCGGCGGCCGTGTTTCCCGGCAGCGAGACCCTGACCCCGCGCGAGCGCGACGTGCTGGCCGAGATCACCGCGGGCGCCTCCAACAAGGAGGCCGGCCGCCGGCTCGGCATCTCGCCGCGCACCATCGAGGTGCACCGTGCCCGGATCATGGAAAAGCTCGGCGCGCGCAACGCCGCCGATCTGGTGCGGATCGTCCTGACCTCCGGCGCCTGATGCCCTGGCCGTGACATCACGCCTCGATACGCGGTCTCACGGATAACGCCGGCCCGGCGGACGATGCACATTCGTGCCAGGTTCGCCGAACGGGCGGCCGGGTCGAAGGGTACGTCCTGTGAGGATCATCGTCATCGAGGATGATGCGGCCGTGGCAGACGCCCTCGCAGCCCTTCTGGCCGAGGCCGGATGCGACATCCGCGTCTACGGGTCGGCGGAGACCTTCATGGCCAGCGGGCCGCCGGTGGACGGCGACGTGGTGGTGGTCGACCTCGGCCTGCCCGGCATCTCCGGCCGCGACGTCATCCGCTGGCTCGGCGGACTTGCCGCCCGGCCGCGGGTGGTGGTGATTTCCGGCAAGGCCGAACGCGACCTCACCCGCGAACTGCAGGGCCTCGCCTTCGACGGCGTGCTGCGCAAGCCACCCTCGGTCAACTGGCTGCCCGAGATCGTTCCGGACCGCACCGCGACGCCATGACACAGGCCGGAGCCCGGGGCGTCCGCCGGCGAGTCTGCTGATAAAACGATTTACATATCCGTGGGTTAGCCTCCGTATTCCCCCTTACGTAATGGGCCCGGCTTTCGCGACGGACGCAGTTGTCTAGGGTGACGGGCGGAGGGAGCGGGCACCGGGACGGACGGGACCCCGCCTCACGCCCTCCACGACGGTTACCGGCGGGCGGACGGCCCACATGTCGGCAAGCGTCGATCTCGAGGAGGGACAGATGCTTCAGCGCTTCGCCGATGACCACACGAATTCGTCTTCCCAGGACGCCCGCGCCTTGCCGACGGGACCGGCCGCTATGCCGGCACGCACCGCCGGCCGGTGCCGCCCGACGAGGCCTGGAACCGCATGCGCAGCGCGGCCACCACCCGGGTCCAGAGCTTTGCCAACCACGAGACCGTCTTCCACGAGGACGACGCGGCCGATCGCATGTTCGAGGTCGTGGAGGGCAGCGTGATGCTCTTCCGGCTGCTCGCCGACGGACGGCGTCAGGTGGTCGACATCCTGTCGGCCGGCGACCTCGTCGGCATCTCGCTGACCGGGCTCTACGACTGCTCCGCCGAGGCGATCGGCGAGACCCGTCTGCGCATCCTCGACCGCCGCCAGATCGACGGCGACGCCGAACTGCAGCTCCACGTCAACCGCTGCCTGATGTCGCGCATCGAGACGCTGCATTCCCATGCGGTGCTGCTCGGCCGCAAGTCGGCCGCCGAGCGGGTCGCAAGCTTCCTGATGCGCTTCGTGCCGGGTCGCGGCGTCGTCGGCTGCGCCGGCCCCGCGGAGGGAGATGACTCGCGCGTCGTCGTGCTGCGCATGACGCGCCAGGAAATCGCCGACTATCTCGGGCTCACCATCGAGACCGTCAGCCGCGTCCTGTCGGACATGAAGCGGCGCGGCGTGATCTCGATCGAGAAGAACGACCACATCCGCCTTGCCAGCATCTGCCGCGTCTGCAAGCTGACCGGCATCCACTGACGCCGGCTCAGAAGCCCCGCGTGACCGTTCCGGTCACGGCCATGCCGGTGCTCTGCGCGCCGTGAACGCCGGACGCGGTCGCCGCCGGAGCGGCCTCGACCGCCCGGGCCGCCGTTCCCATCCAGCTCATCGCCAGCGCCGCGGCCGCCGCAATGGCGATCGCCGAGGCCAGTTCGCGGATCCGGCGAAGTTGCTTGGTGCGGGCTGCGTCCTGCTGCGTCGCGTCGCTCATCCTGCCGGTCTCCTGAAGGTTTCACGCTTTCGCACGGTCACGCCGGCCGGGGCCGGGCCGCGCGGGCGGCTGTGTCGTCAGGCAAACTGAGCAAACACGGTAAACAAAAGGTTAACGCGCCGAAGTCTGCCCATTCTCTGCGCAAGGCGGGCGCCGGCGCGGTGTCATGTTCGCGTCGTTTCCGTCATCCCCGCGTCAAGCGCGGACCCGGCGAGCGGCAGGGGAAAACGTTGCGGTGAGAGCCAGGGACGCACTTTGAGATGCCTTGACCCCATCCGATCCCTCGCCCGGGGAGGGCTGGATCCCCGCTTGACGCGGGGATGACGATCGAGAGGGGAATGTTCACGGCGGCTCAGGTCGCCACCGAATGCCGGGCGATCCCCGGAGCCCTGCCGGAACCGCCGCCGGCACCTGTGCCGAGATAGGCATCGAAGGCGCTGGCGACGACGCGCGCGAGTTCATGGGGCGAGTGGGTGATCGCGACCCGGTCGCGCGACACCTCGACACTGCCGAAGTCGGCCAGCGGCGCCAGCCGGGCGAGGCTCTGGTCGAAGTAATCGACATCGACGCCATGGGCGGCGCGCAGCCCGGCCAGATCCGCCTTGAAGCTGCAGAGGATCTGCTCGATCACGGCGGCGCGCAGCCGATCGTCGGCCGTCAGCCGGAGGCCCTTGACGATCGCCGGCCGTCCGGCCGTGATCGCGCTCTCCCACGCGCTCATGTCGGTGGCGTTCTGCACGTAGCCGGCGGGCGTGCGGCCGATCGACGACAGGCCGAGGCCGATCAGCGTCATCGCCCGGTCGGTGGTGTAGCCCTGGAAATTGCGGCGCAGGCGGCCATCCCGGGCGGCCAGCGCCAGGCTGTCGTCGGGCCGCGCGAAATGGTCGATGCCGATCGCGTCATAGCCGAAGGCATCGATCGTGGTCCGCGCGATCGCCGCCAGCTGGCGCCTCTGGGTCGCCCCCGGCAGGGCGCTCTCGTCGATCAACCGCTGATTGGCCTTGAACCACGGCACATGGGCGTAGCCGAACAGCGACATCCGCGCCGGGGCAAGGCCCGAAGCCATCATCGCCGTGCGCCGGATCGAGGTCTCGGTCTGGCCCGGCAGGCCGTACATCAGGTCGAGATTGATCCCGTCGATCCGGGCGCTGCGCAGCGCCGAGACGGCGGCCTCGACCACCTCGAGCGGCTGGATGCGGCCGATCTGCGCCTGCACCGCCGGATCGAGATCCTGCACGCCGAGGCTGGCGCGGTTGACGCCGAGGCCGGCAAGATGCCGCGCGCCCTCGCGGGTCACATGGCGCGGATCGAGCTCGATCGCGTGTTCGGCGTCCGGCAGGATCCGGAACAGCCGGTGGAGATCGCCGACGATCATGGAAAACTCCGCCGGCGGCAGCAGGTTGGGCGTGCCGCCGCCCCAGTGGATGTGGCTGACCTCGACGCTGCGAGATGATCGGCGACGAGCGCGATCTCCTGCCGCAGCAGCGCCGCGTAGCGGGCCATCGGCGCGTCGCGCCGACTCGCCTTCGTGGTGCAGCCGCAATAGTGGCAGATGCTGCGGCAGAAGGGGACGTGGAGATAGAGCGAGACCGGACCGGTCGTCGCTGCGGCATCGAGCCAGGCGAGATAGTCGTCCGGGCCGACGGCGGCCGAAAAATGCGGCGCCGTCGGATAGGACGTGTAGCGCGGCAGGTTGCGGTCGAGGAAGGGGGTGAGGCGATGGTCGAGCATGGGGCGATCCTGTCACCACCCGGCGAAGGCCACCTTGATCTTCCTCAAGCCGGCAAGAAAAGCGTCGAACCAGGGTCCGGCGCCCGGTCTGCGTGACGCGCAGGGCAGATCTGCGAGCAATTGCAATCGGCTCGCCTTCGCGCTAACCGGCGCATCGGGGCGAGACAACGACGGTTGCGGATTCGCGGTCGGGTCATCGAGCCGGTCGCGCCGGGGCGGAGGCGAGGAGAAGAACAACATGCCATCGCCGTCCGGCGCCCTCTGGCGGCTTGCCCTTGCCCTGTGCGCCGGGGCTCTCGGCGGCACCCTGTTCGCCCTGATCGGCCTGCCGGCGCCGTGGCTGTCGGGATCGATGCTCGCCGTCGGCGCGCTCGCCCTGTCCGGCTTCCGGGCGAGGATGCCGACCCCGGCGCGCAATGCCGTGTTCATCCTGCTCGGCACCTCGATGGGCAGTGGCGTCACGCCGGACCTCGTCGGCGATGTCGCGCTCTGGCCGTTCAGCCTGGTCATTCTCACGGTCACCGTCGCGGCCATCGGCACCGCCACCTATCTCTGGCTGCGCCGGGCGAGCGGCTGGGACGCGCCCTCCGCCTTCTTTGCCGCCGTCCCCGGCGCGCTGTCCTATGTGCTGGTGCTGGCCGAGGAGAGCCGGGCCGATGTCGCCCGGGTCGCCCTGTCGCAGACGATCCGGGTCTTCCTGCTGGTGGCCGTGCTGCCGGGCCTCGTCACGGCGCTCGAAGGCGTGGTCGGAGGGGCGCGCGTCGTTCCGGTCCGCGCGGCGGCCGGGGGCCTCGATCTGGCGCTGATGGCGGCGGCGGGGCTTGTGGCCGGTCTTGCGGGCCTGAAGGCGCGGCTGCCGGCCGGCGCGCTGGTCGGCGCCTTTGCCGCCAGCGCGGCCTTGCACGGCTTCGACATCGTCCACGGCGTGCTGCCGCCGGGTGTTCTCATTGCCGGCTTCGTCTTCCTCGGCACCTTCATGGGCCTGCGCTTTTCCGGCACGCGCTGGCGCGATCTCTTCGCCGGGCTTGCCCCGGCCCTCGGCGCCTTTGCCGTCGGCGCCGCGGTGTCGGTCGCGGGCGCCGGTCTTGTCTCGCTGCTGCTCGGCCTGCCCTTCGGCCAGTCGCTGGTCGCCTTTGCGCCGGGCGGCCTCGAGGCGATGATGATCCTCGCCTTCACCCTCGGCTTCACCCCGCCTATGTCGCGACCCATCAACTCATCCGCTTCCTCGTGATGATGCTGGTGTTGCCGGCGGTCGCCCGCCTCGTCCTCGGGCGCGACTGGAACCAGCGCCCCCGCGCTTAGTCAGGCCTCCCGTCGCCCGATTGATCCACGTCAAGGCGGCTCTCGCCGTTCCCCCCTAGTCATGAACCGGATGCGCGGGCACTCGCCCGGCGCGACCCTTTCGGTTTCACACGACTTCGGGGCCTACCATGACAGCTTCAGGATCGGGACGGTCGATGTCCCTCGAGGAGACGGGCTTCACCCTGTTTCTCGGCCTGGTCGCACTCGCCTGCCTGTTCATCGCCGGCAAGGCGGTCGATCCGGTGATGGCCTTCCACGCCATGATCGGTGCGATCTCCACCGGCGCCGGCGCCACCTTCCTCGTCCACCGGGCGATGAACGGCGCCGTGCCGGCGCCGGCCGAGATCGGCGGCAAGCCCAACTACAACTTCGGTCCGGTCAAGTTCGGGTCGATCATGGCGATGTTCTGGGGCGTCGCCGGCTTTCTCGTCGGCGTGATCATCGCCAGCCAGCTTGCCTTCCCGGCGCTGAACCTCGACCTGCCGTGGACAAGCTTCGGCCGCCTGCGCCCGCTCCACACCTCGGCGGTGATCTTCGCCTTCGGCGGCAACGTGCTGCTGGCCACCTCGCTCTACGTGGTGCAGCGCACCTGCCAGGTGCGCATGCCCGGCACGGTGACGCGTGGTTCGTGATGATCGGCTACAACGTCTTCATCCTGATCGCCGGCACCGGCTACCTGCTGGGCGCCACCCAGTCCAAGGAATATGCCGAGCCGGAATGGTACGCCGACCTGTGGCTGACCGTGGTCTGGGTCGCCTACCTGCTGGTCTTCCTCGCCACCGTCTGGCGGCGCAAGGAACCCCATCTCTACGTGGCCAACTGGTTCTACCTCGCCTTCATCGTCACGATCGCGATGCTGCACATCGTCAACAACCTGGCGATGCCGGTCACCCCCTTCGGCATCAAGTCCTATCCGATCTTCTCGGGCGTGCAGGACGCGCTGGTGCAGTGGTGGTACGGCCACAATGCGGTGGGCTTCTTCCTCACCGCCGGCTTCCTCGCCATCATGTACTACTTCATTCCGAAGCGGGCGAACCGGCCGGTCTATTCCTACCGCCTGTCGATCGTGCACTTCTGGGCGCTGATCTTCATCTACATCTGGGCCGGTCCCCACCACCTCCACTACACGGCCCTGCCGGAATGGGCCTCCACCCTCGGCATGACCTTCTCGATCATCCTGTGGATGCCCTCCTGGGGCGGCATGATCAACGGCCTGATGACCCTGTCGGGGGCCTGGGACAAGCTGCGGACCGATCCGGTGCTGCGGATGATGGTGGTGTCGGTCGCCTTCTACGGCATGTCGACCTTCGAAGGTCCGCTGATGTCGGTGAAGGCGGTCAACAGCCTCAGCCACTACACCGACTGGACCATCGGCCACGTGCATTCCGGCGCGCTCGGCTGGGTCGCCTACATCTCCTTCGGCGCGCTCTACTGCCTGTTCCCCTGGCTGTGGAAGAAGAAGCTCTACTCGCTGAAGCTCGTGGACTGGCACTTCTGGATCTCGACCCTCGGCATCGTGCTCTACATCACCTCCATGTGGGTGTCGGGCATCATGCAGGGCCTGATGTGGCGCGCCTACACCGAACTCGGCTTCCTCGAATACTCGTTCATCGAGACCGTCGAGGCGATGCACCCCTACTACATCATCCGTGCTCTCGGCGGCGTCCTGTTCCTCGCCGGCTCGCTGATCATGGTCTTCAACCTCTGGATGACCGTCGCCCGTGGCGAGGAGGCCCAGACCTCCACCACCGGCCTTGCGGCCATTCCCGCCGAGTGAGGCACCTGCCATGTCCCTTTTTGCCAAGCACCAGGTCCTCGAGAAGAACTCGATCCTGCTCCTCGTCGGCATCCTCATCGCGGTGGCCATCGGCGGCCTCGTGGAGATCGTGCCGCTGTTCTACCTGAAGTCGACGATCGAGAAGGTGGAGGGCGTCAGGCCCTACACCCCGCTCGAGCTCGCCGGCCGCAACATCTACATCCGCGAGGGCTGCTATCTCTGTCACAGCCAGATGATCCGGCCCATGCGCGACGAGATCGAGCGTTACGGGCATTTCTCGCTCGCCGCGGAATCCGTCTACGACCACCCCTTCCAGTGGGGCTCCAAGCGCACCGGTCCGGACCTCGCCCGCGTCGGCGGCAAGTATTCCGACGAATGGCACCGCGATCACCTGATCAACCCGCGCCAGGTGGTGCCGGCCTCGATCATGCCGGGCTATCCCTTCCTCGCGACCACGCCGCTGAAGGACGAGAGCATCGCCGACGACCTCGTCGCCAACGCGGCCGTCGGCGTGCCCTACAGCCCCGAGATGATCGAGAACGCGCGGCTGGACGTCTACGCCCAGGTCAACCCCGACGGCGACCGGCTCGACGACTTCCTCGCCCGCTATCCGAAGGCGGTGGTCCGCAACTTCGACGGCAACGCGGCCAAGGTCACCGAGCTCGACGCGCTGATCGCCTACCTGCAGATCCTCGGCACGCTCGTGGACTTCTCGGTCTACGACGACAAGGCCAACCTGCGCTGAGGGAGAGGAACCATGTCCACCTACGATCAATTCGCCGGCTTCGCCCAGACCTGGGGCCTCCTCTACTTCTTCCTGATCTTCACGGGCGTCGTGATCTACGCGCTCTGGCCGAGAAACCGGAAGACCTTCGAGGCCGCCGCCCGCATTCCGCTCAGTGAGGATTGAGCCATGGCTCATCATGACGATATCGACGAGGTCTCCGGCGTCTCCACCACCGGACACGAGTGGGACGGGATCCGGGAGCTCAACAACCCGCTGCCGAAGTGGTGGCTCTACGTCTTCTACGCCTCGATTGTGTGGTCGGTCGGCTACTACTTCGTCTACCCGTCCTGGCCGATGGTCACGGACTACACCCGCGGCTTCCTCGGCTATTCCCAGCGCGAGGCGGCGCTGGCCGACCACGCCGCCGGGATCGAGACGCGAATGGCGGCCGGTGCCGGCCTGTCGGACGCCAGCATCGCCGAGATCCAGGCGACACCGGAGCTGCTGACCTTCGCCATGGCCAACGGCAAGGCGGCCTTCGGCGACAACTGCGCGCCCTGCCACGGCTCGGGCGCCACCGGCTCGAAGGGCTATCCCAACCTGCAGGACGACGACTGGCTCTGGGGTGGCTCGCTGGAGGCGATCGAACAGACGATCGCCGTCGGCATCCGTTCCACCAGCGACGACACCCGCCTCAGCGACATGCCGGCCTTCGGGCGCGACGAGCTGCTGGACAAGGACCAGATCCGGCTGGTGGCCAACTACGTGCGCTCGCTGTCGGGCCTCGAGACCGCGGCCGACCTCGATCTCGCCGCCGGCGGCCAGGTCTATGCGGAAAACTGCGCCGCCTGCCACGGCGAGACCGGCGAGGGCAACCCGGAGCTCGGCGCGCCGCGCCTCTCCGACGCGATCTGGCTCTACGGCTCCGACCAGGCGACGATCGTCGAGACCGTCACCAACTCCCGGATGGGCGTGATGCCCACCTGGACCGGCAAGCTGGACCCGATCACCATCAAGTCGCTGGCGGTCTACGTCCACAATCTTGGTGGTGGTCAGTGACGGCGCCACAGCGCTTGATTCGCCCGGCCGTCTGATCGGGCGGCTCCTTCCGGAGGCACTCAGCCCCGAAAGGCAACTCGACGCCGGCGCCCCGCGCCGGCGTTTCCTTTTCCGCGCCTCCTCAATCCGCCGGCATGGCGCGGTCGGGATAAAACAGCTCGAAATCCGCGCGGTAGCGGGCGAGCACCAGGTCGGCGAGGCCGGGGTCGGCGGCGTAGAGGGCGGCGACCGGGGGGCGCAGACCGGAGGTCTTGACCAGCGTGTTGGCGAGCGCGCCGAGGCGCGGCCCGCCTCTTGCGGCAATCGCGGTGCGGATCGCGGTCCAGTCGGCGTCCAGCGTCTCGACCCGGCCGACGAGATCGGGCACCAGCCGGCCCTTCTCGGAGAGGATGCGGCTCTGGCTGCAGAGGTGGATGTCGATCAGGTCGTCGCCGACCACGGCCGTGCGCTCCACGAAAGCGCGAAAGCTCATGGTCTTGGAATAGCCCGTCCGCCGCATGGCGCCGGGAAGCTCGTCGCGGGCGATGATCTTGTCGTAATAGGCCGAGACCACCCGGGCGAAGGGATTGCGCACCACGGTGAAGGACGTGAAGCCGGGGTAGACCCTGAGGAACCGCCCGCAGGTGGTCATCTCGGCCCTGGCGCCGAATTCCCGGCGCCAGAAGCGGTCGCGGTTGATGTTGGGAACGGACGGATAGGCGGCAAAGGCCGGGTCCGTCACCTCGCCGGCGGTCATCAGGTGGTGCAGCGCCTGCTTGATCGACGAGTTGGCGGCCTTCGGCACCCGCACATAGGCGAGCCGCCACGGCTTCAGCACGATCACCGACCGCATCCGGTGCGGATGCCGCAGATAGGTGAGCACCCTCGCGCCGAGGGTGCCGATCTCGTCGAACATGCGGACCAACCTCGGCACGCGCCGCAGCGCCGGAAAGGACGAAAACGCCTTTCGCGTTGTCGCCGATCGATCCGCCCGGTGCAAGCATCCCGGTTGCGCCGCACACGGGGAAAGGGGAAAGCCTCTCTCCCGACCGGGCGGCCCGCAGGTCATGCCGTGGGCCGGCGGCTCGGGAACCGGTTCCTCAGCCCGACGCCGGCGCCCCGCCATCCTTCGGCAGGAAGGCCATCGCCACGCCGTTCATGCAGTAGCGCTTGCCGGTCGGCGGCGGCCCGTCGTCGAAGACATGGCCGAGATGGCCGCCGCAGCGCCGGCAGTGCACCTCGGTCCGGCGCATGAACAGACTGTCGTCGGCCCGTGTGCCGACGGCGCCGGCGATCGGGGCGTAGAAGCTCGGCCAGCCGGTGCCGCTGTCGTATTTGGTCGCGGATTCGAACAGCGGCAGGTCGCAGCCGGCGCAGACGAAGGTGCCGGCGCGCTTCTCGTCGTCCAGCGGGCTCGATCCGGGCCGCTCGGTGTCGTGGCCGCGCAGGACCCGGTATTGCGCCGGCGTCAGCAGGCGGCGCCACTCCTCCTCGCTGCGCGTCACCTCGAAACCGCCGGCCACTGCCGGCGTGCTGCCGGCAAGGCGCCATCCGGCGCCGGCCAGCCCGAAGGCGAGTGCCGTGCCGCCGGCCAGCGCGAACAGCCCGCGCCGCGAAACCCTGTCGTCCATGACGTCGTCTCCTCGTTCCCTGCGGGTGCGTCAGCTGCGCCCGTCACCTTGTTTCGTGGCCGCAGCCTGCGCCCGGCCGGGCCATCGTGCCAGACACGTCTTTTCACGTCGTCGTGAGGGTCCTGCGGTCCGGGCTTTGATCTGGCGCAAGGCGGAGCGGCGCAATTGCGGGCAGGGTGCGAGCCTGCCGGGGAAGGGACGGGCTTGTCCGGCGCGACAGACGTGCTGCGATCCGAGGAGGGTCGACCCATGAACATGCATCCATCGCCGGCGGAGGAGGATGTCCTCTACGCCAGTGCCAAGAAGATCTATCCGATGGCGGTCCACGGCCGGCTGCGGAAGATCAAGTGGGCGGTCCTCGCGATCACGCTCGGCATCTACTACTTCCTGCCCTTCATCCGCTGGGATCGCGGGCCGCACGCGCCCGACCAGGCGGTGCTGATCGACCTGGCCGGGCGGCGCGCCTATTTCTTCTTCATCGAGATCTGGCCGCAGGAGGTCTACTATCTCACCGGCCTGCTGATCCTCGCCTCGCTGGCGCTGTTCCTGATGAACGCGCTCGCCGGCCGCATCTGGTGCGGCTACCTCTGTCCGCAGACGGTCTGGACCGACCTGTTCCTCGCCGTGGAACGCTTCGTGGAGGGCGATCGCCGCGAGCGGATGATCTTCGACAAGGCGCCATGGACCCTCGCCAAGGCGGCGCGGCGGGTGACCAAGCATTTCCTCTGGCTGATGATCGCCTGGTGGACCGGCGGTGCTGGGTGCTCTACTTCGCCGACGCGCCGACGCTGGTGGCGGACCTGGCCACCGGCGCAGCGCCCTTCTCGGCCTATCTGTGGATCGGGATCCTCACCTTCACGACCTACGTGCTCGCCGGCCACATGCGCGAGCAGGTCTGCCTCTACATGTGTCCGTGGCCGCGCATCCAGGCCGCCCTCACCGACGAATGGGCGCTCAACGTCACCTATCGCGCCGACCGCGGCGAGCCGCGCATGTCGGTCAAGGCGGCGAAGAAGGCGGAGGATCTCGGTCTGCCGGCCGGCGACTGCGTGGACTGCCTGCAGTGCGTCGCCGCCTGCCCGACCGGGGTCGACATCCGCGACGGCATGCAGCTCGGCTGCATCCAGTGCGGCCTGTGCATCGACGCCTGCGACACGGTGATGACCAAGCTCGGCCGCGAGGACGGGCTGATCGCCTATGACACCGACATGAACATCGAGCGCCGCGAGCAGGGCCTGTCACCGGTCTATCGCCTGGTGCGGCCGCGCACGGTGCTCTACACGGCACTGATCGTCGTGGTCGGCGCGGTGATGGTCTACGCCCTTGCCACCCGCGGCTTCACCGGCGTCAACGTCCTCCACGACCGCAACCCGATCTTCGTCACCCTGTCCGATGGCGGCGTGCGCAACGGCTACACCATCCGCATCCTCAACAAGCGGCCGATCGAGCGGCACTATTCGCTGCTGATCGAGGGCCTGCCGGAAGATGCCACGGTGGATGCGGTCGGCCATCCGATCATGGTCGCCGGCAAGCCGATGATCACGGTCGGCCCGGACACGACGGAGGAGATCCGCGTGCTGATCGCCGTGCCGGCGGACAGCGGCCTGACGAAGTCTTCCGACATCGTCTTCCGCGTCGTCGATACCGCCAGCGGCGAGAGCGCCACGGCCAGCGACTTCTTCCGCATCGAGTGACGCCGCCGGAGGCGGGGCCCTGGTCCCGTCTCCGGTCTCCCGCACGCCAACGAGGACACGGACATGGCTCCCCTTGCCATCGACCCCACCGATCACGACGACGGCGTCACCGGGCGCCGCTTCACCGGCTGGCACGTGCTCGCCTGCTTTGCCGCCTTCTTCTTCATCGTCTTTGCCGCCAACGGTGCGCTGGTCTACATGGCGGTCTCGACCTTCTCCGGGGTCGAGGTCGCCAGCTCCTTCAAGGCCGGCCAGGAATTCCCGGAGGAACTCGCGCAGGCCCGCGCCCAGGCCGGCCGCGACTGGCATGTGGACGTGCGCCCCGTGCTCGGCGCCGACGGCCGGCTCGAGCTGACCGCGCAGTTCGCCGACCACGACGGCGCCGCGCTCTACGGACTGGAGGTCACGGCGCTGCTCGGACATCTCGCCGACCGGCGCCTCGACCTGACGCTGGTGCTCGAGCCGGTCGGCGGCGGCCGCTATGCCGCGTCGGCCGAACAGGTGCCGGCAGGCGCCCGCGAACTGGTGATCGAGGCGCATCGTGGCGGCGCGCGGCAGTTCCTCAGCCGCGGCAAGCTGTTCCTCAAGGCGGACGGCGGCTGACATGACCACCGTTCTCGACCTTGCGGCGCCGATGCGCTCGACCCCGGCTGCGGCCGGCACGGTCGCCCGCGACTGGACGGCCTTCGCCGCCACCGACGCCTCCGGCGTCTGCCGCATGGAATTCGCCCTGGAGGGGATCACCTGCGCGGCCTGCATGACCGAGATCGAGCAGGCGTTGCGGCCGCTCGCCGGTGTCGAGACCGCGCGGGTCAATCTCTCCAACCGCCGTCTGGCGCTCGCCTGGAGGCCGGACGCGATCTCACCGGATACCGTGCTCGCCCGCCTTGCGGCGCTCGGCTACCCGGCCCGTCCCTTCGATCCGGCGCTCGCCACCGGCGGCAGCAGCGCCGAGCAGCGCCGGCTGCTGCGCGCCATCGGCGTCGCCGGCTTTGCCGTGATGAACGTGATGCTGCTGTCGATCTCGATCTGGTCCGGCAACGTCACCGACATCACCCCCGAGACCCGCGACTTCTTCCACTGGGTGTCGGCGCTGATCGCGATGCCGGCGGTCGCCTATGCCGGCCAGCCGTTCTTCTCCAGCGCGCTGAGTGCCCTCCGCCACGGCCGGGTCAACATGGACGTGCCGATCTCGCTCGGCGTGCTGCTGGCGGTCGGCCTCTCCTTCGTCTCGACCCTGACCCACGGCACGGAAGCCTATTTCGACAGCGCGCTGATGCTGCTGTTCTTCCTGCTCACCGGCCGCTTCCTCGACGAGAACATGCGCCGGCGCACCGCCGTGGAGGCCGAGACGCTGGCCGCGCTCCGGGCCGACACGGCGATCCGCCTCGGCGCGGACGGCAGCCTCGCGGACGTGCCGGTCTCGGCGATCCGTCCGGGCGAGCGCGTGCTGGTCCGTCCGGGCGAGCGTGTCCCGGTCGACGGCATCGTCCTCACCGGCGCCTCGGAGATCGACGTCGCCCTCGTCACCGGCGAGACCCTGCCCGAGGCGGTGGCGCCCGGCGCGGCGGTGCATGCCGGCACGCTCAACATCTCCGGCGTCCTTGTCGTCCGCGTCAGCGCCGGCGCCGCCGACACGCGGCTTGCCGAGATCGAGCGGCTGCTCGCCAACGCGGCGGCGGCGAAGTCGGCGACCATGCGGCTGGCCGACCGGGTCGCCCGTGCCTATGCGCCGGTGGTCCATGCCGTCGCGCTGTCCACCTTCGTCGGCTGGACGCTCGCCGGCACCTCCTGGACCGAGGCGCTGGTGATCGCGATCGCGGTGCTGATCATCACCTGTCCCTGCGCGCTGGCGCTCGCCGTCCCGGCCGTGCAGGTGGTCACCGCCGGCCTCCTGTTCCGCGCCGGGGTGCTGCTCAATGCCGGCGACGCCATCGAGCGGCTGGCCGCGGTCGACACCGTCGTCTTCGACAAGACCGGCACGCTGACGCTGCCGGATGCGGATCTCGCCGGCGCCCTTGATCCGGACGCGGTCCTGCGGGCCGGGGACCTCGCCGGTGCCAGCCGCCATCCGCTGGCGGCCGCCCTCTACCGGGCGAGCGGCATCGGCGCGCCCCTCGAGGACCTGCGCGAGGTGCCCGGCTGCGGCGTCGAGACCTCGGCCGGCCCCGGGCGCCGGCTCGGCAGCCCGGCCTTCTGCGGCGTGGCCGAGGCGGATCTCGCGGCCTTCCGCGATGCCCATCCGGGCGCCTCGGTGATCGCCTATGCGGAGGAGGGGCGCGCGCCCGTGCTGTTCGCCTTCGCCCAGCGGCTGCGTCCCGGCGCGGCTGCCGTGATCGCGGCGCTCCGGGCCGAGGGCATCGCCGTGGAAATCCTCTCCGGCGACACGGTGGCCGCCGTGGCCCGCACGGCCGCCGACCTCGGCCTCGACACCTTCACCGGCGCCGCCGACCCGGCCGCCAAGATCGCCCGGCTGGCCGCCCTGAAGGCGCAGGGCCGGCGGGTGCTGATGGTCGGCGACGGGCTCAACGACGCGCCCGCGCTCGCAGCCGCCCATGTCTCCATGGCCCCGGCCTCCGGCGCCTCGCTGGCCAAGGTCTCGGCCGACGCGGTGTTCCTCGGGGAGGGGCTTGGCGCCGTGCCCGAAAGCCTGCGCCTGTCGCGGGCGGCGCTGCGCGCCATGCGGCAGAATCTCGCCATTGCGCTGGTCTACAATCTGGTGGCGGTGCCCGTTGCCATCGCCGGCCACGTCACGCCGCTGATCGCGGCGCTTGCCATGTCCGGGTCGTCGCTGATCGTGACCGTCAACGCCCTGCGCCTGCGCCTTGCCCGCCGGCGCGGCGCGGTGCAGGGGCAGCACAGCCCGGCCGGGGCCACGCCCCCCGGCGCAACGGAGGCCGCCGCATGAGCGTGCTCGTCTACCTGGTGCCGATCGCCCTCCTGCTCGGCCTTTCCGGCCTCGTCGCCTTCCTCTGGTCGCTGAGGAGCGGCCAGTATGACGATCTCGAGGGCGCCGGCTGGCGCATCCTCGACGACGGCGACGTTTGACGTACCGGGATTGGTTCAGCCGCCGAGCGTGCGTTCCAGCACCCGCAGCCAGTTGCCGCTGCAGATCTTGGCGAGCAGCGCTTCGCCATAGCCGTGGTCACGCATCGCCCGCACCAGCACCGGCAGGCCGGCGGCGTCGCCGATCGCCTGCGGCACCTCGGCGCCGTCGAAATCGGAGCCGAGGCCGACATGGTCCTCGCCGGCCACCGCGATCAGGTGGTCGAGATGGCGCAGCATCACGTCGACGCCGGTCGCCTCGTCCATCTGCCCGTCCGGCCGCAGGAAGGCGGTGGCGAAGTTGAGGCCGACGAGACCGCCCGACGCGCGGATCGCATCAAGTTGCGCGTCCGTCAGGTTGCGGGCATGCGGGCAGACCGCGTGGGCGTTGGAATGGGTGGCCACCAGCGGCGCATTGGACAGCCGCGCCACGTCGTCGAAGCCCGCGGCATTCAGATGCGACAGGTCGAGCAGGATCCTGAGTTCGTTGCAGCGCGCAACCAGCGCCTTGCCGGCCGGCGTCAGCCCCGGCCCGATGTCGGGGCCGGAGGGAAAGCGGAACGGCACGCCGTGGCCGAACACGGTCGGCCGGCTCCACACCGGCCCGAGCGAGCGCAGCCCGGCGGCGTGCAGCACGTCCAGCATCCGCAGTTCCGGGTCGATCGCCTCGGCGCCCTCGATGTGGAGGACGGCGGCCAGCGCGCCGCGCGCCATGGTCTCGCGGATCTCGCCCGCCGTGCGGCAGATCTTCACCGCGCCCGCCGAGGCGCGCTCGATCCGCAGCATCAGCGAGATCATGCGGATGACGTAGCCGCGCGCCGCCTCCGGGTCGAGCGGTGGCGGCAGCGGCAGGTCGTAGCGCGTGCCCGACATGCTGCCGGAAAAGCCCGCCCCGTGGCGCGGCGAGGGGCTGTAGCAGGCGAAGATCGCGCCGCGCAGGCCGCCGCGGATCGCGCGCGGCAGGTCGATGTGGCCGAGACCGTCGCCGCCGATGAAATCACCCACCGCGTCGTTCGTCACTTTCTCGATGAGGCGCAGGAGCGTGTCGTTGTGGCCATCGAAAACGGCGTGAGACGAGGGACCGGTCATGGATCGTCCTTGGCGAGGGCAGGCGGTGTTCGCCGGGGCCGGCCGGGGCCGGCGCCAACAAAAAGCCCCGGGCGGGGCCGGGGCAATTTGATCGTTGTTCGCAGGCGAAGGAAAGCGGGAAATTCAGCCGCCGGCCGCCCGGAAGATCTGCTGGCGCACGGTGCCGTCTTCCATCGGAACCGGCGTGTCGAGCGGCAGGTCCAGCGCGTGCCACACGTCGGTCAGCGCGTCGGCCAGATGCTCGATCAGCCCGTCCTCGTGGAAGGGCGTCGGGGTGATGCGCAGCCGCTCCGTGCCGCGCGGCACGGTCGGGTAGTTGATCGGCTGGATGTAGATGCCGTGCTTTTCGAGCAGCATGTCCGAGGCGCGCTTGCACTTGTCCGGATCGCCGACCAGCAGCGGCACGATATGCGTCTCGCTCGGCATCACCGGCAGGCCGGCGGAGGCGAGCACGGCCTTGGTGCGCTCGGCCTGGCGCTGGTGGCGCGCGCGCTCCTCGCTGCTCGCCTTGAGATGGCGGATCGAGGCCTTGGCCGCCGCGCAGATCGCGGGGGGGAGCGAGGTGGTGAAGATGAAGCCCGGCGCATAGGAGCGCACCGCGTCGATCAGCGCGGCCTTGCCGGTGATGTAGCCGCCGACGACGCCGTAAGCCTTGGCCAGCGTGCCCTCGATCACGTCGATGCGGTCCATCACGCCGTCGCGCTCGCAGATGCCGGCGCCGCGCGGGCCATACATGCCGACCGCATGCACTTCGTCGATGTAGGTCATCGCGCCGTACTTGTCGGCCAGATCGGCGATCCGCTCGATCGGGGCGATGTCGCCGTCCATCGAATAGACGGATTCGAACACGACCAGCTTGGCCCGCTCGCGGCCGGCCTTCTTCAGCATCTCTTCCAGATGGTCGAGATCGTTGTGGCGCCAGACCTGCTTCGAGACGCCGGAATTCTTCACGCCGGCGATCATCGAGGCGTGATTGAGCGCGTCGGAGAGGATCAGGCAGTCCGGCAGCAGCCGGGCGATCGTCGAGATCGCCGCCTCGTTGGACACGAAGCCGGAGGTGAAGACGAGGCCGGCTTCCTTGCCGTGCAGGTCGGCGAGCTCGGCTTCCAGCTGCACCAGCGGATGGCTGGTGCCCGAAATGTTGCGCGTGCCGCCGGCGCCGGCGCCCATCCGGGTCGCCGTGTCGGTCAGCGCCGAGATCACGGCCGGATGCTGGCCCATGCCGAGATAGTCGTTCGAGCACCACACGGTGATCTCGCGGACGTCGCCGTCGCGGCGCCACAGCGCCGTCGGGAAGCGACCGGCCACCCGCTCGAGATCTGCGAAGACACGGTAGCGCTGCTCGTCCTTCAGCGCCGCCACGGCGTTCTCGAAAATCGCGTCGTAATTCATGTCGCTGTCGATGTCCTCCGGGTCGCGGCACTTTACAGTGCCCGGCCCGCCCTGTCGAATGACGAAAGCGCGCATCAGATTCTCCCGCAGCGAGGTGGCGCGTCGCGTCCTCGTGCGGCGAGGCTTTCGTCGATGGGATCCCGCCTCGCGGCCAGTTTGCACATCTGGCACCCTCGCCGCAATGCGGGTCGTTACGACCCTGACCTGCATGCACCCCGCCCGCCTTGATCCCGATCAAGCCGCCGCGCTTTTTGTGCGCGGTTGCGGCGCAGCGACAGGCGGGGGCGCCCCGGCCTGCGGGTCGACCGACCAGACGTCGGCGCGCACGCTGGTCTCCTGCTCGTTCAGCCGCTGATCCGCGGGACTGTCGTAGACGACGAGCCAGTCGTCGCCCCAGGCGACGAGGCCCTCCGGATGGTCCACCGCGCCGCGATAGGGCAGTTCCACCACATGGACGAGATCGGTCTCGGGATGGACCATGGAGGTGCGACACCGGACCGCATCCGTCCAGCGCAGCACATGGGCCGGTCCGTCGCCGGCCATGACCGGCCCGGTCAGCACCAGGAGATCGTCGCCGTCGAAGGCGAGATCGCGGATGCCGAGGCGCGGGTGGGCAGCAGGTGCTTGCGGTAGCGGCGGCGACCATCGATCCTTTTCGCCTTGAGACCGCTCTTGCCGGTCACCTTCATCTCCAGCTCCAGGATCACCGCATAGCCGCGCAGAACCGGGCCGCGCAGGCCGAGCCAGACGCGCAGGCCGCGCGCGGCGATGCCCTCGATGTCGAGGCCGTTTTCCTTGGAGGGCAGCGACAGGAACGGGGCGAGATGCGGATCCTTGCCGAGCCAGCGCATCAGGCGGCTCTTCGTCTTGCCGAACCGCACATGCTCGGCGCGGCGGCTGCCGGCGCGGCGTACCGGCCGAAGGTCGCCGTCGGCGCCCGACAGCGGAAACCGTCCGAGAAAATAGCGGTTGGCTTCGCGCGTGACGGCGGTCATGGCGGCAAGATTGGTCGCCCCGTCATCCTCGGCATCCGGCTTCTTGCGCTTGAGCGCATGGGAGCCGACCACCCACAGCCAGTCGTCGTCGCAGCACAGGCCCTCGATGTCCATTTCGCCGGCCGGTCCGTCCGGCAGGTCGAGCAGTTCGCCGAGATTGAAGTGGCGATGGTCCCCCCAGTGCCCGTCCTGCTCGGTCAGCCGGTCCACCCCGGCGGTCTCGTCGCAGGACAGGAACAGGCAGCCCCGGGAGAAGGTGGCGGCCGAGAGATCCGACTGGATCGGATCGTCGACGTGGCGCAGCATGTCCGGCGTGCTGAACTTCAGTTCGATCGCCCTGCGGGCATGGTGGACGGTCATGGCAACTCCTCTTGCCGGAATCTCCCTCCCGCGGGCCGCCCGAAATCGTCGGGAACGCCGGGTGCGGGGTCGATCACACATGACGCCCGGATCGGTGGCGCTGTTCCATCCCGGGCCTAACGGCTTTTTCACGTTTGCAGGCGATCCTCGCCAGACGGGGCGGCAGTCGTTCGTCCCGGAGGTTGATCCGACCGCGTGCCGGCGCCCCTGCCGGCGTCATTGGCCAACGGCCGGGAGAAGGCGCTCGCCGTGCAGCTCGATCTATCGTCCCTGACCTTTCTCGTCGTGGAGGACAGTGCGTATATGCGCACGATCCTGCGCACGATGCTGCAGGGCTTCGGGGCACGCCGGATCGTCGAGGCCGAAGACGGCGCCTCCGGCCTCGAGGCCATGGACCGCGCCAACCCGGACATCCTGATTCTCGACTGGGTGATGCCGATCCTCGACGGCGCCGACATGGTGCGGATGATCCGCTCGCCGAAGAACCCCTTCGCCTACATCCCGATCATCATGGTCACCGGCCACACCGAGCGCAGCCGGATCGTCGAGGCCCGGCGCCTCGGCATCCACGAACTGCTGTGCAAGCCGATCTCGGCGAAATCGCTCTACCAGCGCGTCCAGAGCGTGATCGTCGCCCCGCGCGACTTCGTGAAGACGCCGACCTATTTCGGCCCCGCCCCGCGCGAGATCCGCAACCGCCAGAACATCTGGCAGGTGCACAAGGACGTCGCCTGAGACGGTGCCGCAGCGTCGCTGAAACACGATCGACCGGTGGCTGTCGCGGGCCCGCCCGGATGAAGCCGGCCCGATGCACCTCCGCGCCCGCACGATTTTCTGCGGAACAATCCGGGCCCTCCTCTCATTGAAATCGCGAAGCTGCTGCCTTCTGGCCACGCTTCGCGGTGCCGCTGCGGCCGCCCGCCCTCTCGGACGGCGTCACCGGCACTGTGCAATCTGGACCGTTTCCCTCTTGTGATCCGCGGATTTCAGGAGCGAAGCGATCTTTGCCGTGCGGGTCGCTGGCAGCCGGTCAGCGTTGATTCCTGGGATTGGTGCCGATAAGGCCAGATGATCCGTACACATTTCGCAAGCCGGATGGATGAGCCGACGAAGATCCGGCGCGTCCGGCAGGACAGGAATTTGCAGTCGCCGGGTTGTGCCGGGGGGATCCCTGACCTAGGGTCGCCCTGCCGTCGGACGGCTCGACATGGACTTCAGGAGAGGCCGACGATCATGTGTGGAATCTGTGGTGAACTCAATTTCGACGGCCGCATGGCGGATGTCGGAGCAATTTCCCGCATGAACGACGCGATGGCGCCGCGCGGTCCCGACGCCTCGGGCGTGCTGGCGCGTGGCCGGGTGGCCCTCGGCCATCGCCGGCTGATGATCCTCGATCTCTCGTCCCGCTCCGAACAGCCGATGGCCGACCCGGATCTCGGGCTCGCCATCGCCTTCAACGGCTGCATCTACAATTTCCGCGAATTGCGCGCCGACCTCGTCGGGATGGGCTACCGCTTCTTCTCCGACGGCGACACCGAGGTGATCCTCAAGGCCTGGCACGCCTGGGGGCCGGACTGCGTGAAGCGCTTCCACGGCATGTTCGCCTTCGCGATCCACGAGCGCGAGACCGGCCGCGTGGCGCTGGTGCGCGACCGCTTCGGCATCAAGCCGCTCTATCTCGCCGAGACCCCCGGCCGCCTGCGCTTTTCCTCCTCACTGCCGGCGCTGCTCAAGGCCGGCGACATCGACACCTCGGTCGATCCGGCGGCGCTGCATCACTACATGAGCTTCCACGCCGTGGTGCCGGCGCCGCGCACGATCCTCAAGGGCGTGCGCAAGCTGCCGCCCGCCACCATCCGCATCATCGAGGCGGACGGCACCTTCCGCGACGAGGTCTACTGGCGGCTCGATTTCGGACGCGGCGCGGATGAAGAGCGCGTCTCCTCGGAGGAATGGCAGGACCGGGTTCTCGCCAGCCTGCGCAAGGCGGTCGAGCGGCGCATCGTCGCCGACGTGCCGGTCGGCGTGCTGCTGTCGGGCGGCGTCGATTCCAGCCTGATCGTCGCGCTGCTGGCCGAGGCCGGCCAGACCGGGCTCAAGACCTTCTCGGTCGGCTTCGAGAGCGTGGGCGGCATGGAGGGCGACGAGTTCCGCTACTCCGACATCATCGCCGACCGCTACCAGACCGACCACACCCGCATCTTCGTGCCGTCGTCGGACATGATCGCCGCGCTGCCGGGCGTGTTTGCCGCCCAGTCCGAGCCGATGGTCTCCTACGACAACGTCGGCTTCTATCTCCTGTCGAAGGAGGTGGCCAAGCACGTCACCGTGGTGCAGAGCGGGCAGGGCGCCGACGAGGTCTTCGCCGGCTACCACTGGTATCCGCCGCTGGCCGGCGCCAACGATCCGGTCGGCGACTATGCCCGCGTGTTCTTCGACCGCGACCACGCCACGCTGGCCGGCCAGCTGTCGCCGGAGTTCATGGCGGACCGCGACGAAAGCCTCGCCTTCATCGCCGCCCACATGGGCGAGGCGGGCGCCGAGGAGGCGGTCGACAAGGCGCTGCGGCTCGATTCCACGGTGATGCTGGTCGACGATCCGGTGAAGCGGGTCGACAACATGACCATGGCCTTCGGCCTCGAGGCGCGCGTGCCCTTCCTCGACCACGAACTGGTGGAACTCGCCGCCCGCATCCCGCCGCGCCACAAGGTGGACGCCGGCGGCAAGAAGGTGCTGAAGGACGTGGCCCGCCGCATCCTTCCTGCCGAGATCATCGACCGCAAGAAGGGCTATTTCCCCGTGCCGGCCCTGAAATACATCGAGGGCGAGGTGCTGGAGATGGTGCGCGACGCGCTGTCCTCGCAGGCCGCCCGCGAGCGCGGCATCTTCCGCCCCGGCTACGTGCAGCAGCTGATCGACGACCCGAAGGCGGCGATCACGCCGCTCGGCGGCTCCGAACTCTGGCAGGTGGCGACCCTTGAGATGTGGCTGCAGGCCCAGGCCGCCTGACCAGCTTCCTGCGTCGCCGGGCCCGGATCGCGTCTCTCGTGGTGGCCCGGCGATGTCCGCGACAGACGTCAGCGACGACGAAGGACGAGTTCCATGACCTCACCCATCCCCGTGACCGAAAGCGCGACCGAAGCCGGCGCCAGTGCCGCGCCGCAGGGCCGGCCCGCCATCGTCGACTGCGGCTGGGGCCGCCTGCTGTTCGGCCCGACCTTCGCCGACCCGGCGGCCCTCGTGGACGCCATGCGCGAGGAGGCGCCCGGCCGCCGCGACATCGCCTTCTACATCTCCGACCCGCATGTGGTGCTGGCCGGCGCGCCGCACGAACTGTTCCTCGATCCCTCGCACACCTTCCGCCTCGACCTTGGCGCCACCGCGGCCTCCGACCGGGAGACGCACAATTTCACGATCCGTCCGGTGACGGGGTCGGCCGACGCCGAGGCACTCGACCGGATCTACGGCGCGCGCGGCATGGTGACGATCCCGCCGCACGAGATCGACCGCCTCGCCGACGATCCGGCGGTGGAGATCCTCGTCGCCGAAAGCACGGCGACCGGCGCGATCCTCGGCACGGTGATGGGCGTCGACCATGTCCGCGCCTTCGGAGATCCGGAAGCGGGCTCGTCGCTCTGGTGCCTGGCCGTCGATCCGCAGGCGACCCTGCCGGGCGTCGGCGTCGCGCTGGTCGAGGCGCTGGCCGACCTGTTCCGGCAGCGGAGTACCCGCTTCATGGACCTGTCGGTGATCCACGACAACGCCGAGGCGATCGCGCTCTACGAGAAGCTCGGCTTCGAGCGGGTGCCGTATTTCACCCTGAAGCGCAAGAATTCCTTCAACGAGAAGCTGTTCGCCGGGCCGCTGCCCGAGGCGGGCCTCAACCCCTATGCCCGGCTGATCGTCGACGAGGCGCGCCGGCGCGGCATCGACGCCGAGATCACCGACGCCGAGGGCGGCTTCTTCCGCCTCAGCTTCGGCGGCCGCGCGGTGCATTGCCGCGAAAGCCTCAGCGAACTTACCTCCGCCGTCGCCATGTCGATCTGCGACGACAAGGCGGTGACGCGGCGCGTCGTGGAAAAGGCCGGAGTCGTCGTGCCGAAGCAGATCGAGGGCGACGATCCGGAACGGCTCGAGGCCTTCCTTGCCGAACACGGCGCGCTGGTGGTGAAGCCGGCGCGCGGCGAGCAGGGACGCGGCATCTCGGTCGGCGTCGAGACGCCCGAGGCGCTGGAGGCGGCGATCGGGATGGCCAAGGCCGTCTGTGACCGGGTGATCGTCGAATCCTGCGCGAGCGGCGAGGACCTGCGCCTGATCGTCATCGGCTACCGGCTGGTGGCCGCCGCCGTGCGCCGGCCGCCCCGGGTGTTCGGCGACGGCAACCGCACCATCCGCGACCTGATCGAACGCCAGAGCCGGCGGCGGGAGGCGGCGACGGCCGGCGAATCGTCGATCCCCGTCGATGGCGAGACCGAGCGCTGCCTCGCCCGCGCCGGCCTGTCGCTCGACGACGTGCCGGACGAGGGCGTCGAGGTGGTGGTGCGCGGCACCGCCAACCTCCACACCGGCGGCACGATCCACGACGTGACCGACATCGTGCACCCGGTTCTCGTCGATGCGGCGATCAAGGCCGCCCGCGCCATCCAGATCCCGGTGGTCGGCATCGATTTCATCATCACCGCCCCGGACAAGCCGGAGTATGTCTTCATCGAGGCCAACGAGCGGCCCGGCCTGGCCAATCACGAGCCACAGCCGACGGCCGAGCGCTTCGTCGACCTGCTGTTCCCGCAGACCATGCCGGCCGCAGCAAGGCTGGCGGGACGCGCGGCCCGGAGTTGAGGCGCGGCGGTTGCCCGGAAGGAAGACAGAATGCCCAGGCTTGCCATTGATTCCGACTATCTGCTGAAGCGGCTCGACACGCTGCTGTCGATCCCGAGCCCGGCCGGCTACACCGACATGATCGTGCGGGAGTGCTCGGCCGAACTGGAGCGGCTCGGCGTCAAGCCGGAACTGACCCGGCGCGGCGCGATCCGCGCGGTGACGCGCGGCAAGGCGCGCCGGCCCGGCCGGGCGATCATCGCCCACGTCGACACGCTCGGCGCGCAGGTCAAGGCGATCAAGGACAACGGCCGGCTGGAACTGGTGCCGATCGGGCACTGGTCGGCGCGCTTTGCCGAGGCGCGCGCACCACGATCTACACCGAGAAGGGCGCCTGGCGCGGCACGATCCTGCCGCTGAAGCCTCCGGCCACACGTTCAACCAGGAGGTCGACACCGCGCCGGTCGGCTGGACCCATGTGGAACTGCGCATCGACGCGCTGGTGCGCAGCAAGGCCGACTGCGAGAAGCTGGGCTTTTCGGTGGGCGACTTCGTGTCGATCGACCCGCAGCCGGAATTCCTCGACAACGGCTTCCTCGTCTCGCGCCATCTCGACGACAAGGCCGGCGTGGCGGTGATGTTCGCGGCGCTGGAGGCGATCCTGCGCGAGGGCGTGGAACTGCCCGTCGACGGCTACTGGCTGTTCTCGATCGCCGAGGAAATCGGCGTCGGCGCCTCGTCGGTGCTCTCGTCGGACATCGCCTCGCTGGTGGCGATCGACAACGGCACGGCGGCGCCGGGCCAGGCGTCGGACGAGTTCGGCGTCACCATCTCCATGGCCGACCAGACCGGGCCCTTCGACTATCACCTCACCCGCAAGCTGATCCGGCTCTGCCGCGAGAACGACATCCGCTACCAGCAGGACGTGTTCCGCTACTACCGCTCGGACAGCGCCTCGGCGATCGAGGCCGGCGAGGACGTGCGCACCGCGCTGATCACCTTCGGCGTCGATGCCTCCCACGGCTACGAGCGCACCAACATCCACGCCCTGCGCTCGCTGGCCGAACTCGTCACCGCCTATCTCACGAGCCCGGTGGAGATCCAGCGCGACGCCTGGGAGGTCTCCGGCATCGAGGGCTTCACCACCCAGCCGATGGAAGAGGCGAAGGCCGCCCACGAGCCGGTGGTGCCGCGGCCGCACCGCACGGATGCGTGAGCCCGGTTCGCCGGCGCTGAGACCGGGTCCGACGAAAAAGCCCTCCCCGACGACGTCGGGGAGGGCTTTTTCATGTCGCGAGGGGCAGGGCCGAACCGACCGCCGCCAGGGTCACTCCGCCGGGGCGGGCGCCGGGCCGTGGCCCGGCACCTCGTCGTCCTCGTCCACATGGGCCCGGTCGGGATGACCGAGGAACGAGTAGAACATCGGCACCACGAACAGCGTGAACAGCGTGCCGATCGACATGCCCGTGGCAATCACCAGGCCGATCGAGTAGCGCGCCGCGGCGCCCGCGCCCTCCGCGACGATCAGCGGGAACATGCCGACCACCATCGCCGCCGTGGTCATCAGGATCGGGCGCAGGCGCACCTTTGCCGCCTCGATGATCGCGTCGTGCTTGGAGAGGTGATGCTCCTCGCGCTGCTGGTTGGCGAACTCCACCATCAGGATGCCGTGCTTGGTGATCAGGCCGACGAGGGTGATCAGACCCACCTGCGTGTAGATGTTCAGCGTGCCGAGGCCGATGTTGAGGAAGATCAGCGCACCGAAGATCGACAGCGGCACGCTCATCATGATGATCAGCGGGTCGCGGAAGCTTTCGAACTGCGCCGCCAGCACCAGGTAGATCACGATGACGGCAGCGCCGAAGGCGATCAGCAGCGTGTTGCCGGCCTCGATCTCGAGGCGCGACTGGCCCGCATACTCGACGAAATAGCCCTCCGGCATCACCTCCTGGCCGATCCGCTGCAACTCGGCGAGGCCGTCGCCGGTCGAGACGGTGGGCAGCGGCAGGGCCGAGATGGTGGCCGAGTTCAGCTGGTTGAACTGCTCGACCGCCGGGGCGGAGGGTACCGTCTCGATGGTCACCACCGACGACAGCGGCACCATCGCCCCCGACTGGCTGCGCACGAAGAACTCGCGCAGGTTTTCCGGATTCTGCCGGTACTTCTGCGGCACCTGGGTGATGATGTCGTAGGAGCGCGAGTCGCGGTCGAACTTGGAGATCGAGCCGCCGCCGACCAGAAGGTTCAGCGTCGTGCCGATCTCGCTCACCGCGACGCCGAGCGAGGCGGCGCGGTCGCGGTCGATCAGCACCCGCACCTTCGGCGCCTCGAAGGACACCGAATTCTGGACGATGATGAACTTGCCGGAGGCCTGGGCCTTCTGCTTGATCTCCTCGGCGATCTCGAACACCCGCTCCGGGGCGTTGGTCGACTGCACCACATACTGCACCGGCAGGCCGCCGCCGGAGCCCGGCAGGGTCGGCGGGGCGAAGACGAAGGCGTCGAGGCCCGCGTTCTTCGTGAGCCGGCCCTGGATCTCCTGCATCACCGCGGCCTGGCTGCGCTCGCGCTCGGACCATTCCTTGAGGCCGAAGCCGGCAAAGCCCTGATTGCCGGCATCGGCACCGGTGATGGCAAAGCGCGCCTCGATCTCCGCGATGTCCTCGACGAGCGGACCCTGGATCTGGTCGACATACATCGACGTGTAGTCCGAGGTCGCATATTGCGGCCCGGTGACCACGCCGAACATGAAGCCCTGGTCCTCTTCCGGCGCCAGTTCCGTCGTGGTGTTGACGAACATGAAGCCGGTGGTGGCGAGCAGGGCGACGACCACCAGCAGCGTCACCGGCCGGTAGTCCAGCGATCCCTCGAGCCGCCGGCCGTACCAGTTGGCGAGCTTCTCGAACTTGCCGTCCACATAGCTCTGGAAGCGGCTGCCGCCGTGGGTGAGCAGGCGGCCGGCCATCATCGGCGACAGCGTCACCGCGACGAAGCCGGAGATGATCACCGCGCCGGCCAGCGCCACCGCGAACTCGCGGAACAGCGAGCCGGTCAACCCTTGCGTGAAGGCGATCGGCGCGTAGACCGCGGCCAGCGTGACGGTCATCGCCACCACCGGGCCGAAGATCTCGCGCATGCCGATGATCGCCGCCGGGATCGGCCGCTTGCCCTCCTCGATGTGGCGGTGGATGTTTTCCACCACCACGATCGCGTCGTCGACGACGAGGCCGATCGCCAGCACCATGGCGAGCAATGTCAGCGTGTTCAGCGAATAGCCGAGCGCATAGAGCAGGAAGCAGACGCCGATCAGCGACAGGGGAATGGTCGCGATCGGGATCAGCACCGAGCGGAACGAGCCGAGGAACAGGAGGATGACCACGATGACGATCACCACCGCCTCGCCGATCGTCTTGAACACCTCCTCGATCGACGCGGTGATGAACTTGGTCGAATCATAGACGATCTGGATGTTGGTGCCGCGCGGCATGTCCGCCTGGATCCGCGGCACCGCCTCGGTCACCGCCGCGGCGGTGTCGAGCGGATTGGCGGACGGCGAGGCGAGGATGCCGATGAACACGCCCTCCTTGCCGTTGAAGCGGACCTTGACCTCGTCGGATTCGGCGGCGAGCTCGATGTTGGCGACATCGCGCAGACGCACCACCTCGTCGCCGTTGGAGCGGATCGGCAGGGCGCCGAAGGCCTCGGGCGTCTGCAGCGTCGTCTGGGTCTCGATCGCATAGGCGACGAAGCTGTTCTTGGTCTTGCCCGGCGCCGAGAGGAAGTTCGAGCCGCTGATCGCCGTGAACACGTCGGCCGCGGTCACCTCGCGGGAGGCGAGCCGCGTCGGGTCGATCCAGACCCGCATGGCGAAATCCTGCCCGCCCAGCACCTGCGCCTCGGCGACGCCCGGCACGGTGGCAAAGCGCGGCTGCACCACGCGGGTGATGAACTCGGTCAGCTGCTGCGGCGTCATCACGTCGCTCTGCAGCGACAGGTACATCAGCGCGAACTGCTGGCCGGTGCCCTTCTGGATCACCGGATCCTCGGCATCCTCCGGCAGTTCGCCGCGCACCTGCTGCACCTTGGAGATCACCTCGGTCATCGCCGAATCCGGATCGGTGTTGAGGCGCATGTGCACCTGCACGATCGAGGTCGACGGACGGCTGGTCGAGGTGATGTAGTCGACGCCTCGGAGGAGGCGACGGCTTTCGCCATCGGCGTGGTGATGAAGCCCTGGATCAGGTCGGCGCCGGCGCGGGATAGGTGGTCGTGACGGTGACGACCGTCTCCTCGACCTCCGGATACTGGCGGATCGACATGTTGAAGATGCCCTGCACGCCGAGGAGCAGGATCATCAGGCTGACGACCGTCGAAAGGACCGGTCGCCGGATGAAGATCTCGGAAAAGTTCATGAATCGCTCCCGACGCCCGCGGTCTTCGTCGGGTCGATCGTGTTGTCGATCACGACGAGCGTGCCGTTGGACAGGCGGTTCTGCCCGGCCGTGACCACCTTCTCGCCGGCCTTGAGGCCGGTGACGATCTCGATTTCCGGGCCCGAGCGCCGGCCGGTCTGGACGAAGACCTGCTCGACCGAAAGGCCCGCGTCGCCGCCCTCTTCCTTGGCCGGCTGTTCCTTGATCACGTAGACGTAGGAGCCGTAGAGGCTGGTCGTCACCGCGGTCTGCGGCAGGGCGATCACCTCGTTCTCGACCGGCATCATCACCCGGGCGAAGATGAACTGGCCGGGGCGCAGCTTGCCGTCGGAGTTGTCGAGCCGGGCCTGCACCGAGACGAGGCGCGAGGCCGGGTCGATCTTCGGATCGATGCCGGTGATCTCGCCCTCGTAGGACATCTCGTCGGCAATCAGCCCGAAGCGCACCGTCTGGCCGATGACGATCTCGCCGAGCCGCTGCTCGGGCACGGTGAAGTCGACCTTCATCGTCTCGAGGTCCTGCAGGGTCGCGATCATGGTGCCGGCGCTGACGAACTCGCCGATGTCGATCTTCGGAATGCCGATCGTGCCGCCGAACGGCGCCTCGATGCTCTTCTGGTCAAGGGTCGCCTGCAGGCTCTGGAGCTGCGAGCGCGAGGCGTCGAGCGCCGCCTGGGCGTTTTCCAGATCGGCGGCCGAGCTGATGCCGCGCCGTGTCAGTTCGGCGGCGCGGTCGAGCGCCTGCTGGTCGCGGGTGACGGCGGCCTGGGCGGCAATCAGGTTCGCCTCCTCGATGGCGCTGTCGATCTGCACCAGCAGCTGACCCGCCTCGACGCGGTCGTTGGCCTTGAACTCGATCTGCTTGACGACGCCGCCGGTCTCGGCCGAAACGTCGACGCCCTTGTCGGCCGACACCGTGCCGATGGCGTCGATACCGGGCGTCCAGGTCTCGGCGACGACGTCCACGGACGAGACCGTGACGGTCGGCGCCTGCATGTTCGCAAAGAAATCGTCGATCATCATCGAGCGGAAGAAGTTGAAGCCGACGATGCCGCCGCAAACGATCGCGATCAGAATGATGGCGATAATCAATCTCTTGACCATTACACTCGGCTCCGCCTCGCGTGATCGGTGAACGTTTCGCGGGAATTGCTGTCTATCTGCGGGCAGTCTGCGCCCACATGTGCCGGAATGGCTCGATATACAGTGAAAAATGGCCCGCGCGCAGGGGTGCCCCGCATGGTTCCCCTTGACATGTGAGCCTATTTCTTTACCGTGCAGACGGTTATGTCAACGCCCCTTTTTCAGGGGGTGTGGGTGATCTTACGGATGTTGCTGCTGTGCAACATGACACGCCGACCCCGCCACGGCCGCGGGTCGGAGGCGTCTCCCGGGCCATCCCGGTGGATGCGTGGCAACGAGCGAGGTTGATCGGCCGATGGGAAAGACCAGGGGACGTCCGAGTTCACGCAGCCGCATCGTCACGGCGGCGGAAGACCTCGTCCGCTGCGAGGGCGCGGCCCGGCTGTCGCTCGACGCCGTCGCCGAGCGCGCCGAGATCTCCAAGGGCGGCCTGCTCTACAATTTTCCGACCAAGTGCGAACTGCTCCGGGCGATGATCGGCGAATACGTCCAGCGCATGACGCAGGAATGCGCCGATGCCCGTGCGCGGATCGGCGAGGCCGGCCCCAATGCCCATGCCCGCGCCCATGTGGCCGCGTCCGATGCGATCTGCCAGAAGGAAGGGCCGCCGCCGGCGGGCCTGCTCGCGGTGATCGCCGAGCAGCCGGAACTTCTCGATCCGCTGCGGGACTATTACCGCGGCCTGTTCGAGAAGATTGCCGGCGATCGCGATCCCGACCTGTCGCTGATCGCCTTCCTCGCCGTGGAGGGCATGTGCTCGCTGGAACTGTTCGACACCTATCCGCTGCGCCCGAGCAGCGGCAGCGGATCACCGCCATGCTGGAGGCGATGCTGGCGCGCACGCCGCTCGCCACCGCGTGACACCCCGGCATCCGCATCATTCCAGCCGCTTTTGGCGCCGCGCTTGCCCCGCCGTCGGAATTCGACAAGGATCGCGTCGGCTGGATGCAGGTAGACTTGGCCGGGTTCGGACTTCTCTCTGCAAGAGGGTCGTCCGGCCGGATCGGCGCCCGCCCGGCGCCGCGGCGGCGTCCGCAACAGGGAGCGGCCGGTGATCAGCGTCTTCGAGTTGTTCAAGATCGGCATCGGCCCGTCGTCGTCGCACACGGTCGGCCCGATGAAGGCCGCCCATGCCTTCGTCGTGCATCTGGCCGACGCCGGGGTGATGGGCGAGGTCGCCTCCGTCCGCGTCGACCTGTTCGGCTCGCTCGCCTGGACCGGGCGCGGCCATGCCACGGACAAGGCGGTGATCCTCGGACTTGCCGGCGAACTGCCCGAGACGGTCGATCCGGACCGGGCCGACGCCATCGTTGCCGAGATCGCGTCGCGCGGCCGGCTGCGGCTCGGCAACGGGCCGGGCGTGCCCTTCGTCGAAGGCACCCACCTCGTCTTCGACGGGGTGACCGAGTGCCTGAAGCATCCCAACACGCTGGCCTTCACCGCGTTCGATGCCGCCGGCAACACGCTGCTCGGCGAGCGCTGGTGCTCCGTCGGCGGCGGCTTCGTCGTGCCCGAGGACGAGGTCGGCGCGCCGCCGCCCGCCAGCGCGGTGGCAGTCCCCTATGATTTCCGCTCCGGCCGGCAACTGCTGGAGTTCGGCGAGGCGAGCGGCCTCTCGATCGCCGCGATGGTCATGGCCAACGAACTGGCCCTGCGGCCGGCCGACGAGATCGAGACCCATCTCGCCCGGGTGATCGACACCATGATGCTGTGCGTCGACCGCGGCCTCGCGGCCGAGGGCGAACTGCCGGGCGGGCTGTCGGTCAAGCGCCGGGCCCGGCGGATCCACGAGAAGGTCGAGGCCGGACGCGGGCGCAACCTCAAGCGCGCCCACGAGCCGATGGACTATGTCTCGGTGTTCGCCATCGCCGTCAACGAGGAGAATGCCGCCGGCGGCCGGGTCGTCACCGCGCCCACCAACGGCGCGGCCGGCGTGGTGCCGGCGGTGCTGCGCTACTACCGCGACTTCTGCGAAGGCGCCGATGCGGCCGGCCTGCGCACCTTCCTGCTGACGGCGACCGCCATCGGCGGTCTGTTCAAGATGAACGCCTCGATCTCCGGCGCCGAGGTCGGCTGCCAGGGCGAGGTCGGGGTGGCCTGTTCCATGGCGGCGGCGGGTCTCGCTGCGGCGCTCGGCGGCAGCAACGCCCAGATCGAGAATGCCGCCGAGATCGGCATGGAGCATCACCTCGGCATGACCTGCGACCCGGTCGGCGGCCTCGTCCAGATCCCCTGCATCGAGCGCAATGCCTTCGGCGGCATCAAGGCGATCAACGCCGCCTCGCTCGCCCTGCACGGCGACGGCCAGCACATCGTCTCGCTCGACAAGGTGATCGCCACCATGCGCCAGACCGGCCTCGACATGCAGTCGAAATACAAGGAGACCTCGCTCGGCGGTCTCGCGGTCAACCTCGTGGAGTGCTGAACAGGCTTTGGGGCTGCCCTTTGCCGTCGCGGATCGGGCGATTGTTTCCTCTCGGGAACAAAGAGTCGTCAGATGTGCGATTCAGGCGTAGATTTTCCGTCTTCCCATGGCGGAGGGTCAGGCTCATGTTCTTCAGCAGCGCCGCATTCACCACCCTGCACGTCCTCATCAGTCTCGCTGCCATCGTCGCCGGCCTCGTCGTGCTGGCCGATCTTCTCGCCGGCCGGCATCGCCGCCGCCTCGTGGCAAGCTTCCTCGGCCTGACGGTGCTGACCAGCCTCACCGGTTTCCTGTTTCCCATCAGCGTGTTCACGCCGGCCCTCGGCTTCGGCGTGATCTCGATGGTGCTGCTGGCGCTCGCCTGCTACGCGCTCTATGTCCGGCGGCTCTCCGGCCGCTGGCGGGTAATCTACGTCGCGACCGCACTGTCAGCGCTCTACCTCAACGTCTTCGTGCTGGTGGTGCAGGCCTTCCAGAAACTGCCGGCGCTGAACGCGCTGGCGCCCACCGGCGCCGAGCCGCCCTTCGCCGTGGCGCAGGGCCTGGTGCTGGCCGGCTTCGTGGTGTCGGGCTGGCTGGCGCTGCGCCGGTTCCGGCCGGGCGTCGTTGCCTGACGGGATCCGGTGAAGCCTGAACCGAAAGATTGTGACCGGCGGGCTGCCCTCAGGCGCCGGCCTCGCGCCGGGCCGCGCCGAACGTTTCCTCGATCGCCTCGCGGCTGGCGCGGATCACGCCGCGCTCGGTGATCAGGCCGGTCACCAGCCGGGCCGGCGTGACGTCGAAGGCATAGTTGGCGGCCGGCGAGCCCTCCGGCACGATCGTCACCGTCTCGATCCGTCCGCTGGCGGTGCGGCCGGTGATCCGGGTCACCTCCTCCGGCGCGCGCTGCTCGATCGGGATCTCGGCGAGACCGTCGGCAATGGTGAAGTCGATGGTCGGCGAGGGCAGGGCGACATAGAAGGGCACGCCGTTGTCCTGCGCGGCCAGCGCCTTCAGATAGGTGCCGATCTTGTTGCAGACGTCGCCGCTGGCCGTGGTGCGGTCGGTGCCGACGATCACCATGTCGACCAGCCCGTGCTGCATCAGGTGGCCGCCGGTGTTGTCGGGGATCACCGTGTGCGGCACGCCGTGCCGGCCGAGTTCCCAGGCGGTGAGGGCGGCGCCCTGGTTGCGCGGCCGGGTCTCGTCGACCCAGACGTGGACGTTGAGCCCGGCGTCGTGGGCCATGTAGATCGGCGCGGTGGCGGTGCCCCAGTCGACGGTGGCGAGCCACCCGGCGTTGCAGTGGGTGAGGATGTTGACCGGCGCGCCGTCGGCCTTGGCGGCGGCGATCTCCGCGATCAGCGCCAGGCCGTTGCGGCCGATCGCCCGGTTGATCTCGACATCCTCGTCGCAGAGCGCCGCGGCGCGCGCATAGGCGGCGGTCGTCCGGTCGCGCAGGCTGTGGCGGCGCAGGGTGAGCATCATCTCGCCCAGCGCCCAGCGCAGGTTGACCGCGGTCGGCCGGGTGGACAGCAGCAGTTCGTGGCAGTCGGTCAGCCAGGGCTCGGCCGGGTCGGCATAGGCGGCAAGGCACATGCCGTAGGCGGCCGTGGCGCCGATCAGCGGCGCCCCGCGCACCTGCATGTCGCGGATCGCCCGGGCGGCATCCTCGACGGTCTCCAGCCGCACCGTCTCGAAGCGGTGCGGAAACCGGGTCTGGTCGATGATCCGCACGGCCCAGCCGTCCGGTTCGAGCCAGATCGTGCGGGTGGGAACGCCATCGACCTTCATGGGGCTTCCTTCGCCTGTCGTTGCGCGCCCGGCGCCATGCCGGTCCGCGCGCCGATCTTGTCCAAATGGGTCTCGGACCCCAAGGGGTATCGGGGACGGGAGACGCGATCAACCGCCTTGCGTCCGGCGGCGGCAGTGCCGGTGACGGTATGACGAGACGGTACGATAGGAAGATCGCATGACAGGCCGATGGCCGCTCACGCCTTGGCGGCCAGCGCCTCGAGGCCGGGACCGTCGAGGTCCAGCAGCCGGTCGCTGCGCACCAGATCGGCGAGGGTGACGCCTTCCATCGACAGCAGCGTCGCTGCGTAGATGTCGCCGAACACCTTGCGGATCGCGCAGGCCGGCTCGTCGGCGCAGTCGGGGCAGGGGCGGTAGGCGGTCTTCGACAGGCAGGGCAGCGGCGCGATCGGCCCGTCGATCATCCTGAGCACCTGGCCGAGGGACACCTCGGCCGGATCCTTGATCAGGATGTAGCCGCCGTTGCGGCCGCGCCGGCTGGCGATCAGGCCGCTGTGCTTCAGGTTCAGGAGGATGTGTTCGAGGAACTTGCGCGGAATGCCGGTGCGTCCGGCGATGTCCTCGACCTGGGCGGGTTCGCGGCCATCCGCCTTGCAGAGATACAGCAGCGCCTTGAACGCGTATTTCGCCTTCTGGGTGATCACACCGGCCCGTCCCGCAGTGTCTGGTCCGGCACTCCGGCTGGCGTGCCCGCGCTGGCCGTGCGCGCCGCGGGGCGTTCGGGACCGGCTGCGGGAACCGCCATGGGCCGCGCCGACACGCGCGCGGTGCTTACGGAGTGCATCCGCTCTATGTGCGTCCAAAGCCGCGCAAAGGCAATGCCATCCGCCGATTTCGCCGCATCCGGCAACGGGATGCGGCGAAATCCGATCATGCGGCCGGATCAGTTTGCCCGGATCACTCGGCTTCGTCGGCCGAGACGGCGTTGAGCAGGCCGTAGCGTTCCACGCCGAGCTTCTCGAGCAGGCCGAGCTGGGTCTCGAGGAAGTCGATGTGGCCTTCCTCGTCCGCCAGGAGTCCCTCGAACAGCGCCATCGTCACGAAGTCGCCCTCCTCGCGGCAGATCTCGCGCGACTTGGAATAGGACGCGCGGGCGTCATACTCGCCGGCCAGATCGCACTCGAGGATCTCCTTGATGTTCTGGCCGATGCGCAGCGGCGACAGGGTCTGCAGGTTGGGATGCCCGTCGAGGAAGATGATGCGCGCGATGATCTTGTCGGCGTGCTGCATCTCCTCGATCGACTCGGCGCGCTCCTTCTTGGCGAGCTTCAGGAAGCCCCAGTCCTCGAGAAGCCGGTAGTGGAGCCAGTACTGGTTGACCGCGCCGAGTTCGAGGAACAGGGCCTCGTTGAGGCGGGCGATGACGTTTTCCGAGCCTTTCATGGCATTCTCCGCAAGTCTGGTTGCCAGATTTCATGTCTTTGGCCGCACGCCGGGCAAACCGCGCCGGCGGCGGATGATGTCGTCCCTCCGCAGGCCTCCGGACGGAGCTGCGTCTGGATCGGGGGAAATGGGTGGCCGTACCCCCGGCCGGAGCCGGTCACGACGGCTCGCACTCCTGATCTAGCCCACTCCGGAACGATCCGAAAGAGGTGTTTCTGGAGTGATTCTAAGTTGGGGCGACGCACGGCGACGCCGGTCCGTGCCTGGTCGGCACGAACCCGGACGCGAATGGGCCGGAATCAGGCGAAATGCGAGGGAGGATGACCGGGGGAGCCGCCTTGCACGTCTGCCCGGCAGGGGCAGGAGGTCGCGCGTGGCCGCGAAAAAAATCGCACGGCGCAAACGACCAAATCCCCGCGGCCCTCCCGATCCGGACGGCGACGGGGTTCAGATCACGGGGCGGCACGACCGTCACAGGGCCCGTTGCACCGGTCTCAGCCGATGCGGCGGGCCCGGGCGGGAACCGGCTGCGCCACTTCGTGCGGCACGCCCTGCGGATGCTCGCGACGATGGCGGGCAAGATCGTCCCGCTCGCGGCAGAAGTCGACGTAGCGGTTGATCACGGCGATCGCATTGGGGAAGCAGCCGCAGCAGCGGCCGCGCTTGCCCATCGTCATGTAGACGAGGCCGGGCGTCAGCATGCGCAACGGATCTTCGGCGAGCAGCTCGTCGACCGTGCGCTCCAGATCGTCGCGGGAGATGACATTGCAGTGACAGACGATCATGCGCGCGCACCCGAACGGATCGGGGCGAGGGCGGCGACAGGACCGGCAGCGCGGCCGTCGCGGGCACGTGAGAGGGCGGCGGGCCGCCCGAAGCCAGGTTTCATCATCACAACTCTCCGTCTTCCGGAGGTCAAGGCTCCGGCGAGGGAATGCTGAATGTTATGCGCAACAATAAGCCGAGGTCAAGTCATCCTCGCGCGACCCTGCCGCGTCGGGCGGCTGCGGTCAGTTGACCGCGACCGCCTGCATCGGCAGATCCAGCAGGAAGCGGATGTCCGGCCGGGCCTCCGACAGGTCGGCGATCGTCTTGGTGTCGAGCACCGCAAGGAAGGCCGCCAGCGCCTGATGCAGGATCTGGTTGTAGTCGCAGGCCGAGATCAGCGGACAGTCCTGCTTGGACTCGTCGAAACAGTCGGTGAGGGTGAAATTCTCTTCGGTCACCCGCACCACCTGCCCGACGGTGATGTCCTGCGGCGGCTTGGCCAGCAGCACGCCGCCCTTGCGACCGCGGATCGTCTCCACGAAACCGCCGTCGACCAGAACCTTCAGGATCTTGAACAGATGAAGTTCGGAGATGCCGAAGGTCGACGCGATGTCGCCCACCTTCGACGGCCGCCCATCGGAGGCCGCGCAGTAGATGAGAAGGCGGATGGCGTAGTTGGTCTGCTGGGTAAGGCGCATGGCCGGAATATGGGGGGCGCGCAGGAAACCGTCAATCGGCAACATCACGCAGATCGATCACGAATCGGGAAGAAATTCCCGGTTCGTCGCGGGCGGCATCACGGTTGGAAAAACAATAACGGCTCCGAAACGAAGATGCGGTTATGCTCGGCGTCCGGTCGCGGAGGTCCGCCGGCCGCAGGAGGAGGAGCCGCAGGGTGGAGATGCGTCCCAGCCAGGCGCTGAAGTTGTGGCACGACGTGACGCTCGATCTCGTGCGTGACGACGTGACCGACCTCACCGCGCGCCAGACGGCGATCCTCCTGACCATCTATCTGGAGCCGCCGCCCCATACGGTGCGCGGCCTTGCGGCCAAGCTGGCCGTGACCAAGCCGGCGATCACCCGGGCGCTTGACACCATGGGCCGCGCCGGGCTCGTCTCGCGTCGGCGCGACGAGAGCGACCGGCGCAATGTCGTCGTCCAGCGCACGGTCGCGGGCGCACTGTTCGTGGAACAGCTCGGCGATCTCGTGGTCGCCCGGGGCAGGGAGTTGCCGAGATGACCAAGTTCGATCGACGGATCACCCCGCGCGCGCCGATCTCGCCGCCGAAAAACTGCGCGGCCTCGTCGAGGCGCCCCGCTACGTGGAGGGCACGGCGCGGCGGATCGTGGCGCCGGTCGTCGACCTGCGGCCCGAGCCGCGCTCCGACAAGGGCATCGACACCCAGATGGTGCGCGGCGAGCCCTTCACCGTCTACGACGTCAACGCCGAAGGCTGGGCCTGGGGACAGGCGGAGATCGACGGCTACGTCGGCTGGCTGCCCGCCGAGGCGCTCGGCCCGGCCGATCCGGCCCCGACCCACCGGGTCGCGGTCGCCAGCACCTTCGTCTATCCCGGCCCCGACATGAAGCTGCCGCGCGGCGACCTGCTGCCGCTCGGCGCCGCGCTCGCCGTGATCGGCACCCGCCGCGTCCGCGATCTCGACTACGGCATTCTCCCCGACGGCGGGGCTGTGGTGCTGACCCATCTGGAGACCGTCGGCGCGCCGCCGCAGCCCGATTTCGTCGCCGTGGCGACGGGGCTCGCCGGCACGCCCTATCTCTGGGGCGGGCGCACCGCCTTCGGTCTCGACTGTTCCGGCCTCGTGCAGTTGGCGCTGGCGCGGGCCGGCGTGCCCGCGCCGCGCGACAGCGACATGCAGGCGTCCGGCCTCGGCGAGGCGGTCGAGCCCGGCGATCTTGCCGCGCTGCGCCGCGGCGATCTGCTGCACTGGAAGGGCCATATCGCCATTGCCGAGGGCAACGGCCGCATGGTCCACGCCAACGGCCACCACATGCTCACCGTCAGCGAGCCGCTGCAGGCCGGCGTCGCGCGCATCGCCGCCGCCGGCGTACCGCTCGCGGGCGTGCGCCGGATCCCCGGCGCCCCCATCGGGCAATGAGCGGGTGAGGCGTCAGTAGCCTCGGCTGCGGTCCACGACATTCTGCAACGGCTCGCCGCGCTCGAAGCCGGCGATCTGGCTGGCGACATAGCGGCCGATCGCCATCGGGTCGCTTTCGGCGGCCACATGCGGGGTGATCACCAGCCGGTCGTCGGCCCACAGCGGGCTGTCGGCCGGCAGCGGTTCGGTCTGGAACACGTCGAGGCTGCCGCCGACGAGAGTGCCCGCCTGCAGGGCCGCGAGAATGTCCGTCTCCACCTGCAGTCCGCCGCGCCCGGCGTTGATCAGCACCGGTCCGCCGAGGCGTCCGCCCTGCGCGAGCTTGGCAAGCAGCGCGCCGTCGAGGAGGCCGCGCGTGTCCGGCGTCAGCGGCAGCAGCACGACGAGGATGTCGGTGCGGGCAAGGAACAGGTCGAGGCCGGCCTCGCCGTGGAAGGCCGGAAAGTCGAGCTCGCCCTTGACCGTCCGGCTCCAGCCGGCGACGTCGAAGCCCAGCGCCATCAGCGCCTTCGCCGCATCGAGGCCGAGCACGCCGAGGCCCATCACGCCCACCCGGATCTCGCGGGCGGCGGGCTGCGACAGGTCGCGCCAGACCCGGTCGCGCTGCTGGCGGTCGTAGAGGCGCTGGCGGCGGTGATGCATCAGCACCTGCAGCACCACCCATTCGGTCATCCGGCCGGTGAGATCCGGATCGACCACGCGCACGACGGGCGCCCCGGGCAACGTCGGGTCGCCCATCAGATGGTCGACGCCGGCGCCGAGCGAGAAGATCGCCTGAAGGTTCGGCAGGTCGGCGAGCAGGCCCGGCTGGGGCTTCCAGACGAGGGCGTAACGGATCGTCGCCGGGTCGCAGGCTTCGCCGGCCACCACGACGGGCAGGTCGGGCGCGGCGGCGGCAAGCGCGTCGCGCCAGGTCTCGATGGTGACGCCGCGAAGGGCGAGGAGCATCGTCATGCCGGGGGTCTCGCAGGCTGGATGTGGGGAATCGCCCGGCGATGCGGGCAGGTCATGGCGATGTGATATCAGCCCGCCGCGCGCGCGGAAACCGGCTGGCCGCGATCCTGGCTGCGGTCGGGGCCACGATCCTGTCCCTGATCCCGGCCGGCATCCTCGAAGCCGAGCGCGTCGATCCGCCCGCCGCGGCGGGAAATCTTCTCCGACGAGATCAGGATCTGGTCGAGATCGCCGGTCGCCTGCCCGAAATGCTTCTGCAGGTTGAGGCAGCGCTCGCGCAGGCGGCCGACGTCGTCCAAGAGATGGCTGACCTCGGTGCGGATCAGGTGGGCCTGCTCCTTCATCCGCGTGTCGCGCAGCACCGACTGCACCACCTGGATCGACAGCATCAGCAGCGAGGGCGAGACGATCAGCACCCTGAGCCGCGTCGCCTTGTCGACGACGTCGGCAAAATGCTCGTGGATGTCGGCGAAGATCGCTTCCGAGGGCACGAACAGGAAGGCGGTGTCGAAGGTCTCGCCGGGGATGAAATAGCGCTGGCGGATGTCGCCCACATGCTTGGCAAGGTCGCGCCTGGCCTGGATGCCGGCGGTGTGCCGGCTTTCCTCGTCGCGGGCCGCCCGCCGCCGCTCGAAGGCCTCCAGCGGAAACTTGGCGTCGACCGCCAGCGCCGGGGCGCCGCCGGGCAGGAACACGAGACAGTCGGGCCGGGTGCCGTTGGACAGCGTTGCCTGGAAGCTGTAGCCGCCGAGCGGCAGCGCGTCGGCGACGATCGCCTCCATCCGCCCCTGGCCGAAGGCGCCGCGCAGCTGCTTGTCGGCGAGAATGCCCTGCAGTTCCATCACCTCGCCGGCGAGATCGGCCATCACCGTCTGCGCCCGGTCGATCACCGCCATCCGCTCGTGGAGGCGCGACAGCTGCTCGCCGGTCGCCCGGGTCGTCTCGGCCATGTTGCCGCCGACCTTGTGGGCGAGCCCGTCGATCCGCTCGCCGAGCGCACGGGCAAGGTCGCCCTGCCGGGTGGAGAAGATCTCGGCCATGGTCTGCATCCGGCCGGTCATCTCGCTCTGGAGCCGCATCAGCTCGCCGATCCGCGCCTCGCTGTCGGCCAGCGCCCGGCCGCGTCCTGCGCGGCCGAGGCCATAGACGAGGATCAGCAGGCCGAGGCCGAGGGCCGCGGCGAGAAGAAGCTCCGGATCGGCGGCGCGGAATCGGGCGAGAAGGTCGGACATCGCCGAGATCTAGCATGACCGCCGCGCGGCCGGAACATAAAAAGAACGGCAGGCGCGCGCAATGACGGTGGAGCGCCGGTTTCCGCGGCGCGGCCACCAGTTGACCGGAACCGGGCGATCCCATATTTGAGCGCAATGACCATACGCCCGCTCGTCATCCTGCCCGATCCGCTGCTGCGCAAGCCCTGCGACCCCGTTGCCGTCGTCGACGACGAGGTGCGGGCGCTTGCCGACGACATGCTCGACACCATGTATGATGCGCCCGGCATCGGCCTTGCCGCCTGCCAGATCGGCGTGATGCGCCGGGTGGTCGTGCTCGACGTCGCCCGCGAGGAGGACGAGCCGGCGCCGATGGTGCTGGTCAATCCGCAGATCGTGTGGTCGTCGGAAGAGACGAGTGTCTACCAGGAGGGCTGCCTGTCGATCCCCGATTTCTTCGAGGATGTGGAGCGCCCGGCCGCGGTGCGCGTCACCTTCCTCGATCGCAACGGCGAGCCCCGCGAGATCGAGGCCGACGGCCTGCTCTCGACCTGCATCCAGCACGAGATCGATCACCTCAACGGCGTGCTGTTCATCGACCACATTTCCAAGCTGAAGCGTGACCGGGTGACCCGCAAGTTCGCCAAGGCGGCGAAGGAAGCCCAGCGCCAGTCCGACGACGCCTGATCCTCGTCGCGGCTCTGACGCAGGCCCGCCGCGGGCCCGGCATCCATCCTTACAACAGCGGGTCCAGCACGAAGGGCTTGTCCGGCGCCTTCTCGTCCGGCGCGTCGTCCGGTGCGCTGCGCCCGAGCGGCGCGGTGATCAGCGACGGCGTTTCCAGCTGGCGTTCCTCGCTGCCCGGCGGCTGCAGGGCGCCACGCCGGCCGCATCCGGCAACAAGCAGGGCTGCTGCCAGCGGCAGCAGGATCAGCGCCCGCAGGGCGCGCGAGGAGGGGCGGGTCGCGGTCATCGCCATGTCGATCCTGACTGTCCTGCGGGAACCCGCCCTGCCGTGACGGCAGGAGCGGAGGAAGGCTCTGCCGCTCCATAGCACAGGCCCCGGGCTTTGGGGATAGCGCTGTGCGGGCCGCGAGGCGGCGAGGGATCGTCCGCATCACCGATTGTTGATGGCCGGCAAGCCGTTGTCCGTCAAGGGGTTGGCCGGGTGCCGGGCTCTCCCGGCCCCCTTCGTCTTGCCGGTGATGCACCGCTGTTGTCTCCTTGGCCCGAAGTTCGCGGGTCCATCCGCCCGTTGTCCCGGGTGCGGAGGATCGCGCGGACGGCCAGGGAGGACATCATGACCCGCATGAAGGCGAGCGACTTTCCGCAGGAGCTGCTCGAGATCTACGACGGCTATGCCCATGGCCTGATCTCCAAGCGCGAATTCCTGGAGCGGGCCGGCAAGTTCGCCGTCGGCGGCGTCACCGCGCTCGCCCTGCTCGACATGCTGAAGCCGACCTATGCGCTGGCGATGCAGGTCGCGCCCGACGATCCGCGCATCGTTTCCGAGCGGATCACCTATCCCTCGCCGGAGGGCCACGGCACGATCAATGCCCTGCTGGTGCGGCCGGCGGATGCCGCCGGCAAGCTGCCCGGCGTGGTGGTCATCCACGAGAACCGCGGCCTCAACCCCTATATCGAGGATGTCGCGCGCCGCACGGCGGTCGCCGGCTTCGTGGCGCTCGCGCCCGACGGCCTGACGCCGGCCGGCGGCTATCCCGGCAACGACGACGCCGGCCGCGAGATGCAGGCCAAGCTCGATCCGGCCAAACTGATGGAGGATTTCTTCGCCGCCTACGAATTCCTCGACGCCCATGAGGCGACGACGGACAGGATCGGCTGCGTCGGCTTCTGCTACGGCGGCGGCGTGTGCAACGCGCTCGCCGTGGCCTATCCGAAGCTCGCCGCGAGCGTGCCCTTCTACGGACGCCAGGCGCCGGTGGCCGAGGTGCCGAAGATCGAGGCGCCGCTGCTCCTCCACTATGCCGGGCTCGACACCCGGATCAACGAGGGCTGGCCGCCCTATGAGGAAGCGCTGAAGGCCGCGGGCAAGACCTACACCGCCCACATCTACGAGGGCGTCAACCACGGCTTCCACAACGACACGACCCCGCGCTACGACGAGGCGGCGGCAACGCTGGCCTGGGAGCGCACCATCGCCTTCTTCAAGGAAAAGCTGGGCTGAGGAGAGGTCTCGTCCCGGCGGGGAGAGGGGACGAAGAAGGGCAGGGCGCCGTCCGCGCGACCTCTCGCCGAAACGGAAGGCCGTCTTGCGAAAGCCGTTCCAATCCGGCGTCCCCTCGCCCCATCGGGGGTGAGACCGAAGGTCGAACGCCGAGGGGCACGCGACCCGAGGCCGGCAGGGACAGGGTGAGGGGGCGCCGCACACGAGGCGCCTGCCTTCAACCCGTTGTCATGTCCCCGAAAGCCGGGCCTGCCAGCGTGCCACCATGGCCCGGACGTTGCCCGGCGCCGTGCCGCCGTAGCTGGTGCGGCTTCTCACCGAATCATCGACGGTGAGCACCTCGAACACCGCGTCCGTGATCCGCCGATCCACCGCCTGCATGTCGGCCAGCGGCACGTCGGCCAGCTCGATGCCGCGGTCGGCGGCGATCGCCACGATCCGGCCGGTGATGTGGTGGGCGTCGCGGAACGGCACGCCGCCGGCGCGCACCAGCCAGTCGGCAAGGTCCGTGGCGGTGGAAAAGCCCGAGCCGGCCGCGGCCCGCATCGCCGCCTCGTTCACGGTCATGTCGGCGATCATGCCGGTCATCGCCGCGATCACCAGCGAGAAGCTCTGCAGGCAGTCGAAGGTCTGCTCCTTGTCTTCCTGCATGTCCTTGGAATAGGCGAGCGGCAGGCCCTTCATCACGATCAGGAGGCCGTTGAGGTCGCCGATGATCCGGCCGGACTTGGCGCGCACCAGTTCGGCGGCGTCCGGATTGCGCTTCTGCGGCATGATCGACGAGCCGGTGGAGAAGCGGTCGGACAGCCGGACGAAGCGGAACTGCGCCGACGACCAGATCACGATCTCCTCCGCCAGCCGCGACAGGTGCACCGCCGCGATTGCCGCCGCCGCCATCACCTCCAGCGCGAAGTCGCGGTCGGACACGCTGTCGAGCGAATTGGCGGTCGGCCGGTCGAAGCCGAGGGCGGCCGCCGTCATCTCCCGGTCGATCGGGAACGAGGTGCCGGCGAGGGCCGCGGCGCCGAGCGGGCATTCGTTGAGGCGGCGGCGGGCATCCACCAGCCGGCTGCGGTCGCGCTCGAACATCTCCACATAGGCCATCATGTGGTGGCCGAAGGTCACCGGCTGGGCCGACTGCAGATGGGTGAAGCCCGGCATCACGGTGTCGGCATGCTCGCCCGCGCGGGCAAGCAGCGCTTTCATCAGCCCGCCGATCTGGACGATCAGCTGGTCGGTGGTGTCGCGCACCCAGAGCTTGAAGTCGGTCGCCACCTGGTCGTTGCGCGAACGGGCGGTGTGCAGCCGGCCGGCCGGCTCGCCGATGATCTCCTTCAGCCGGGCCTCCACGTTCATGTGGATGTCCTCGAGGGCTCGCGAGAACGTGAAGCGGCCGGTCTCGATCTCGTTCTTGACTTGGGCAAGGCCCGATGTGATTGCCTCGACATCCGCGGCGGTGAGGACGCCGGCCTTCTCGAGCATCGCCGCATGGGCGAGCGAGCCGGCGATATCCTGGGCGTAGAGCTTCCGGTCGTAGTCGATGGAGGCGTTGATCTCCTCCATGATGGCGTCGGGGCCTTCGGTGAAACGGCCACCCCACATACGGTTGCTCATGGTCCGGGCTCCGGGAACAGAAAAGAGACGAGATGGCAGACAAGGCAGTGCGTCGCCGGGTGATCGCCTGGGTGGGTCTCGCAGCGGTGGCGGGCCTTTTCGCCGGTATCGGCGCGGTATACGTGAGCGGAGAGGTCGCTGGCAACGGCGACGGCGTCGATTGCGCGCCGGCCGTGGCCGCGGCCGAGGCCCTGCGGCCGCTGGCGCGCGGCGAGGTCGCCGCCTTCCTGCCCGCCGAACGGCCGATGTCGCTCGCCGCTCTCACCGTCATGGGGGCCGACGGCGTGCCCGTGTCGCTGGCCGCCCTTGCCGACAAGCCGCTGTTCGTCAATCTCTGGGCCACCTGGTGCGCCCCTTGCCGCGCCGAGATGCCGGCGATCTCGCGCATGGCCGACGCGCTCGGCGACAAGGCGGGCGTGGTCGCCATCAACCTCGACACCGGCGACTACGCCAAGGCGCAGGCCTTCCTCGACGAGATCGGCGTCGACAATCTCGGCGCCTGGCGCGATCCGCGCATGAAGATCTTCAACGACCTGAAGGCCGAGGGCCTGGCCTTCGGCCTGCCGACGACGCTCGTCGTCGCCCCCGGCGGCTGCCAGCTCGGCGTCATGCACGGCCCGGCGGAATGGGACAGCCCCGAGGCGATCGCGCTGATGGAAGCGGCGACCGGCGGGAGCTGATCGCGGTCCGGCGATCACGATCTGTCGGGCACTTTCTGACAGGCGCATTCCACGCTTTTCCGTTGACACCTCCCGTGCGCTCTTCCATTTTGTATAGACATATTCATGTCCATGGATGGAGCCTTCGATGACGGTTCTCGCGCTCGAACCCGGCCACGTTCCGCTCGCGACCTGGCGCGCGATCCTTCACGGCGCCGACGCTGCGCTCGCCGAGGGCTGGCGCGGGCCGGTGGAACGGGCGGCGGCGACGGTGGCCGCCATCGTCGAGAAGGGCGCGCCGGTCTACGGCATCAACACCGGCTTCGGGAAGCTCGCCAGCGTGCGCATCGACGCCGTCGACCTCGAGACGCTCCAGCGCAACATCGTGCTCAGCCATGCCGCCGGCACCGGCGAGGCCTGCCCGCGCGCGTCGTGCGGCTGATGATGGCGCTGAAGCTCGCGAGCCTTGCCCAGGGCTATTCGGGCGTGCGGCCGGAGACGGTCGAACTGCTCGGTGCCATGCTCGCCCGCGACGTGATCCCGGTGATCCCGGCGCAGGGCTCCGTCGGCGCCTCGGGCGATCTGGCGCCGCTGTCGCACATGACGGCGGTGATGATCGGCGTCGGCGAGGCCGACACGCCGGACGGGCGCCGCCCCGCCGCCGACGCGCTGGCGGCCGCCAACCTGTCGCCGGCCGTGCTCGGGCCGAAGGAAGGGCTCGCCCTTCTCAACGGCACCCAGTTCTCCACCGCCTTCGCCCTTGCCGGCCTGTTCGACGCCGAGGACGCCTTCCGGGCCGCCCTCGTCGCCGGCGCGCTCTCCACCGACGCCGCGCGCGGCTCCGACGCGCCCTTCGATCCGCGCATCCACGCCGTCCGCCGCCATGCCGGCCAGTCCGAGACGGCGGCGGCGCTGCGGACGCTGATGGCCGGCAGCGCCATCCGCGTCTCGCATCTGGAAAACGACGAGCGGGTGCAGGATCCCTACTGCCTGCGCTGCCAGCCGCAGGTGATGGGCGCGGTGCTGACCGTGCTGCGCCAGGCGGCCGAGACGCTGGCGACCGAGGCCAACGGCGTTTCCGACAACCCGCTGATCTTCACCGACGAGGGCGACGCGCTGTCGGGCGGCAACTTCCACGCCGAGCCGGTCGCCTTTGCCGCCGACATGATCGCCATGGCGATCTGCGAGATAGGCTCCCTGTCGGAGCGGCGCACCGCGATGCTGGTCGATCCGGCGCTGTCCGGCCTGCCGGCCTTCCTGACGCCGAGGCCCGGGCTCAACTCCGGCTTCATGATCCCGCAGGTGACCGCGGCGGCGCTCGTGTCGGAAAACAAGACCCGTGCCTTCCCGGCCAGCGTCGATTCGATCCCGACCTCCGCCAACCAGGAGGACCACGTGTCGATGGCCGCCCATGGCGCCCGCCGCCTGCGCGAGATGGCGACGAACCTGCGCGCCGTCGTCGCCATCGAGGCGCTGGCCGCGGCCCAGGGCTGCGACTTCCACGCGCCGCTTTCCAGCAGCCCGGCGCTGGAGGCGGTGCGCGCGCTGATCCGGGCCAGGGTTCCGCATCTGGACGAGGACCGGCATTTCCACCCGGACATGGAAGCGGCGATCGCGCTGGTTGCCTCCGGCGCGCTGGTCGCGGCCGCCGGCATCGACCTGCCCGGCGTATCCGGGTAAGACCGGAGACAGCATGACGGCGCAGACGACAGGAGCGACGCGATGAGCGATGAGATCACGGTCACCTTTTCCAAGGCGGGCATCGAGGCGCCGTGGGACCCGGAGTGCGAGTCCCTGCTCGATTTTGCCGAGGAGCAGGGGCTGACGCCGCCCTTCAGCTGCCGGGGCGGCATCTGCAACACCTGCCGGCAGACGCTGGTCTCCGGCGAGATCACCTATTTCGAGGAGCCGCTCGATCCGCCGGAAGAGGGCTTCCTGCTGATGTGCTGCTCCCGTCCGGTGACGTCGGTGGTGATCGCGATCTAGCCCCTCCAGGCCACCGGGAAATCCGGGCCGTCCAGTGGCTCGCCGGTCTTCAGCGTGAGATGGGCGAAGGACGGCGAGCCCTTGCCGCCGCGGTCGACGAACACCGCATCGTCGCCGACCCAGCGGGCGGAAAACACCCGCCGCCGCGAGGACGAGGTGTTGGCCGGGGCGCCGTGCAGGGTGCGGAAGTGAAGGCGACGGCGTCGCCCGGCTCCAGCGCCCAGCCGAGGATGCGCCAGGCGTCGCGGTCGGCGTCGATGTCGGGCACGGCGGCGCGGGGGTCGTTCTCGTAGAGCGGCGTGCCGTCGAAGCGCTCGGGCCGATGGTCGAGCCCGCTGGCGTGGGTGCCGGCGACGCATTCGAGGGTGGTGGCGCGGGCGACCGGATCGAGCGGGATCCAGAAGCTCACCGACTGCCGGCCGCCGACGCAGTAATAGGGCATGTCCTGGTGCCAGGGCGTCACCATCGAATTGCCCGGCTCCTTGACCAGCACATGGTCGTGGAAGAAGCGGGCGGTGGTCGAGCCCATGAGCGCGGCGGCGATCTCGCCGGCCGGCGAGGTGCGCACGAAGGCCTCGAATTCGGCAATGTCCTGCCAGTTGCAGAGATCCTGGAAGAAGCGGGCGCTGCCGTCCTTCGGCGTGTAGCTGCGCTCGCGCGGGCTGGGATTGGCCATCAGCTTCGCCACGCCTTCGCGCAGCGGCGCCACCCAGTCGGCAAAGACGCCGCGCAGGATCGTGGCGCCATCGGTGCGGAAGGCATCGACGGTGGCCGTATCGACGAGGCGGCTGGCGGGTCTCACGTCGTCCATGAGGGCATCCTTTCGGGATCTGCGGCCGCCGGGGCGACGACCTTGCCGGGGTTCATCAGGTTGTCGGGATCGACAACGGCCTTGAGCGCCGCCATCAGCGCCAGCTTCACCGGGTCGCCGTGGGCGCGAAGGGCACCGACCCGCTTCGACCCGACGCCGTGCTCGGCGGAAAACGAGCCGCCGCGCGCGCCGAGGCCGCGGTAGACCGCCGCGTCGATCGCGTTTGCAAGCAGTTCGGCCAGCGGTCCGGGACGGTTCATCAGGATATGCAGGTTGCCGTCGGCGAGATGGCCGAAGACGAAGGGGCTGAGGTCCGGATCGATGACGCCAAGCCTCTCGCCAAGCTCTTCGAGATAGCCCTCGATCTCGGACAGCGGCAGCGACACGTCGTAGGACGGCGCCATCGGATATTGCCGGTAGACCGCCTCGGTGTCCTCGCGCAGCCGCCAGATCTCCGCGTCCTGCCGCACGGACGAGGAGACGAGACCGCCGGCGCCCGGAAAGGCGTCCGACACCGCCTCGAACACGGCAAGCAGCGCCGGCTCCAGCGCCGCGCGGCTCTCGCCCTCGATCATCAGCGCCAGATGCAGCGGCGCGGCATGGTCATAGGCCGGGTCCTGCCAGCCCTGCACCGCGGAGGTGAGGTCGAAATAGCCCTTCCACATCGCCTCGGCCATGCGCAGCCGCGCCGACCCGAGCCGGCCCGCCGCATCGACCGCGAGGTGCACGGCGTCCACGGACGGCAGCGAGAACAGCGCCGTCAGGGTCGCGGCCGGCAGCGGCTCCAGCTTCAGCACCACCCTGGTGACGACACCGAGCGTGCCCTCCGCGCCGATCAGGAGGTGTTTGAGATCATAGCCGGCGCTGACCTTGACGATCCGGGTCAGGTCCGACAGCACGGAACCATCCGGCATCACCGCCTCGAGGCCGAGCACCCGGTGGCGCATCACCCCGTAGCGGTGGGCGAGCACGCCGCCGGCATTGGTGGAGATCATCCCGCCGATCGTCGCCGATCCGCGCGCGGCGAGATCGATGCCGATCTCGAGGCCGTGGAGGGCGGCCTCCGCGGCGACGGTCTCGAGAATCGCCCCGGCCTCCACCGTCGCCGTGCGCTCCAGCGGATCGAGCCGCACAATGCGGTTCATGCGCGACAGCGACAGCGCGATCTCGCCCGACCGGGTGATGCCGCCGCCGACCAGCCCGGTGCGCCCGCCCTGCGGCACGATCGCGGCACCGTGGGCGCGGGCGATTTCGACCACGGCCGCGACCTCTGCCGTGGATCCCGGCTGCACGAGCAGCCCGCCGGCGAGATTGTCCGGATGCCAGCCGGGATCGAGCGCGGCGACCGCATCGCCGGTGAGCACGTGGCGGGCGCGATGGCGTGGGCGAGGGCGTCAGCGAGGGAGGGGGCGGTCATCGGGGCTCGCTGGGAGGGGGATGGGGGAATAGGGCGGGAGGCGAGGCAGGCCCCCACATCCGGCCCTTCGGGCCACCTTCTCCCCGATGGGGAGAAGACACTCGCGGCAGGTTCAGTGCCAATGGGGAGACACATCGCTCACGGCGACCACCAATCTTCTCCCCGACGGGGAGAAGGTGGCGCGCAGCGCCGGATGAGGGGGCGCGGCCTCTCCTCTTCCCGAAGTCTCTCGATCAGAACGATCGGACCCCAGCCGCTATTCCGCCGCCTGCGCCAGCGGCCGCTCGGCCTCGACCAGTTCGCGGATGTGCTTGCGGAAGCGCAGGGGGCCGGCGTCGATCTTGAGGTCGAGGTTGGGGCTCGTCTTGGTGTCCATGCCGATCTGGACGGCGTTGAGCACCACCCGGTCTTCCTCGAAGGCAAAGCGCACGGATTTGGAGAAGCTCTCCGACACCGCCTCGTCGCCGGGCGCGAAGTTGCGCATCTGGAACCAGAAATAGCGCGTCCGCTTCTCGTCGATCGGGGTCATGAAGTTGTAGCTGTCCATCAGGAACACGTCCGGATGCAGCGGCTTGTCGTCGCCGCCGGTGCCGGCGGGGGTGAACAGCGCCTTGATGATCGCGTGGCTCGGGTAGCGCACCTCGTAGTGCTGCAGCCGGTCGCAGTGGCCGGCAAACTTCACGAAGGGCGCGTAGAAGGGCGCCACCTCCACGTCCATCATCCAGCGCGAGACCACGACGCCGTTGCCCCTGGCGTTGCTGCGGGTCTGCACCGGAATGTCCTCGCAGGCGGCGTTGCCGAAGGACGACTGGTGCACCCAGGCGACATGCGAGGGGTCGAGCAGGTTGTCGCAGACGTAGAGATAGTTGCAGTCGACGGTCATCTCGTCGCCGAGCGTGGTGCCCCAGGCGGGGTTGCCCCACTGCTCCACCTCGAAGATCTTCGCCGGGTCGGCCAGCGCGCGGTCGCCCATCCAGATCCACAGGAAGCCGTAGCGCTCGACCAGCGGATAGGCCTTCACCTGCGCCACATGCGGGATCTTCTCGGCGCCGGGCACCCGCGTGCAGACGCCGCCGCAGTCGAAGCGCAGGCCGTGATAGCCGCATTCCACCTCGTCGCCGAGCAGCCGGCCCATGGACAGCGGCAGCTTGCGGTGCGGGCAGGCGTCTTCCAGCGCCACCGCCACGCCGTCCTGCCGGCGGTAGAGCAGCACGTTCTCGCCCAGCATGCGCACCTGGCGCAGGCTGCGGTCGACCGTGCGGTCGAGGGCCGCGACATACCATGCGTTCCTGACGAACATCGTGTCTCTCCGGATTGCCGTTCCCTTGGGATTTTCCCGGATCCTGCGGCCGATCCGGCCTCGCGACTAGCCGAAATCGATTGCGATTCATTTTAGCTGTTCTAAATTGTGACGGCTCGTCTTCAGGAGGACAGATGGTCTCGCGCCTGCCGCCGCTGCGTTCGCTCCAGACCTTCGAGGCCGTCGGCCGCATCGGCAGCATCGGCGGGGCCGCGCGCGAGCTCGGCGTCTCGCCCGGCGCCGTCACCCAGCAGATCCACCTGCTGGAGGCGGACCTCGGCCTGCAGCTGGTGGAGCGGGCCGGGCGCGGCGTCGCGCTCACCACCTGGGGCCGGCGCTTCCACCGCCGCATCGCCGGCGCCTTCGCCGAACTGCGCGAGGCCCGCGACGACATCGACCGCGCCCGCCGCTCGGGCAACCTCACGGTCAGCGCCCTGTCGTCGGTGGCGGCGCGCTGGCTCGGGCCGAAGCTCTACGACTGGCAGGCCGCCCACCCGGACAGTCTCGTCCACGTGCACGGCACCGAGGGCGAGCCGGTGTTCGGCGACGGCACGGTCGACTTCCGCATCTCCTACGGCGACCGCGTCAGCGGTTACGAGCGCAGCGCGGCCCTGTTCACCGACTGGGTGGTGCCGGTGGCCGCCCCCGGCCTCGTCGGGACGACGCCGCTCTCCGACCCGCGCGACATCCTGCGCTGCCCGCTGTTCGGCATCGACTGGGAGCCTTATTTCAAATCGCCGCCGAGCTGGTCGCAATGGTTCCGCGGCCTCGGCATCGACACCGGGCCGCTGAAGATGGCGCTGACCTTCTCCCTGTCGGCGCAGGCAATCGACGAGGCCATCGCCGGGCGCGGCGTGGTGCTGGCGCAATGCTCGATGATCGGCGGCGAGGTTGCGGCCGGCCGCTGGCGGTGGTGCATCCACACCGGCTGCGCCTGGAGGAGCCGTATTTCCTCGCCTGGGACGGGGCGGCGCTGGACAAGCCCGGCGGCCGCGACTTTCGCGACTGGGTGCTGGGTCTCGCCCGTGAGTATGCCGCCGAGGCGGAGGGCTGGCGGGAAGGGCCATAATACCGCCGCGCCGATGAACGGACGCGGTCGGCCTCATCCTGAGGAGGGCGCTCGTGCGCCCGTCTCGAAGGACGAGGCCGCCCCCCGCCCTTCGAGACGGCCCGTTCCGGGCCTCCTCAGGGTGAGGGCGGAGAGAGGTCGGTTCATACGCGCGATGGTATAATTGTGGAGCACGTTCAGCGCCGGATCATCCGCCCGCGCACCACGCGCGCATGCAGCGGATTGAAGCCGATCCGGTAGACGAGTTCGGCGGGCCGATCGATGTCCCAGATCGCCATATCGCAGTGCTTGCCGTCCTCCAGCGTGCCGAGATCGCGGTGACGGCCGAGCGCGCGCGCCGCCTCGCGGGTGACGCCGGCGACGACCTCGTCGACGGTCATGCGGAACAGGGTTGCGGCCATGTTCATGGCGAGCAGCAGCGAGGTCAGCGGCGCGGTGCCGGGGTTGCAGTCGGTGGCGACCGCCATCGGCACGCCGGCCGCGCGGAAGGCGGCGATCGGCGGCGCCTGGGTCTCGCGGATCGTGTAATAGGCGCCGGGCAGCATCACCGCCACCGAGCCGGCCGCGGCCATCGCCGCAACGCCGTCCGCGTCCGTGTATTCGAGATGATCGACCGACAGCGCGCCGAAGCGGGCGGCGAGCGCCGCGCCGTGGAGATTGGAGAGCTGATCGGCATGAAGCTTGACCGGCAGGCCGAGCTTGCGGGCCGCCGCGAACACCTGCGCTGTCTCCTCGCCCGAAAAGGCGATGCCCTCCATGAAGGCATCGACCGCGTCGGCCAGCCCCTCGCGCGCCGCCGCCGGCAGGATCTCGTCGATGACGAGGCGCAGATAGCCGGCGCGGTCCGCGCGATACTCCGGCGGCAGGGCATGGGCCGCAAGGCAGGTGGTGACGACCTCCACCGCGCGCTCGGTGCCAAGCCGGCGCGCGGCGCGCAGCATGGCAAGTTCGCTGTCCAGACTCAGCCCGTAGCCGGACTTGATCTCGACCGTCGTCACGCCCTCGGCCAGGAGCGCGTCGAGCCGGGGCAGGGCCGCGGCGACAAGCTGGTCCTCGCTCGCCGCCCGCGTCGCCGTCACCGTGGAGTTGATGCCGCCGCCGGCCCGCGCAATCTCCTCGTAGCTGGCGCCGGCCAGCCGCAGCTCGAACTCGCGGGCGCGGTCGCCGCCGTGGACGAGATGGGTGTGGCAGTCGATCAGGCCGGGGGTCACCCAGCGGCCCTCCAGATCGACGAGATCGACCGCGTCCCCGCCCATGGACGGCGGGTCGTTGCCCTCGCCGACCCAGAGGATGCGGCCCTCGTCCGAGAGGATTGCCCCGTCCTCGATCACCCCGAGGCCCGGCAGGCGCGGGTCGAGGGTGGCAAGGCGGGCGTGGTGTAGAGCGTCTTCATGGCAGGAAATCCCGGTGAGCGGCGGGGTGTTCCGCTCAGTTGGAGAGGCGCGCGATGGCGGCCGCAAACGCCGCGTCGATCGCCGCGTCGTCCGCGTGGCGACGATCCGCGATGCGCCAGACGCCTTCGACCATCACGTCGCGCACCGCGCGGTCGCCGAGCGCGAAGATCCAGCGGTCAAGCCGGGTGTCGCCGCGGGCGGCGGCAAGGAAGGCGTCCTCGCCGTCCAGCACCAGCAGCGAGGCCGGCGCGCCGACGCGCAGGCCATGCACGCGCTCGCCCGCCGCCTGCCAGCCGCCGGCCAGCGCGGTGTCATAGAGCGTGCGGCCGTTGGAGCGGCCGGGGCCGGTGACGACGCGCACGCGCCGCTGGTCGCGCAGGCGCTGGCTGTATTCCAGCTGGCGCAGTTCCTCGGCCGGGCTGAAGGAGACGTGGCTGTCGGTGCCCACACCGAACACCCCGCCCTGGCCAAGGAACTCCGTCGCCGGAAAGATGCCGTCGCCGAGGCTCGCTTCCGTGGTCGGACACAGGCCGACGACGGCGCCGCTCTGCGCGATGCGGGCCACTTCCTCTGCATTGATGTGGGTGGCGTGGATCAGCACCCAGCGCCGGTCCACGGGCAGTTCGTCGCAAAGATAGGTCACCGGCCGCCGGCCGCAGAAGGCGAGGCAGTCGTCCACCTCGCGGTGCTGCTCGGCCACGTGGATGTGCACCGGCATGTCGGCGGGAAGCGCGGCGAGCAGCGCGCGGATCTCGTCGATGGTTGCCGCCCGCAGCGAATGCGGGGCGACGCCGAGGCGCACGCCGGCCGCAGTGCAGGCGGGGCCAAGCGTCTCCATCAGCGCGAGGAAGGCCGGCAGGTCGTGGAGAAAGCGGCGCTGGCCGGGGCTCGGCGCCGCGCCGCCGAAATTGCCGTGGGCGTAGAACACCGGCAGCAGCGTCATGCCGATGCCGGCGGCGGCTTTGGCGGCGAGGATGCGCCGGCTCATTTCCGCCGGATCGGCATGGGGCGCGCCGTCCGCGCCGTGGTGCAGATAGTGGAACTCGCAGATATGGGCAAAGCCGGCCTTCAGCATGTCCACATAGAGCCGGGCGGCCACCGCCTCGGCGTCCTGCGGCGACAGGAGGCCGACGATGCGGTACATCTCCTCGCGCCAGGTCCAGAAGCTGTCCTCGGTCGGCCCGGCCACTTCGGCAAGGCCGGCCATGGCGCGCTGGAAGGCATGGGAATGAAGATCGACGAGGGCCGGCACCACCGGCCCCGCGGCGATGTCGTCGCCGGGTGCTGCGGCAACGCCCGTCTCCACGCCGGCGATGCGGCCGGCGGCGTCAACGCCGACCCGCACGTCCTCGGCCCAGCCCTCGGGCAGGAGGGCGTCGCGGGCATGGAGATGGCGGACGGCGGTCGTGGACATCGGCGGCGGCCTCTGGCAATGTTGTATAGTCAACTTGGCGGAAATGCTGCCGCGCCGCAAGGGGGCAAACGGGGGGTGGCGGCAGATCGGGAGTCGGCAGGTCGCAGGTCGGTTGGGCGGCGGTTGACAGACGGTGGGGTGCGGGTGTCGGGCTCGGCCCCTCGTTCGTCTTTGCCGGGCCTGACCCGGCAACCCACTGGCCTCTCCGCGCCGGGTGGTCTATCCGGCTGTCATGGGCATGTCCCGCCGCGCTGCCGGGGCTTTCCCTCGTCCTTCGAGACGGCCCTTGCGGGCCTCCTCAGGATGAGGGAAAGGGCAACGGCCTGCAATGAAACGAGGAATTACCGGAGGCCTCATCCCGATGAGGCTGGAACGGAACGTCCCGGAGGCCTCATCCTGAGGAGGCCCGCAAGGGCCGTCTCGAAGGACGAGGCCGGGGCGCCGGCCCTGCCGTTGGCAAACCGGACACTGGAGGATGGGCGAGCGTGATGACGGGACCTTCGGACGGGCGCGAGCCGGGCGAGCCGCTCTATCAGGGGCTGAAGCGCGAGATCCGCGACCGGATCGCCCGTGGCGACTGGGCGGCCGGCACGCGGGTGCCGTCGGAAAACGAGCTCGTCGCCGAATTCGGCGTCTCGCGCATGACCGCCAACCGCGCGCTGCGGGAACTCGCCGCCGAGGGGCTGGTGGTGCGGGTCAAGGGCGCCGGCTCCTTCGTGGCCGACGCCAAGGGCCATTCGGCGCTGGTGGAGGTGCGCAACATCGCCGACGAGATCCGCGCCCGCGGCCATGACCACCGCGCGAGGTGATCGCGCTCGCCGAGATCCCGGCCGCCCCGGAGATCGCCGACCGGCTGGGCCTCGCCCTCGGCGCGCCGGTGTTCCACTCGCTGATCGTCCACCGCGAGAACGACGTGCCGGTGCAACTGGAAGACCGCCACGTGGCGCCCGCGCAGGCGCCCGGCTACCTCGCCCAGGATTTCGTCCGCTCCACGCCCAACGCCTTCCTCTCGGCGGTCGCCCCGCTCAGCCACGCCGAACACGCGGTGGAAGCCGTGCTGCCTCAGCCCTGGGAATGCCGCCTCCTCGCCATCGCCCGCACCGACCCCTGCCTCCTCGTCCACCGCCGGACATTCGCGGGATTGGCGCCGGTCTCGCTCGCGCGGCTGGTGTATCCGGGCGGGCGGTATCGGCTGGAGGGGCGGTTTTCGGGGGCGAGTGCGGGGTAGGGCTGACGCGCCGTCGCCTCTGCGGGTCGCGGAACCTCAGCGGCGGCTTGCCGAAACGGAAAAAGATCCTTGAGCAAACTTATCCTGCGTCGGCGGACTTCAACCTTTAGGATGGCGAGCAGGCAAGACCGGACGTCGTCCGGTGGGGGCGGTGAAGCACATGCGGCAAGTCTGTTTTCATATCGGGGCCCACAAGACGGCGTCCTCGCTCCTGCAGACATTGATGAACGCGAACAGGGCAACCTTCGAGACGGCCGATTGCGAAATCGTGCGGCGGCGCGACCTCGTGGCCACGCCATTCTTCGAAGATCTGCACGCCCATCTTGAAAGCGGCGTGCAGGAGCCTTCGGAGGCGGCCCTGTCCGACATTGCACGGCTTGAACATTCCAGCCGCGCGCGCATGATCATCACGAACGAAGACATCGTGAAATTCGTCAGACCTCCCGGCTTTTACGATCAGGCCCCGGAAGCAATCCGGTTTTTCCGCACGTGCGGGCTTGGCGGAGACTATCGCGTCATTCTCTACACCCGCGAGCAGTCCTCTTATGTCGAATCCGTCTACGTCCAGCTCATCCAGCTTGGAAGCACCATGACCTTCCCGGAGTTCTGGGAAAACTGGAAGCGGGTCAACCTCTCGTGGTCATCCGTGGCAGAACGGCTGGTGGAGTTTCTCGGGCCCGACGCGGTCACGGTCATTCCCTATGAAAGCATCCGGCGTCTGGGCACCGAAGGATACTTCCGGGAATTCCTGCGTCACTGTGGCATTCCCGATGCGGGCGACCTCGATACATCGTCCGTCTCGGGCACCGGCGGGAATTTCAG